>JBCEBZ010000388.1:0-1660 GCA_039206675.1 Rhodococcus sp. (in: high G+C Gram-positive bacteria) | reverse complement strand
TCGACACGGACAAGCTTCTGTAGGTCACTGGGCTGGTCACCGTCTCGCCAGGACTCATCCAAGCACTCCGATCTGCTGAACGCGGGCGCGTTACATTCCGAGCACACCAAGCACCGAGCGTCACGCCCCGAACACGCAGTCGAAGAAACCACGTATGACCGACCTCCCGGGCTTCCGTACCGTTTGAGAGGTAGGTCACATGACCGCTCTCAATCTACTATTCGGTACGGCGGAGTCAAGGGTTTGGTCTTCTCTTCGGGCAGATCTCACACCTGGGGTATGAAACCGGCACCCTGAAGCCACGGCGGGTCCGGCGTCCACGATGTTCCGGGTGGTCAACCGCTCATTTTCACTACAACCACTCACATTTCGTGGTATTCCCCCTTCACCGCCCAAACCAAACCTCGCGGTCGGTTGAGCGGCGGCGGGGGCGGTCAGCGCACCGAATGCGGCCGGTTCGCGCTGCCGTCGGGGTCGGTGTCCCTGCCGGCGTTGGGCGCGGCGTGCCGCGGCCGGCGCCGCGAACGCGCGAGGTGCGGGGCGATCGCGGCGAGGGCGTCCGGTGTCGTCATCGTCCAGTGCGTCGCGTCCACCGGGTGTTCGTCGATCCGTCCGCGCACGAACGGACCCCAGCACGTCACCGGGTCGACGTGGAAGCCGTCGTCGAGGGCTGCGGTGAAGAACACCAGTTCGCCGTCGAACACCCTCGGACGGTGTCCGTCGATCAGGTCGGGGGCTCGCACCGCGTTGCGGTAGATCCGGTCGAGTTCCGGGGCGGTGAGCGCCGCCAGCGGACCGCCGACGACCCGCAGCAGAGCGGCCGCCCGCCCGGCGTCGAACTGCCCGTCCGGAGCGAGTTCGTCGAGAACACCGTCGTCGGGCAGGTCCAGGCCGGCACCGCCGAGGAGATCCGCGGTGGTCGCGGTGTTCTCCACACTGCGATCGAGACCGACGTAGCTGTCGAGGAGCCCGAGCAGACGCACCTCTTCGCCCGCCTCCTGCAACTGCACCGCCATCTCGTGAGCGATCACCCCACCCAGCGACCAGCCCACCAGGTGGTACGGGCCGTGCGGCTGGATCGAGCGGATCTCGCGGACGTAGCGATCCGCGAAGTCGGTGATGGTGTCCAGGTGTTGCTCGGCCTCGGTCAGCGCCGGCGACTGCAGCCCGTAGATCGGCCGGTCCTCGGTCAGTTCCCGGCTCAGCCCGGCGTAGCTCCATGCGAGTCCGATGAACGGGTGGACACAGAACAGCGGCTCCGCCGTCCCCCGGGTGCGGATCGGGAGCAGCACGTCGAGCGAGGCGCCGGCGCCGTGCACTCCGTCGGCCGTCGCGTTCTGGATGCGCTGCCCCAGCGACCGCGGTGTGGGGTCGTTGAACATCCACTGCAGCGGGAAGTCGATGCCCAGTTCGGACCCGAGCGCGGACGCGGCGCGGGTGGCGATCAGCGAGTTGCCCCCGAGGTCGAAGAAGCCGTCCGTGGCTCCGACCCGGTCGATGCCGAGGACCTCGCCGAACACGGTGGCGACGGCGCGTTCGGCCGCCGTCCGTGGGGGCTGATATTCGGCGGCGGCCGAGCGAACCTCCGGTGCGGGCAGGGCCCTGCGGTCGAGTTTGCCGTTCACCGACAGCGGCAGCGTGTCCAGGTGCACGACGTGCG
>JBCEBZ010000387.1:0-13227 GCA_039206675.1 Rhodococcus sp. (in: high G+C Gram-positive bacteria) | reverse complement strand
AGTCACTTCACTGGGGGAATGACCAGCACTCCCGCGACTTCCGATGTCGACCTCTTCGCCGACGACATCCTGACCGACCCCTATCCGACGTACGCCGAACTCCGCGATCTCGGTGCGGTGGTGCATCTGCCCGCCAATGATGTCTACGCCCTGACCCGGTACGACGCCATCCGCGACGCGCTGGCCGACCCCGGCACCTTCTCGTCCCGGACCATCGGCTTCAACCCCATGGTCAACGAGGCGCTGCAGGGCACGTCGCTGGCCTCCGACCCGCCGATCCACACCGACTTGCGTGCGACCCTCACCGAGAACCTCTCCCCGCGTGCGCTGCGGGGACTCCGGGGCCAGATCAAGACCAAGGCCGACGCGTTGGTCGCGGACCTCGTCGCCGGGGGATCGTTCGAGGCCATCGATTCACTGGCCCGCGTCTTTCCGCTCGAGGTCGTGTCGGACCTGATCGGCTTCACCGGCGAAGTACGCGACAACATGTTGCGCTGGGGACAGGCCGCGATGGAGGTCATCGGTCCGATGAACCAGCGGACTGCGGAGAACTTCCCGATTGCCGGCGAACTCTACGGTTGGTGCACCGAGGTTCGCGCCGAGGATCTGGCACCGGGGTCGATCGGCCGCGGCATTTTCGATGCCGAGGACAGGGGTGCCATTGCCCCCGGCACCGCCGGCCACATCATCCACCAGTACCTGGGCGCGGGTGTGGACACCACGATCGCCGCGCTCGGCAACATCGTCGCGCTCTTCTCGGCTTTCCCCGACCAGTTCGACCTGGTCCGGAGGGATCCCGCCCTGGTGCCGGCGGCCTTCAACGAGGTGCTCCGATTCTGGGCGCCGGTGCATGCCTGGGGCCGCTTCGTGACCCGCGAGGTGGACATCGACGGCGCCGTGGTGCCGGCCGGATCCCAGGTGGCGATCCTCTTCGGTGCGGGCAACCACGACCCTCGTCACTACGAGGACCCGGACGCCTTTCTGGTCGAGCGGAATCCGGTCGACCACCTCGCCTTCGGCTACGGCCCGCACGGTTGCGCCGGCCAGGGCTTGGCCCGCCTCGAAGCGCACGCCGTCATCGGGGCACTGGCCGAACAGACCCAGCGGCTAGTGGCCGCGGAGCCGATTCGGCTGCCCAGCAACATCACCCGTTCCATCGACGTACTCGAGATCCTGAAGGTGGTCCCAGCATGAAAATTTCAATCGACCGGCCGCGCTGTGAAGGACACGGACTGTGCGAAGAAATCGCTCCAGATCTGATGCACCTCGACGACGACGGCGAACTGATTCTCGACGTCGACGATCTCCCCGAGGGAAGCCCCGCAATCGCGGACGCCGGCGCCGCTGTCCGGGTCTGTCCCGTGGCTGCACTCACACTCTCATGAAGCTCACCGACGCTGCCGGGCGAATCCTGGTCATCGGCAACGGAATCGCCGGCCAGACCGCGTGCGACAGCCTCCGTGCCGCAGGTTTCGACGGCAACCTGACCATCGTGGGGGACGAACCCCGGGCGGCATATTCGCGGCCCGCGCTCTCCAAGGCACTGTTGACCCCGGATCCCGCGGAACGGGAGCGCGTCGACGGTCTCGGTTCCCACGAACTGGCGCCGCCCACGCACGGTGCCGCCGAGGTGCTCGGGGTGGCGGCAATCGGCCTCGACGCCCGGTCCCGCCGGGTGACGTTCGACGACGGTTCGGACCTGTCCTACGACGGACTGGTGATCGCCACCGGGTCGCGGGCCCGGCGTCTGGGCGGCGACCACAGCGCGGAGCTGACCCTGCGCACCCTCGACGATGCGCTGGTTCTCCGGGAACGGCTGGCGGCGCGACCTTCCGTCGTGGTCGTCGGCGCCGGCCCCCTGGGCATGGAGATCGCATCCGCAGCCCTGTCGGCGGGGTGTCCGGTCACGGTGGTGGCCGACGGCAGGCCGATGCTGCCACACCTAGGGGCCTGCCTGTCCGAGACGTTCACCGCGGCCGCGGTCGCCCAGGGACTGAAACTGGTCGACGGTACCGCCACCGGAATCGACGGTTCGCACGCCGTGATCCTGGGGGACGGATCACGGGTCGAGGCCGACCTGCTCGTCAGTGCGGTCGGCGACATCCCCAACACGGAATGGCTGGCCGCCAGCGGACTGATGACCGGTGGCCGCCTCGAGGCCGATTCGCGGGGGCGGATCCGACCCGACATCGTCGCGGCCGGCGATGTTTCAGCGATCCCGACGCGCACAGGGGTACGCCGAATTCCGCTGTGGAGCAGTGCCGTCGAGCAGGCCAAGGTCGCGGCCCTCGCGCTGCTGACCGGCGACGAGGCACCGGAACTCGAGTTCGATCCATATTTCTGGACCGAGCAGTTCGGATTGAACCTCAAGGCCGTCGGCCATCTGCCTGCCGGCGGTGAACCCGAGTTCCTCCTCGGTGACAGCGCACACGGACCGTCGGTGATGCGCTGGACGCACGACGACGGTCACGGTGTCGCGGTCGCCGTGAATCACCGGGTCCCGATTCCGAAACTGCGCCGCATGGCCTCGGCCGGAGCGCCGACGGTTCGTCAGGAGGACGCGTAACTTCGTGTGGATGAACCAACCCGGGGACCACTCGAGTGATCTCGGCCTGGAGCGGCTCGCGTCGGTCAACCTCAACCTGCTGGTGCCTCTGCTGGCGCTGCTCGAGGAGGGATCGGTTACTCGCGCCGCGAAGCGGGTGGGCATGTCCCAGCCCGCGATGAGTCATGCCCTGGGACGGATGCGCCGGATGATCGGTGACGACCTGGTGATGCGGCAGGGGAGCGGCCTGGTGCTCACCCCGCGCGCCCTGGAACTCATCGCGCCACTGCGTGAGTTGCTGCGGCAGACCGCGCGGGTGGTGAACTTCCCGGGCTTCGACCCTGCGCGCGACAGGCGCACGATCACGGTGGCGATGACCACCAGCACGGCCTTCGTGGTCGGGCCCGCGCTGGCGCGGCTGATCGCCGAGCGGGCGCCGAACGCCACCCTCCGGGTGCGCAACTTCGTCGTGCCTCAGGCGAGCGACTTCACGGAGGACGGGGTGGACGTCGTACTCGTGTCCGAGGCGTTCACCTCGCCGTACCCGCGCCATCGGCTCTACGAGAACCGGTGGGTGGTGATCGCCCAGCCGGACAGCGATCCCGAGGCATCGGCATTGGACCTGCTCGCCTCGCTGCCCCACGTCGCCTACGACTCCCGGCATCGGGTCGCGCCGTACGCCGCGATGGACGCGCACGGCGTGCAGTACCGGATCGGGACGCTCATCTCCGACCACCTGCTCATCCCACACCTGGTGGCCACCGCGGGCGGCGTGGCGGTGCACACCCTGCGGGTGGCGGTCGCGATGCGGGAGCGAGTGGACCTGCGGATCGAAGAGTTCCCGCTGCCGGTCGCGTCGCTGGGCGTCGACGTGGTGTGGAACCCGCGCCTGGCGGATGAGGAGTTCATCGGCTGGTTGCGGGAGATCCTCGTCGAGGCATCTGCTTTCGAGCCGGGCGGGAATCCCGCAAAACCTTGACAGGCTGTAAACCGATGTGACACCTTGCTCAATCAGTGCGTGGTGTGTATCACAAACGCGCTTCCGGCTGCCGGTGCGGCGGTTCGGGAATCCTCGAGCAAGGAGCTCACACGATGAGTAACTCGACTGCGCGATCGCCGCGATATGCCGCGACCCTCGTGGCCGCGTGCCTGGCGGTCATGGTCGCCCAGGTGGCGTACTCGCTGCCCGGCGCCCTGAACGGAACCTTCCAGCAGTCCTTCACCATCTCCGGCGCGGAACTCACGTGGATCAGTGCCGCATTCGCCACGACGATGGTGGTGTTCGAATTGACCTTCGGCGTGCTCGGCGACCTGTTCGGGCGCAAACGCCTGCTGCTCGGGGGAGTGCTGCTGATCGTCGTCGGGGCGGCCCTGTGCGCGAGTGCGCAAGGGGTGCATCTGATGTGGATCGGTCAGGCGATCGCGGGCATCGGCGCCGGCGCGCTCTATCCGATCTCGCTCGCCATGATCGCCGCCGTGGCCCCCGACGCCCAGGCCCGTGCCAAGGCGATCGCGTTGTGGGCGGGTTTCCTGTCCCTCGGTGCCGCGGTCTCGCCGATGATGGCCGCCGTACTCGCCGAGTACGGCAACTGGCGCTGGGCCTTCGGCGTCGTGATCGCTGCCGCGCTGATCTCGTTCGTCGTCTCGCTGGGCGCCCAGGATTCGTCCTCGCCGGAGGGCCGCAAGCTCGACGTCCCCGGTCAGGTGACGCTGGCCGTCGGCCTGATTGCCCTGCTGTGGGCGCTGACTCAAGGGTCCGAGGTCGGTTGGGGGGACACCGCGATCGTCGTGGGCCTCGTCGTCGGAGTCGGGTGCCTGGTCGGTTTCGTCGTCGTCGAGTTGCGCACCGAGGTGCCGCTGCTGCATCTCGATCTGTTCGCCAACCGGGTATTCGCGATCTCGGGCATCACCGCCGTCGTAGGCATGTTCGCCTTCCTCGGCACCTGCTTCTCGATGAGCATCTGGCTCGGCGCGGTGCAGCATGTGTCGCCGCTGAAGATCGGCGTGCTGTTCCTGGTCATCCAGGGGCCGGCGTTCCTGCTGGTGCCGCTCGTGTCCCGCCTGATCCACAGCATCTCGCCGCGCTGGGTGCTGACGTCGGGCTTCCTGCTCATCGCGGTCGCCGCGTTCGTCTGCTCGCAGTTCGACGTCCGGACCGCGGAGTGGACCGACTTCATCCTGCCGATGCTGCTACTCGGCGTCGGGTTCGCCTTCACGGTCGCGTCGATCACCGCGGTGGCCATCAACACCGTGCCACTGCACCTGGCCGGCATGGCCAGCGCCACAACGAATCTGTTGCGCGACTTCGGCTTCGCCCTCGGCCCCGTTCTGGTCGCCGCGGTCGCCAACAGTGTCGCCAACGGCCGGGTGCGTGACGGTCTCGGTGCCGCAGTGGGGGAGTCGGGTCTCGATCAGGCCCATGCCGGCGCGGTTCTGGGGATCGGTGAGCAGGGTGGCGCGATGGCGCTCAACTCGATGCCGCACATGCCGGCGGCGATCGGCGATCTGGCGTTCACCTCACTCGGCGCGGGCTACGGCCTTGCCTTCCTGGTGTGCGCCCTGTGCGCCGCCGCGTCCGCCGTCCTGACCCTGTTCGGGCTCTTCGGCAGTCGACCGGAGCCGGCGGCGTCGGTCGATCCGGGCACCGACGGACTGCACGACATCGCCGACGTGGCAGGCGATGTGGGCGGCGTCGCCGTCCGCTGAGGGAGTGCTGCTCAGTCGTCCGACGCGAGAAGGTGGCACCACGCCCCGGTGAGCTCGTCCAGGCAGACGTCGCGGGGTGTGGCCCAGCCGACCGAGAAGTAGCGGCGCGAGAGGTACTCGAGCTGCCCGAATGCGAGCACGCAGCGGATCCGGCGACGATCCGGCGGAAAGCGGTTCGCCTGGTCCAGCCCCGCGCTCATGGCTCCGACCGCGTCGTCGAACCACTGCTCGGTCCTGGCCGCGACATCCGGCTCGGTCGCGGCCTGATAGGACGCGGTGAGGTACGGCTTGATCTCGTCCCATTGCGAGAACTTGCGATCGAGCCACACCCGGATCTGCTCGCGCGAGCCGGAGGCGACCACTGCCGTGAGCGTGGGGTCGTCGGCGGTCGTGAGGATCGCGTCGACCTTCGTCAGCAGCGCGCTCATCACCTCCGCCTTGGACGAGAAGTGCAGGTAGAAGGTTGTTCGGGTGGAGCCGGCCGCGGTGGCGATGTCGTCGATCGTCGTCGCGGCGTAGCCCTTGGTGTCGAACAGCTCCAGTCCTTTCGCGAGAAAGAGCTCGTAGGTCATCTGTTTCTGCGCGGCACGGAGCGACATGGCCTCAGATTGTAGCCGCAGTACAGCCACGAATCTGTCAGCACAGTCAATTGTCGTTTAGATAACTCACTTGACACCACGTAATGTGAAATCTACCGTGATGGGTACCACGTCGTGCTGACGCGACGCTGACGAAAGGAAGTGCCGATGACTGGCACCCACAAAGCCGACGGCAACATCGTTCACACCGTCCTCGGTCCGGTCTCCGCAGACGAGCTGGGTGTCGTCTCCGTTCACGAGGCCCTGCTGTCGGTGGTCCCGGGCGCCGAGTACGCGTTCGACGTCACCCTGGACCGTGCCGAGATCTTCGAGGTCCTGGCGGCGAAGCTGACGGACTTCCGGGCGCACGGCGGACGGACGATCGTCGACAGCACCGGCATGTTCCACGGTCGCGACGTGACGCTGTACGAGGCACTCTCGCGCACGACGGGTGTGCACATCGTCGCATCGACGGGCATGGGCCCGGAGGAGATGCTCGGCGGCTACTTCCTTACGCCGCAGACCAATCCGCCGACGCCGTGGCCCGCGGAGAAGTTCGCCGACCTCTTCGGCAAGGAGGTCACCGAGGGAATGGTGGTTCCCCGTGTGGAGCGCCGCGGCGCCGCGGGCCTGGTGACCACCGCCGCGAATCGCGACGGCATGACGGCCACCGAGGAGAGCCTGTTCCGCGGCGCGGCGCGCGCCGCCCTCGGTACCGGTGTCGCGGTGTCGATCCGCTTCGGTAAGGACGCACTGAACGACCTCGAGATCCTCCGCGAGGAGAAGGTGCCCGCCGACCGTGTCGTCGTCGGCGGACTCGACCGCACGGACGCGGTGAAGGCCGGCGCACCGCTGGAAATCGCCCGCCGCGGTGCCTTCGTCGCCCTGGACCACGTGGGCTCGGACGATGACGTCTACATCGCCGACCGCGAGCGTGCCGCAGTGGTGCGCGAACTGGTCGACTCCGGGCACGGTGATCGAATCCTGCTCTCGAGCAACGCAATCGGTGTCGCCAAGGGGCAGCCGGAGCGCGACCTCCCGTTCAGCTATGTCCTGTCGACGTTCGTGCCGCTCCTCACCGCGGAGGGGCTCAGCAGCGCGGACGTCCGGCGCATCCTCGTCGACAACCCGCGCGACCTGCTGTCCGTGCGCTGACATTCGGCGACAACGGGCAACCATCCAATTTCGACGTTGTAGAGGTGAATGTTGTGTCGAGAGTGAACACCGTTCTGGGGCCGATCGCGAGCGAGGAGCTGGGGATCGTGGCCGTCCACGAGCACATCGGGTACGGCATGCCGGGCTCCGAACTGGACACGCAGTGGTGGAAGACCCCCGAGGAGCGATACCAGGAGACCGTCCCGAAGCTGCGCAAGTTCCACGAGTACGGGGGCGGGACCTTCGTCGACGTCACCGGGATCTGCAACGGCCGTGACGTCGACTACTACAAGTCGCTGTCCGCGAAGACCGGCGTCCACATCGTCGCGTGCACCGGTTTCGTCGGCGGCGACACGGCCCTGCCGCACTTCGCCCGCGCCGACGTCGACTACCTGACACGGCAGTTCGTCCACGAGATCACCGTCGGCATCGGCGGCACGGGCAGCCGCGCCGGCGTCATCAAGGTCGGGGTGAGCCGCGGTGGCCGGATGACGGATCTGGACAAGCGCATCTACCGTGCCGCCGCCCGCGCCGCCCTGAGCACCGGCGTGCCGATCCTGACCCACCTGGCGATCGACGCCGAGAATGCGATCGCCATCTTCCACGACGAGGGCCTGCCGCTCCACCGCGTGCTGTTCGGGCACGTCGACGACGGTGTGAATGCCGACAAGACGCGCGACACCTGGATCGCCGAACAGGGCGGACGCGTCGGCTTCGACACCTTCGGATACGAGACCGAACTCCCGGACCCGCCGTTCTGGGCGCGGCCCCGCAAGGAGCGCCTGGACCACTTCCTTCGCTTCCTCGGCAAGGGCCACCTGGATCAGGCGCTCGCCGGCGTCGACGCCAACTGCAGCCCGCTCGGGTGGCCGGGCGTCAAGGGCCACACCGTCAACTACCTCTTCGAGGACCTCATTCCGGACCTCCGCGAGGCCGGCCTCGACGAGGCCACGATCACCAAGTTGTTCGTCGAGAATCCGGCCGACTTCTTGACCATCCAGCAGAACTGACAAGGACGAGAAATGCAGACTTCAGAGCTGAAGAACCTGAACATCGCCATCGTCGGCGCGGGGTACGCCGGCGCGGCGGCGGCGAAGGCCCTGAGCCTGCTCGGCGCCGAGGTCAGCGTGTACGAGCAGGCCACCGAGATCCGGGAGGTCGGCGCCGGCATCGGTCTGCGTCCATCTACCATGGATCGCTTCCGGCAGTGGGGGATCTTCGACGCGATCGCGAAGGTGAGCTCGCCGAGTGACTACTTCGAGATCCTCACTGCCACCGGTGATCCGATCAAGAAGGAGGCGTGGCCGGGGATCCAGGACTTCGCCGAGGCGACCAGGACCCACCTGATCCACCGCGGGGATTTCATCGACGCTCTCCTGGGTGTGCTTCCCGAGGGCATGGTGCACCTCGGTCACACGCTGGAGACCGTCGAGGACCGCGGCGAGAGCTCCGTCCTCACCTTCGCCAACGGCAGGAGCGTGGAGGCCGACCTGGTCATCGGCGCCGACGGCATCAAATCGGTGGTGCGCCGGCAGCTGTTCGGCGACAAGGGGCCGGTGTTCTCCGGTGAGCACGCCTACCGCGCCGTGATCTCCGTCGACGACGCCCACGGGATGGTCGTCGACGACAACCTCCGGATGTACATCGGGAGGGGCACGAAGGTCTACCTGCTGCCGCTGCGGCACCGCGGTCAGGTGTCCTTCGACATCACTGCCCTGTGCGCAGACAGCACGTGGGCCCCGAAGGTCACCCAGGACGACCTCGTGGCGACGCTGGACGGCTTCGACGAACGGATCGTGAACATCGCGCGCGGCCTCGACCTCGACACCGTGAGCATCCGAGCGGTCTACGACATCGACCCGGTCGAGCGGTGGCACTCGGATTCGGTTGTCCTCGTGGGCGATGCGGCCCACTCGATGCTCCACCACCAGGGGCAGGGCGCGAACTCGGCGATCCTGGACGCCGGCGGTCTCGCCGACGCCCTGCACGCGGCCGACTCCGTCGGGGAGGCGCTGGCGTTGTACCAGGCGACCCGCAAGCCGGTGACGGACGAACTGCAGCGCATCTCGCGTCAGGGATGGACCGAGGACGAGGTCGACGAGGTCTTCCCCGGCCAGAAGACCATCGCACCGTCGGGAAGTGTCCGCTGACATGCCGTTACACCCCCAGATCGCTCAGCTGATCGCCACCCTTCCGGCGCCGCCCGAGGGCCCACTCGACCCGGTGGCCATGCGCGCCGGCGAGGAGTCGCAGGTAGCGCCGATGGCGGAACGGCTGCCCCTGCACGCCGTCGAGGACACCACCGCGGGCGGCGTCCCGGTCCGGATCTACACACCGGTCGACACCGACTCCTACGGACTGCTGGTGTACTTCCACGGCGGCGCGTTCTTCCTCGGCAGCCTCGACACGCACGACCACGTCGCGCGGTCGCTGGCGAAGGAGACCGGGCTCAGGGTCGTCTCCGTCGGTTACCGCCGGGCGCCCGAGGCGGCGTTCCCCGCCGGCCTCGACGATTGCCGCGACGTGGTGCGGTGGGTCGCGGAGAACGGCGAAACCCTGAGGTGGGACGGAGAGACCCTCGCGCTCGCCGGCGACAGTTCGGGGGGCACGTTCGTCGCCGCGGTCGCCGCCCTTGCCCACGACGAGGGATTCGATCGCATCACCCACCAGGTGTTGTTCTACCCCTCGCTGGACCTGGACTTCGACGTCGATCGCTACGCATCCCTCCGGGAGAACGCCGAAGGGTTCGGCGTGGACACTGCCGGATTGAAGGGTTTCAACGCCTTCTACGTCGACAGCGGCGCGGATCCGGCGGACCCACGCGTGTCCCCGATCAAGCGCGAGGATCTCACCGGGCTGCCGCCGGCGCTGATCGTCACCGCCGAGTACGACCCGATGCGTGACGAGGGCGAGTCGTACGGCACGCGGCTGACCGAAGCCGGCGTGGACGCCACGGTCAGCCGCTACAGCGGTGCCAACCACGGGTTCGTCCAGAATTTCTCCTGGATACCGGAGTACCACAGCGTATTCGACGAGACCGCCGCGTTCCTTCGGTCCACGGGGGAGTGACATGACGCAGGACGTCGAGATTCACCCCCTCGTCTCACCCTGGGGGCGATTCGGACTCTACAGCTTCTTCATCGACGCCCCCGAACCGGCGATCGTCGACACCGGCATCGCCTCGTCGCCCGCCGAGGGCATGGCCCCGGCGCTCGCGGCCATCGGTCGCAGGATCGAGGATGTTCGCTGGATCCTGTTGACGCACGGCCACATCGACCACATCGGTGGGGCGCACGCGCTGTGGGAACTCACCGGTCGGCGCGCGCAGGTCGTGATCCACGAGGCCGACGCGCACCTGCTGCGGTCGCGGCACGCCCACGTCGACGAATACCTGGCGGTGCGTGGGCGGTATCTGAACGATCCGCTGGGTGCGCAGAAGCAGAAGGCGGCGACGGCGGCGGTCATCTCGGGGGAGATGGAGCCCACGATGCCGGTGCGGGGCGGCGAAACCCTCTCCCTCGGCGGAGACGTCACGGTCTCCGTGCATTCGATTCCGGGCCACACCGCCGGTTCGGTCGCCTACGTGGTGAACGGTCAGAACGCGGTGTTCGTCGGTGATGCGGTGCAGGTCCACGGTGCGGCCAACGGTTTCCCCGGGTACGAGGATCCGGATGCCTACCGTTCGAGCGTGCAGTATCTGCGCGACGAGATCCGGCCGCGACACCTGTACCTGGGGCATCCCTACCGCCGGGCGGACGGGGTGGCCTACGGGGTCGAACTCGACAGCGAGCAGGCGCGGGAAGCCCTGCAGCAGAGCCTGGACATCGAGACCACGGTCGGGGACGCGGCCCGGCACTGTCTGTGCCACGGCCTGCGGGAGACGGACTCGGCCTACTCGCCGTTCGCGCCCGTCGCCGAGACGCTCGCGTACGACGGCGACCCCACACTCGAACCGTCCCCGTTCTTCACGACGCTGCACGGCTACCGCGCGCAGGTCGACCAGAAGTCCTGAAAAAGAAGGAGTTTCGTGCTCATGGACGAGTTTCGAACGTTGGACGCGGGTGGGCAGAAGATCGCCGTCCGCAAGGATCTCCAGGTGCCGATGCGGGACGGCGTCACCCTCGTCGCCGATGCGTACTCCGGTGTCGAGGACAGGCCCCGGCCCGCGTTGGTGGCCCTGAGCCCCTACGGCAAGGAACTGCAGGCGCTGGCCCTCACCACGCCGCCGCAACGCCGACCGAGCCCGATGTGGGACGGCTGCATCGAGGCCGGCGACATCGCCCGCGTCGTCGCGGAGGACTACGTCCACGTCATCGGCGACCTGCGCGGCTCCGGCGGTTCCGGCGGCGAGCACATCGGCAACTACAACGCCGGCGGCGTCTCACTCGGCCAGGACGCATACGACTTCATCGAGTGGGTGGCCGAGCAGCCGTGGTGCGACGGCAACGTCGGCATGATCGGCATCTCCTACTTCGGGTCGATGCAGGTGCTCGCCGCCGCGGAGCGTCCGCCGCACCTGAAGGCGATCTTCGTCTCCGGCGGTCACTTCGACTTCTACGAGACCACCTATCACGGCGGGATCATGTGGTTCATGCCGCGCGCCGCACGCGAGGGCCGCGGCGGCGACTCCGGCTGGGCGTTCACCGACAACGTCAAGTCCCGCATGCTCGAGACGTACTCCCCGGAGGAGATCAAGGAGCGGGTCGCGAGGCGCCTCGAGGATCCGGACGTGGCCGCGTGGCCGAACCTGGTCCACGTGCTGAACTATCCCAAGCACCACGAGGCCTGGTTCGACATCGTGATGAACGATCTGGACGGCGACTGGTACGAGGAGCGCAACCCGATCACGCTGGCCCCGAACATCGACATCCCCGTCTACCTGCAGATCGACCAGGGCCGCGGCTGGACGATGGACGGCACGATCGAACTCTTCGACGCCCTGCCGGGACCCAAGAAGCTGGACATCGGCCCCTACCCGCCGATGCAGTCGCGGCCCTTCATCGAGGAGCACGACAAGATGTTCCGGTGGTACGACTACTGGATCAAGGGCATCGACAACGGGGTGATGGACGAACCGGCAGTCTCCGTCTTCGTCGAGGGCTCACGAACGCACGTGACCGGCAGCCAGTGGCCGCCGAAAGCCGTGGAGCACCGCTCGCTGTACCTGCGACCGCGTCGAAAGCTCTCCTTCGAGCCGGAACCCATGGGAGCCGAGTACGCCGCGCCGGACGGGTTCTACCAGGCACCACTCACCGTCACCGACCGAGTCGAGATTCTGGACTGGAGCACCGCGCCGTTCGAGGAGGCCACCGAGATGATCGGCACCGGCGCCGCACATCTCTTCGCGGAGATCGACCAGGACGACACGAATTTCATTCTGCGCCTGTGGGATTCCGCACCCGACGGCAAGCGCCAGCTGATCACGTCCGGCTACCTCAAGGCCTCGCACCGCGAACTCGACGAGCGCACCACGGAGGGCAACCCGCACCACCCGCACACCCGCGCCGTCCCCGTCGAACCGGGGAAGGTCGAGGAATACGTGTTGCGGCTGTACCCGTTCGCGAACACGTTCAGGCCCGGCCACCGCCTGGTGGTGGAGTTGTCGAACGACGAACCGCTGGCCGACGCCCACAACGCTCTGCTCCCGCCGGACGCCTTCCACCTGCCGGTGGGCCGCCCCGTCACGCACAAGATCTTCCGTGACGCCGCGCACCCGTCCCGGCTGGTGCTGCCGTTCACCTCCGGCGGGGTTTCCCCGGGGACGTCTAGCCGAGGATGAACAGGGCGTCGCTCCGGTCGTGCTGGAACGCGGCGGACCGGAGCACGTCGAGTGTGGTGGAATCGGATGCGTCGACGCTGGTTTCGATCGACGGGGCGCCGCACGTCCAGAGGTGCTCGACCGCGGTCCGGACGACGCCCACCAACCGGTCGCGGCGGGTGTCGGCCGGAGTGTCGGCGACGGAGACGCGCAGTCGCCTCGTGTCGGTGGCGTCGGCGTCCTCGAAGTGCCGCCACACGGACGGCGTACCGGTGTCGGGTCCCGCGTCCGCAGCCCCGACGAACGGAATGTGCGGGGAGCGAGCCATGCGGGACGCGGCGTAGTCGGAACGGGACGGCAGGAGGAGCCGGTCTCGCCGGCCGCCGAGCGCTGCGCCGAATCGCCGCGCCAGCCGGCCGGACGCCGGATGTGAGCCGTAGGAACATCCGACGAACGTTGCACCGTCGATGATCCCGAACGGTGCC
>JBCEBZ010000386.1:0-13283 GCA_039206675.1 Rhodococcus sp. (in: high G+C Gram-positive bacteria) | reverse complement strand
TGGGGTCGACGAGGGTGGAGGTGTCGCCGAGGTCGCGGCCTTCGGCGATGTCCTTGAGCAGGCGCCGCATGATCTTGCCCGATCTCGTTTTGGGGAGTTCGGGGACGATGGTGATCTGGCGGGGCTTGGCGATGGGGCTGATTTCCCGGGACACTTCGGCCTTGAGTTCGGCGATGAGGGTGTCGCCGGTGTTTTCGACGCCTTCGCGGAGGATGACGAACGCGACGATGCCCTGGCCGGTGGTCTCGTCGGCGGCGCCGACGACGGCGGCTTCGGCGACGCCGTGGTGGCCGACGAGGGCGGATTCGACCTCGGAGGTGGAGATGCGGTGGCCGGAGACGTTCATGACGTCGTCGACGCGGCCGAGGACCCAGAGGGCGCCGTCGTCGTCGTATTTGGCGCCGTCGCCGGCGAAGTACCAGCCCTGCTCGGGGTAGCGGGACCAGTAGGTCTCGCGGTAGCGGTCCATGTCGCCCCAGATGCCGCGGAGCATCGACGGCCACGGCTTGTCGAGGACGAGGTAGCCGGAGCCGCCGGCGCCGAGTTCGGTGGCGTCGTCGTCGACGATCTTCGCGGAGATGCCGGGGAGCGGGGCCATCGCGGATCCGGGTTTGGTGGCGGTGATGCCGGGCAGCGGGGAGATCATGATGGCGCCGGTCTCGGTCTGCCACCAGGTGTCGACGATGGGGGCCTGGTTTCCGCCGATGACTTCGCGGAACCATTTCCAGGCCTCGGGGTTGATCGGTTCGCCGACGGAGCCGAGGAGCCGGATCGAGGACAGGTCGTGGGCGTCGGGGATCTCCCGGCCCCATTTCATGAACGTGCGGACCAGGGTGGGGGCGGTGTAGTAGATGCTGACGCCGTACTTTTCGATGATCTGGAAGTGGCGGTGCTCGTCGGGGGAGTTGGGGGTGCCCTCGTAGACGACCTGGGTGACACCGTTGGAGAGCGGTCCGTAGACGATGTAGGAGTGGCCGGTGACCCAGCCGATGTCGGCGGTGCACCAGTACACGTCGGATCCGGCCTTGTGGTCGAAGACGTTGTGGTGGGTGTAGGAGGCCTGGGTGAGGTAGCCGCCGGAGGTGTGGATGATGCCCTTGGGTTTTCCGGTGGTGCCGGAGGTGTAGAGGATGAACAGTGGGTGCTCGGAGTCGAACGGGGTCGCGGTGTGGGTGCCGGAGGCCTTGTCGACGGTCTCGTGCCACCACAGGTCCCGGCCGTCGGTGACCGCGACGTCGATGCCGGTGCGCTGGACGACGAGGACGTGCTGCACGGACTTCGCCCCGTCGACGGCTTCGTCGACGGCGGGCTTGAGGGGTGCGGCCTGGCCGCGGCGCCACTGGCCGTCGACGGTGACGACGAGTTTGGCTTCGGCGTCGTCGATGCGCGAGCGCAGGGCGGCGGCGGAGAAGCCGGCGAAGACGACGGAGTGGGTCAGGCCGAGGCGGGCGCAGGCGAGCATGGTGACGATGGCCTCGGGGATCATCGGCATGTAGATGGCGACGCGGTCGCCGGCGACGAGGCCGAGGTCGGTGAAGGTGTTGGCGGCCTTGCTGACTTCGGTGAGCAGGTCGTTGTAGGTGAGGTCGCGGGTGTCGCCGGGTTCGCCTTCGAAGTGGATGGCGACGCGGTCGCCGTTGCCGGCCAGGACGTGGCGGTCGACGCAGTTGTAGGCGACGTTCAATTCGCCGCCGACGAACCATTTCGCGACGGGGGCGTCGGTCCAGTCGAGGACCTCGGTGAAGGGGGTGTGCCAGTGCAGGCGCTGCGCCTGGGTCGCCCAGAATGCGTCGCGGTCCTCGTCGGCGGCGGCCTGCAGTTCGGGTCCGGCGTTCGCGGAAGCGGTGAACTCGGGGCTCGGCGGATATACCTGCGGGACGGAATCAGAGTGGTCCGACTTCTCGGTCGCTCCGCTCGCCTGTGCGGCATTCCCCGTCGCTCCGCTCGCCTGTGCTGCACTGGTCATTGTGGGCCGGCCTTCTTTCCAGTCTCGAATTCGGCACTTCTAGCACGTGTGAGGGTAGTCACAAGGGCTCCGGAGCGCACCGTTGCACAGGGTTGCATGCCCATATTCTGCGACGATCGGTCGAATAGGCGCGACGGACGGCAGGCGCGGACGACGAGTGGCGGCCCCCGCGCAGACGATGTTTCGATCGGATGCCGATTCCACGAGTTTCACCCGTCGTGGCCACACAAATTGAAACGTTGACTTATCGTCATCCCATCGTTCGGGCTGCGCCCGGCACGGCTGCCCGGAACCATGCAGATCTGGGAGGATCGTCTTGCGCATCACACGTGTGGCAACCGCCGTTCTGGCGGTCGGCCTGGCAGCAGGGCTGCTGTCCGCCTGCTCGTCCGGCGATTCGACCGGCGGGGGTGGCAGCGGAATCGTCAACGCCTGGGCAGGTGAACCGCAGAATCCGTTGATTCCCACCAATACCAGCGAGAATCAGGGTGGCCGCGTCGTCGATGCGCTGTTCGCGGGACTCGTCTCCTACGACTCCGACGGCGGTGTGAACAACGAGGTCGCCGAGTCCATCGAGACGACCGACGGCAAGAACTTCACCGTCAAACTGAAGGACGGCTGGACGTTCACGGACGGCACGCCCGTCACCGCGGCCTCGTTCGTCGACGCCTGGAACTACGGCGCGCTGTCGACGAACGCGCAGCTCCAGGCGTCCTTCTTCGACCCGATCCAGGGCTATGACGAGGTGGCCGCCGAGAACCCCACGGCGCAGACCATGTCGGGACTGAAGGTGGTCGACGATTCGACGTTCACGATCGAATTGAAGCAACCCGAGTCCGCCTTTCCGGACCGTCTCGGCTTCGCCGCGTACTACCCGCTGCCCGCGGTGGCGTACCAGGACATGGCAGCATTCGGTGAGAATCCCGTCGGCAACGGTCCCTACATGATGTCGGGACCCGGGGCGTGGCAGCACAACGTGCGAATCGACACCGTCGTGAATCCCGACTACAACGGCAACCGCAAACCGAAGAACGCCGGCGTCGACTTCGTCATGTACAACAGCCTCGACACGGCGTACACGGATCTGCTCGCGGGCAACGTCGACGTCCTCGACCAGGTCCCGCCGAGTGCGGTCACCACATTCGAGACCGACCTGCCGGGCCGCACCGTGAACCAGCCGTCCGCGACCATCGAGACGTTCACGATCCCGGGCCGTCTGCCGCACTTCAGCGGTGAGGAGGGCACGCTGCGCCGGCAGGCGATCTCGATGGCGATCAACCGCGACCAGATCACCCAGCAGATCTACAACAACACCCGCACCCCCGCGCTCGACTTCACCAGCCCCGCCATCGAGGGCTGGTCGGATTCGCTCGCAGGCAACGGCAACCTGAAGTACGACCCGGAGGCGGCGAAGAGGCTGTGGGCGCAGGCCGATGCCATCGCCCCGTGGTCGGGCAGTTTCGAGATCGCGTACAACGGCGACGGCGGCCACAAGGAGTGGGTCGACGCCACTGCCAACAACATCCGCAACACCCTCGGCATCGACGCGAAGGGCAAGGAGTATCCGACGTTCGCGCAGATCCGCACGGAGGCCACCAACCGGACCATCCCCAGCGCGTTCCGTTCGGGGTGGCAGGGCGACTACCCGCAGCAGTACGGTTTCCTCGCGCAGAACTACCAGACCGGCGGCAGTTCCAACGACGGCGACTACTCGAACCCCGAGTTCGACCGGCTGCTGCGCGCCTCGGCGGGTGAAGTCGATCCCGGCAAGGCCCAGGACCTGCTGAACCAGGCGCAGGAGGTTCTCCTGCGCGACCTGCCTGCGGTCCCGACGTGGTACCGCAACGCCGCGAGCGGCTGGTCCGAGAACGTGTCGAACGTGGTCATCGACTGGAAGGGCATCCCGATGTACTCGGACATCGAGAAGAACTGACGCGCGGGAGTTTTCTCCGACGGGTGGGGCCGCGAGCTGTCAGTTCGCGGCCCCGTTCGGGAATTCGAGCCGAGGCTCCGGGTTCCTGACGTCACGACCCCCGACGAATAGGAGGTGATCCGATGCTCTGGTACGTCGGTCGCCGTTTGCTCCAGATGATTCCCGTGTTCCTCGGGGCCACGTTCCTGATCTACGCGATGGTGTTCCTGCTGCCCGGAGACCCGATCGCCGCATTGGCGGGTGACAAGGCCCTCAGCCCTGCGGTGGCCGCGCAGCTCCGCGCCCGGTATCACCTCGACCAGCCGTTCCTGATGCAGTATTTCCTGTATCTGAAGGGCATCTTCACGCTCGACTTCGGTACGTCCTTCTCCGGTCGCCCCGTCAGCGAGGTTCTGGCGCAGGCCTTTCCGATCACCATCAAGTTGTCTCTGATGGCACTGGCGATCGAGGGTATCTTCGGGATCGGTTTCGGCCTGTTCGCCGGGCTCCGTAAGGGCGGAATCTTCGACAGTTCCGTCCTCCTCGTGAGCCTGGTGATCATCGCGATCCCGATCTTCGTCATCGGTTTCCTCGCCCAGTTCTTCGTCGGCGTGAAGTGGGGGCTGGTGCCGCCGACGGTCGGTGGCAACACCAGTTTCAAGAATCTGCTGCTGCCCGCCTTCGTCCTCGGGTCGGTGTCGTTCGCGTACGTGCTCCGGCTGACGCGAACGTCGGTCGCCGAGAACCTCACCGCCGACTACGTGAGAACCGCGACGGCCAAGGGTCTTTCACGGCGCCGGGTGGTGCAGGTACACGTGCTGCGGAACTCGCTGATCCCGGTGGTCACCTTCCTCGGCGCCGATCTGGCCACCCTGATGGGCGGCGCGATCGTCACGGAGGGCATCTTCAACATCAACGGTGTCGGCGGCACGATCTATCAGGCGGTCACCCGCGGCGAGGCGCCCACGGTGGTGTCCTTCGTGACGGTGCTGATCGTCATCTATCTGCTCGCCAATCTGATCGTCGACCTCCTGTATGCCGCGCTCGACCCGAGGATTCGCTATGTCTGAGAAAGTCGAGAACGAATCCGCCGGAACGGGCGACCGGAAGACCCGTCAGGCGCATTTCGTGGCGCCCGAGGAAGTGGCGGCGCCGGGAGAGACCGATGCCGTCCACATCGACCAGCCGCCGACGAGCATGTGGTCGGATGCGTGGCGCGACCTGCGTAAGCGCCCACTGTTCCTGGTCGCGTCGGTGATCATCGTCGTGGTGGTCGCGGTGGCGGCGTTTCCCGGCCTGTTCACCAGCACCGATCCCCGCTTCTGCGATCTCGCGTTCAGCATGCAGGGACCGTCGGCGGGGCACTGGTTCGGATTCGACAAGCAGGGCTGCGACATCTACTCCCGCACGATCCACGGGGCGCGGGCGTCGGTGCTGGTGGGTGTCGGTGTCACGTCGATCGTGCTGGTGGTGGGCGTGGTGTTCGGTTCGGTCGCCGGGTTCTACGGCGGCGCGGTGGACTCGCTGCTGTCCCGGGTCGCCGACATCTTCTTCGGAATCCCGCTCATCCTCGCCGCGATCGTCCTGATGCAGCTGTTCACCAACCGCACCATCTGGACGCTGATCGTCGTCCTCGCCCTGTTCGGCTGGCCGCAGATGGCGAGAATCGCTCGTGGCGCGGTGATCTCGGCGAAGAGCAACGACTACGTGATGGCGTCGCGGGCGCTCGGCGTCTCGAACGTGCGCACCCTCGTCCGGCACGTGCTGCCGAACTCGCTGGCCCCGATCATCGTCATCGCGACCATCTCCCTCGGCATCTACATCGTGGCCGAGGCGACGCTGTCGTTCCTCGGCATCGGGCTGCCGTCCACCGAGATCTCGTGGGGCGGGGACATCAGCACCGCCCAGGTCACGCTGCGTCAGGGTTCGCCGATCCTGTTCTACCCGGCGACCGCGCTGGCGATCACGGTGCTCGGCTTCATCATGATGGGCGACGCTCTCCGGGACGCGCTCGATCCCAAGGCCCGGAAGAGGTGAGCGTGATGGCCGCGAACGATCCGGCGGGACCGCAGAATTCGGCCGACGAGGTGCCGCTGCTCGAGATCCGGGACCTGGAGGTGTCGTTCCAGTCCGATGCCGGGCTCGTGCCTGCGGTGCGGGGTGTCAGCCTCACGGTGTATCCGGGGCAGACGGTGGCGATCGTCGGTGAGTCCGGTTCGGGCAAGTCCACCACCGCCCACGCGATCATCAACCTGCTACCCGGCACCGGACGGGTGACCGGCGGTCGGATCCTGTTCGAGGGGCAGGACCTGGCGGAGGCGTCCGAGCGCGAGTTCGTCGCACTGCGCGGTAAGAAGATCGGCCTGGTCCCGCAGGACCCGATGTCCAACCTCAACCCGGTGTGGAAGGTGGGGTTTCAGATCGAGGAGGCATTGGAGGCCAACGGGATCGCGAAGGGCAAGGCCGCGAAGGCGCGTGCCGCCGAACTCCTCGAAGAGGCCGGGCTCGCCGACGCCGAGAACCGGCTGGGCCAGTACCCGCACGAGTTCTCCGGGGGCATGCGCCAGCGCGCGCTGATCGCGATCGGGCTGTCGGCCCGCCCGCAACTGCTGATCGCGGACGAACCCACGTCCGCCCTCGACGTCACGGTCCAACGGCAGATCCTCGATCACCTCGACGGTCTCACCGACGAACTCGGCACCGCGGTCCTGCTCATCACCCACGACCTCGGTCTGGCCGCCGAGCGGGCCGAGCATCTGATCGTCATGAGCAACGGGCGGGTGGTCGAGGCGGGGCCCGCACTGGAGATTCTCCAGCGGCCGCGTCACCCGTACACCCGGAAACTGGTGGCCGCGGCGCCGTCGCTGGCGTCGCAACGCCGGAGTTCTTCGCTGGCCCGGGCGGACATCCGGGAGCACGCGCTCGAGGTGGTGGGCGAGGCCGAACAGCACGGCCAGATCGGCGTCGAATTCGGCAAGGCCACCGACGACGTGGTCGTGGCCACCGGGCTGACCAAGGTCTTCAAGATCCGCCACGGGCTACGGAAGTCCACCGACTTCACCGCCGTCGACGACGTCTCGTTCGCGGTCCGGCGCGGGACGACCACGGCCATCGTCGGCGAGTCCGGGTCGGGAAAGTCGACGGTCGCGCAGATGGTGCTCGGACTTCTCGCTCCGACGGCGGGGAATGTCGTGTTCGACGGCAAGGACGTCGCGACGCTGGACCGTCGGGAGACGCTCGCGTTCCGTCGGCGGGTGCAGCCGATCTTCCAGAACCCGTACGGCACGCTGGACCCGATGTACTCGATCTTCCGCACCGTCGAGGAGCCCCTGCGCACCCACAAGGTGGGAACGAAGGCGGAGCGGGAAGCGCGGGTACGCGACCTGCTCGACAAGGTGGCGTTGCCGGCTTCGGTGATGCGGAGGTTCCCGAACGAGTTGTCCGGCGGCCAGCGGCAACGGGTGGCGATCGCCCGGGCGCTGGCGCTGCAGCCCGAGATGGTGGTGTGCGACGAGGCGGTGTCTGCGCTGGACGTGCTGGTCCAGGACCAGATCCTCACGCTGCTGAACGACCTGCAGGCGGAGCTGGGGCTGACGTACCTGTTCATCACCCACGACCTGGCGGTGGTGCGGCAGATCGCCGACGACGTCCTCGTCATGTCCGCGGGCGCGATCGTGGAGAAAGCCACCACCGACGAGGTCTTCACGTCCCCGAAGGAGGAGTACACGCGCAAGCTGCTGGACGCGATTCCCGGCGGATCGATCCGGCTCGGCGCCTGACCCGCGGCGGCGCCGGGTAGCGTTCCGATACGTGAGCGACCCGTTGCAGCCCCTCGTCGACCTTCCCGGTGTCCGCGAAGCCGCGGACCGTGCGCGCGACGCGCTCGGCGCGGTTCACCGCCACAAGACCAACCGGCGCGGCTGGCCGACCACGGCGGCCGAGGCGGCGGTCCGGGCGGCGCGCGCCTCGGCGTCGCTGGACGGGGGCAGCACCGAACTGCCCGCCCCCGGCGAGGTCGGCGACCCCATCCTGTCGGGTGCCCTGCGCGTCGGGCAGGCTCTCGACGGTGACGCCCTCACACTTCTACAGTCCACGTGGCAGCGTGCGCCGTTGCAGGCCCTCGCCCGGCTGCATCTGCTGGCAGCGGCCGACCTCGTGGAGGATCAGGAATTGCTCGGCAGGCCGCGAGCCGGGTCCGGCGTCGCGGAGCGGCTGGACGGTCTGGCTCAGCTCGTGACGGGGGGGACGGCCGCGCCCGCGCCGGTGCTGGCGGCCGTGGTGCACGGGGAATTGTTGACGCTGAGGCCGTTCGGGGTGGGCGATGGCATCGTGGCGCGTGCCGCGTCACGTCTGGTCTCGGTGGCGAGCGGGCTCGATCCCCACAATCTCGGTGTTCCGGAGGTCAGCTGGTTACGCCGGCAGCAGGCGTACCGCAACGGGGCCGCCGCGTTCGCCTCGGGCGAGCCGGAGGGGGTCGGGAGCTGGGTCGTCCTCTGCTGCGGTGCGCTGGAGGCGGGCGCCCGCGAGGCCACGTCGATCGCGGAAGCCGCCGCGAGTTAGCTCGAAGCTGTTGCGCTGCAACAAGTTCCCGAACATGTGAAACGGGCGGCGCTGCCGACTGGTGTCGACTTCGCCGCCCGTTAGCACGGACAACCGGTTACCAAGCGTGCAATGGTGGGTTGTGTGGGTGGCCTCGGCGAGAGTCCGAATATCGTCGGGTCGTCCTTGCAACCTGTGCAGGGTCCTTGCCGGTGAAGACTCGAGTCTCGCAGGCCCACAACGCTTTTGCCCTTATAGTGGCTTATGCTTCGCGTGGGTACCTAGTGCCCGTGCTGGGAATCCTGGTCGGGAGATCGATCCTTCTCTTCTGGGTCGACCTTGGCCTTCCGTTCTTCCGTAACTCCTTTGTACCCCGTGACCCCCCTCACAGCAAGTATCAAATTAGGTTTGTGACCGTGTCGCGGGTTGCGGCGGTCAGCGCTTGCGGCGCAATACTCCATAGGTGAATGCGCCCGCGACGAGGGCCCCGACGCTCACCGCGGCGGTGGCCGCCACGGTCGTGGCCGACGGCGTCTGGAGGCGCGCCCGGAGGGAGACCGGATTCGAGAAAGTCAATATGGGCCAACCGTTTCCGGCCGCGGCCTTCCGGAGCGCCCGGTCCGGGTTGACGGCCGTCGGGTGGCCGACCGCGGTCAGCATCGGCAGGTCGGTCACGGAGTCGGAGTAGGCGTAACATGCCGACAGGTCGTAGTGGTATTCGTCGGCCAGTTGCCGCATCGCCTCGACCTTGCCCTCGCCGTAGCAGTAGAACTCCACCCCGCCCGTGTAGAGCCCGTCCGCGACCGCCATGCGGGTGGCCATGCTGCGTGTCGCCCCGAGTGCTTCGGCAATCGGCGTCACCACCTCCTCGCCCGACGCCGAGACCACGATGACGTCGTGACCCCGCAGCTTGTGGTCCGCGATGAGGTCGGCGGCCTCCGCGAACACCAGCGGGTCCACGATGTCGTGCAGGGTCTCGGCGACGACGGACCGCACCTGCTCCACGTTCCAGCCCGCACACATGCTCGTGAGGTAGGCGCGCATCCGCTCCATCTGATCGTGGTCCGCGCCCGACAGCAGGAACAGGAACTGTGCGTAACTGCTCTTGAGGACGGACCGTCGATTGATCAGGCCCTGGTCGAAAAACGGTCTGCTGAACGCGAGGGTGCTCGATTTCGCGATGATCGTCTTGTCGAGGTCGAAAAACGCGGCAACCCGACCTGTCTCGGTGCGTCGACCTGTCTTGGCACTTCTCTGTGGCTTCGCGGTCACAATGTCCAAGGATATGCGGACTTCGGCGCGGGGTGCGTGTTCCGTGCAACCGCCTGGAACAGGGGCGTCCGGTATGTCCGACACCGTAAAACATTTGAACAGTTGAACTTGCAAATACTGATCTGGGGAGGTGTAGTATTGCTGATGTCCGGATTTGATCCGGACGATGTTCAGCCCGACCCCCCGGGGCTGAACACTGACGACCCTCGCCTCCTCCCCCCCTGGCGAGGGTCGTCCTCTGTCTGTCGCCGGTCGGCTGCCCTTCGCTCTCTGCTCTCCAAAAATTGGTGCGGTAGTACCAATTTTTATCCCCAGCCCCGAAGTTGTCCACAGTTCGGGCAGGACCCCTTTCGACGGTCTCCGGCAGCGGGCACGCTCGCTGCATGGACGCACGAGACAGCGGCGAGGTGCTGGTTCTGGTCGACGATGCGGCGCTGCTGCACAGCATCAGGCGCGTGGCGGCAGCGGCCGACCGGACGTTGAACGAGACCGAGGTCGCCGACGCCCGGCACGCCTGGGGCAGCGCGCCGATCGTCGTGCTCGACGCGCGCGCCGCTGCAGCGTGCCGCAACCGGCTTCCACGCCGGCGCCGGGTCGTGCTGCTGTGCGACGGGCCGCCGGGCATCGACGAGTGGCGGATCGCGACCGCGGTCGGTGCCGAACACGTGCTGGCCGTGCCCGACGACGAGTCGGCCCTGGTCGCCGTTCTCGGCGAGCAACCCCAGCGGCCCGAAGCGGACGGAACCGTTGTCGCCGTGGTCGGCGGATGCGGCGGGGCAGGCGCCTCCACCCTGGCGGCGGCGACCGCCCTCACCGCGGCGACGCGTCCGCACCCCACGCTGCTGCTCGACACCGACTCGTGGGGATCCGGGCTCGACGTGCTGCTGGGCATCGAGGACGTGCCCGGACTGCGGTGGTCGGGTCTGTCGATCGAAGGCGGCCGGATCTCTTCGGGCGCGCTCCGGGACGCGCTGCCCGCCCGCGGTGAGCACCTGCGGGTTCTCGCCTGCAGCAGGACCGGGCACGGTGCGGGACCGACGGCGGCCGCGGTCCGCGCCGTCACCGACGCCGGGCGCCATGCCGGCGATCTGGTCGTCTGCGACGTGTCGCGGTTCCCCGGCCCGGTTCCGGAGGCCGTCGTCGAACTCGCCGACCTCGTGGTTCTCGTCGTGCCCGCGACCGTCCGAGCCTGCATCGCCGCGGGAAAGGTGTCGCACTGGATCACCGAACGGAACCCCAATCAGGGACTCGTGGTCCGCGGCCCGGCACCCGGTGGGCTTCGCGGCGCCGACGTGGCAGAGGTTCTCGACCTGCCGCTGATCGCGTCGATGCGCGCCGAGCGCGCGCTCACCGGAATGCTCGAACACGGCGGTCTGCGGCCGGGGCGGCGTTCCCCGCTGGGCGCCGCGGCCGAGGCGGTCCTCGACACCGCCGGCAGCAGGCCGCGGACCCGGGAGTGGGCGGCATGAGTTCCCTCGTCACCCCCGACCTCCTCGACCGGGTGCGCGAACGTCTCGCGCACACGTCCGGCGAGCCGACACCCGCGACGGTCGCCGCGGCCATCCGGGCCGAGTCCGGCGGCGTGCTCGGCGACACCGACCTGCTCGGTGCGTTGCGGGTTCTCATGACCGAACTCACGGGTGCGGGCCCGCTCGAGTCGCTGCTGACCGAGCCCGGTGTCGCGGACGTCCTCGTCACGGCCCCGGACCGGGTGTGGGTGGACCGTGGCCGCGGACTCGAACGCGCAGCGGTCCGGTTCACGGACGAAGCGGCGGTGCGCCGACTCGCCCAGCGGCTCGCGCTGTCTGCCGGCCGCCGCCTCGACGACGCTCAGCCGTGGGTCGACGGAAGGCTGCGGGACGTCGGAAACGGCTCTTTCGGCGTACGACTGCATGCCGTGCTCGCTCCCGTGGCGCAGGGCGGCACCTGCCTGTCGCTGCGGGTGCTGCGCCCGGCCACGCAGGGGCTCGGCGCGCTCGTCGCGAGCGGCGCCGTGACCGAGACGGCCCACGATCTGCTGGTGAAGATCGTGCACGCACGCCTCGCCTTCCTGGTCACCGGCGGCACCGGGGCGGGCAAGACCACGCTGCTGGCCGCGTTGCTGGGGGCGGTGGATCCGGCCGAACGGATCGTATGTGTGGAGGACGCCGCGGAGTTGGCGCCGACGCACCCGCACGTGGTCCGGCTGGTGGCGCGGGCACCCAACGTCGAGGGTGTGGGTGAGGTGACCGTTCGCGATCTCGTCCGTCAGTCCCTCCGGATGCGACCCGACCGGATCGTCGTGGGCGAGGTGCGCGGCGCAGAGGTGGTCGACCTGCTGACGGCGCTCAACACAGGTCACGACGGCGGCGCCGGAACGGTACACGCCAACTCGCCCGAGGAGGTGCCTGCCCGGCTCGAAGCGCTTGCGGCACTGGGCGGAATGGACCGCGCGGCGCTGCACAGTCAGCTGGCCGCGGCCGTCCAGGTGATCCTGCACGTCCACCGGTCGTCGAGCGGGGCGAGGCGGCTGACGCAGATCGGTGCCGTCACTCGCGACGAGCACGGACACGTCACGATCGTTCCCGCCTGGAGTTCCGAGACGGGGGAGGGGCCGGCGGTGGACCGGCTCCGCCACTGGTGTTCCCGGCGGGAACCGGCGGCTCCTGCCGGGGAGGAATCGTGATCGCGGGTCTGGTGGTGCTTGCCTGCGCGGTACTGGCGGTGCCGTCCGCACGGTCGCGTCCCCGCTTGCTCGAGGTGACCGGACGGGGAGGTTCCCGGCGGCGGATGCATCTGCCCTGGACGGTTCCGGCGGCGCTCGCCTGCGCTCCGGTCGTGTACGAACTGGGTGGGATCTGCGCGATGCTGACGGTGGTGATCGTCTGTGCAACAGCACGGTTCAGGTTGATCCGGCGACGCTCGGCGAAAGCGAAGGACGCCGATCTGCGCGTCGTGCTGGCGGGCCTCGAGGTGGTGACGGCGGAACTTCGGGTGGGCGCGCATCCCGCCGCGGCATGTCGGACGGCGGCCGACGAATCGACAGGCAGTGTGTCGGCGGCCTTCCGGGCCGCGTCGGCGCGCTCGCGGCTCGGGGGATCCGCCGCCGACGGGTTCCGGATCACGGACTCCCGTGTCGGCACCGAGTTGGGGCGGATCGCCGACATCTGGGCGGTGGCCGATGCGCACGGCCTCGCGCTGGCGGAACTGCTCGAGGCCGCGCGGACGGACCTGGTGGGGCGCAGTCGCTTCCGCCAGCGAACCGAGGCGTCCCTCGCCGGAGCGAGAGCGACGGCGACCGTGCTGGCCGGGCTGCCGCTCCTGGGTGTCGGTCTCGGTCAGATGATGGGGGCGTCCCCGCTGACGGTGCTGTTCGGCGGCGGGGTGGGCGGGATCCTGTTACTGCTCGGTGCGGGGCTGGTGTGTGCCGGACTGCTGTGGACCGACCGGATCGCCGGAGGGGTGACGGGATGATCTGGGGCGCAGTACTTCTCCTCGCCTGCGCCGTGCTGGTTCTCCCCGCACCCAGATCGCCGGCGCAGCGACTGCGCGGCGACACCGGCCGCCCGGGCGATGCGGCGGCCACGGCGGGCGGCCCTGCGCGCCGCGAGGACC
>JBCEBZ010000385.1:0-3329 GCA_039206675.1 Rhodococcus sp. (in: high G+C Gram-positive bacteria) | reverse complement strand
GACCGGTGGGGCGGTCGGCGGTCGCTAGGCCGATGCACGGGTTCGCCTCGTCGTAGAGCGAGTAGTAGAGGCTGTAGTGCCCGTCGGTTTCGAGGACGTTCGGTGCCCACGCGAGCTTGCCGTCCGGGTGCCACGCGGGGCGGTTCGGGAACACGTCGCCGAGGTACATCCAGTCCATGAGGTCGGCCGACTTGAAGATCGACATGTTGTGCATGCCCTGGCCGTCGCCCCAGTCGTCGGCCGTTGTGTACATGTAGAACATGCCGTCGGACGCGCGGACGACGCTCGGGTCGGCGGCCACCGGTTGCACGATCGCCTCGGCCGTCGCCGACGGGGCCGGCGCGACCATGAGGACGAGAAGGCTCAGCGTCGTCACGGCCCACCTGCGTCGCAGGTGCCGGGCGGGGGACCTGCGCGGCGCAGCATCGTCTGTGTTCACACGTCGCTCCCAAACCTCGCCCGCCCGGAATGCGCCAATCTATAAGGGTGAGGTGGAGGTCAAGAGTGAATCAGGCCCGCTTTGCCGGACTGCAACCGAACCGTGTTCTGCCGACGTCAGGTTGTCGGTTCGAGCAGAACGAGCGGGATCTCGCGGTCGGTCTTCTTCTGGTAGCCGGCGTAACCCTTGTAGGCGGCGGTCACCTGCGGCCACAGACGGGCGCGTTCCTCGGCGGTCGCCACGCGGGCGCGCATGGACTGCGCGGGCTGCCCCTGGACCGACAGCTGGACTACCGGGTTGGCCTGCAGGTTCAGGAACCACGCGGGGTGGCGGTCGTCGCCGCCGCGTGAGGCCACCACGACGCGGGTGTCGCCCTCCTGCACCGGGACGGTCAGCATGACGCTGTGCACCTTCCCGGACTTGCGGCCGACGGTGGTCAACTCCACCGCCGGCATCGTGCCGAAGCTTTTCCCCACCCGCCCACCGGAAATGCGCAGCACAGCGCGGTGGGCGGCGTTCATGAACTTGAGTCCGCGATCCGATGGCATGGTTCGAGCGTAACGGGATCGACGCCCGCACGAGGTGACTCGCAACGTGGACGACATCCTGTCGTCTGGTCCGTCGACCAGCGCTTTCATGCGCTAACGATCAGTGACAGCAAACCCGGCACAAGAGGACGATGAAAACGGACCAGTCTCCACTCTTTTGCCCTCACATCGAATGGGGAAGGTGTGTCGAGGCAGGTCACGGCCGATTCAGTCACCAATAGAGGGATGATCACCATGCCAGTCGTCGAGCAGTCCGTCGTCATTGCCCGCCCTGCATCGGACGTATGGGCCTTCCTTACCGACGCGGCGAACTGGCCGTCGTGGGAAGCGTCGATCGTCGAGTGCGAGCAGGTCACCGACGGGGAGCTCGGGGTGGGCACTCGGTGGCGCGGCGTGAACCGAATCCTGGGTAAGCGAATCGACTGGGGGACCGAATTCGTCGAGTATCAGCCCGGGAAGGTGGCCACGTCCAAGTCGGTGGAAGGCAGGTTCGGATTCACGGCGACGACGAAGCTCGAGGAGGTCGACGGCGGAACCCTGTTCACCTATCGCGTCGACAGCGAAAGCGGTCTCGGCGGGGTCTTCGGCAAGCTGGCGGACCCCATCGTCGCGAAGGCGTACTCCCGCACGATGCGGGCAAGCCTCGATAACCTCGCCGACCTGCTCACCGCCGACAGCTGACTCGTGACGTGAGTATCGGCCCCGCGCATTCCGAACCTGGTGACCGTCGTCCCGCGGAACGAGATCACGAAGACGGTCGTGGGCCTACGGGCGGTCCGCGGTGCGGGGTCGCGGGACGAGTTCGAACCAGGCGCTGATCCCACCCTGCAGGTGCGGATCCGGATAACTGAGGGCGAGGCCCTGCTGGTCGAAGGTGTCGAACCATTCCTTCCAGGCGATGTGCTCGAGACCCGAGTCAACTCCGTGCAGGTCGATTCGGAGCACGTCGCCGGCAGTGGTGTGAGGGACCCGGGCGGGGGTGCCGTGATGGGATTGGACCCACCGACGGATTTCCTCGTGGTCGGTGGTGAGATGCGTATGTGTGGTCATGAGATCGATCCTGCTGTGTCGCTACAAGGTGTCCCGCCGCTCGAGGTGATCGTCGTGGCGATCGACACCGCGGGACGCGCCGGCCTCGGATGCGGGGCCGACGGCGGGAACATTGCCTGCTTACCCACTGCGGCCAGGTTCAATCAACGCCCCACCTGCGCGCCACGGAACGTCCGCGCGGAGTTACGGCCGGTCGTGGACGAGTTCGCTCGGGCCGATTCCGGCCTCGCCGGCGATTCCGGCTAGTTCCGCGCCGACCGATTCGTGTGGCTCGTCGGCTGTCGGCTTCTTCTGCGGTCCAGTGAGCAGCGATGCGATTCCGCCAATCACGCACGCGACGATGGCGAAGGCGAATGCCATGGCCAGACCGTCCGCGAACGGCCCCGAGATCAGCTGCGGGAAGAAGTCCAGGCCCGTCAGGTGCGCCTGCTGCTGCTCGGTGAGCGAGGACAGTTGCGGTCCGAGCAGTTCCTTGATCGGGTTGACGCCGAGGAACGCCGCGAACAGCACGGCGACGGCGGGCAGGTTCGCGATCTGGGTGGCCTGCGCGGCCGGAACCCCGTTGGCCATCAGTCCGTCGCTCATCGCAGACGGCAGGTGGGTGCTCAGTCCGGCGATCATCAGACTGAAGAAGAACCCGATCGACAGCACCATCGCCGCGTTCTGGAACGTCGTCATCATGCCCGCGCCGACGCCACGTGCGTCGGCGGGGAGACTGTTCATCACCTCGGCCCGGTTCGGCGCGGAGAACATCCCCATGCCGATGCCGTTGATCAGCAGGACCACGGCGAAAGCCCAGTAGTCGAAGTTCACCGGGAGCGCGATCAGCAGCCCGAATGTGCCCGCGGTGATGAACATGCCGGTGCTGGTGAACCACTTGGTGCTGACTTTGTCGGAGATGACCCCGTAGACCGGCGCCGACAGCAGGAACCCGACGGTCATCGGCAGCATGTAGATGCCGGCCCACAGCGGGGTGCGGCTGTAGTCGTAGCCGTGCTGCGGCAGCCAGATGCCCTGAAGCCAGATGATCAGGATGAACTGCAGACCGCCGCGGCCCAGCGACGCGACCAGGTTGGCGATGTTGCCCCAGGTGAACGACTCGATCTGGAACAGGTGGAGGTTGAACAGGGGATTCGCGACCCTGGTCTCGATGACGCAGAAGGCCGCGAGAACGGCGATGCCGCCGATGAGGCACCAGAGCACCAGTGGGCTGGTCCAGCCCATCGACGAGGAACCATACGGCTGGATGCCGTAGGTGATGCCGACCAGGACGGCGATCAGCCCGACGGCGA
>JBCEBZ010000384.1:0-13330 GCA_039206675.1 Rhodococcus sp. (in: high G+C Gram-positive bacteria) | reverse complement strand
GTCAACGCACCCACATTGTAGAACTACACACACCCCACTGCCCGGCAGGAGCCCTACATGCATCCCATCACCAACCGGTATACGCGCCTGATCGGAATCGACCACCCGATCGTCCAGGAAGGACTCGGCCCGTTCCGGACTCCCAAACTCGCGGCCGCCGTCTCCAACGCAGGCGGGTTGGGGACGGTCTCGATGCCCGGCATGCCCACCGACATCGAGGCAGGCGCACGCACGTTCCGCGAACACATCGAGGAGTGCGCGTCCCTGACCAGCAAACCGTTCGCGGTGAACATTCCGGTCGGTGTCGACGGCAACGGCACCGTACTGCCGTTCACCGACGTCTACATCCGCACAGTGCTCGAGGCTCGGCGATCAGATTCGGCACTGGCCGGCCAGTTGACCGTACTCACCACCTCGGCGGGCTTCCCCGGCGACTACATCGGGCTGATCAAGGACGCCGGCATGATCCACCAACACAAGGTGGGGTCCACGAGGCAGGCAGTCAAGGCAGCAGAGGCCGGCGTCGACGTGGTCATTGCGGCAGGATTCGAGATGGGCGGCCACGCACCGAGCAAGGCCGTTCACTCCTATGTACTGATTCCCAGCGTCACCGAAGCCGTCGACGTTCCGGTTCTGCTCACCGGCGGTGCCCGCGATGCCCGGGGCCTCGCATCGGCGCTGGCGATGGGCGCAGAGGGTGTGGCGATGGGGACTCGGTTCATCGCCAGCACCGCGAACTCCGACTGGCATCCCGCGTATATCCAGGCGCTTCTCGACGCCGGTGAGGGAGACGACGTCGCATTCGACGGTGTCTACGGACCGTGCCGAGGCCTGCGCAATGCTGCTTCGAAGAAGCTCACGAATCACCAGGAGTCGGCGGGTGAGATCCTCGATACCGTCGAACTCACACGGTGGAAGATCGAATCGATGCAGCGCGCTCAGACAGACGGCGATGTCACCGACGGCCTGGTCCTGACCGGGCAGGTCGCATCCGCGATCAACGACATCATCGATATCGCCGAATTCGTCCCTCGCATGGCGTCCGAGGCGGCCGATATCCTTCGCCGACTCGCATCTGCGTTGCCGACACCGGTGCCGGTCCCGGCCTGAGCAGATTCCTGGCAGCGGTGGTTCACGTGGTCGCAGATAGCATGTCCGCCGTGACCGAATCAATGTCGAAGCCGGCGGCGGGGGGGTCGACCTCGGTTGGCAGCGCGCGTTCCGCACTCATCTCGATTCTCGGCGAGTTCGTCGCTCCGTACCGTCGACCGGTACGGACGGCGGCGCTGCTCTATGCCCTCACCGGCCTGGGCTTCGGGGAGGCTGCCAGTAGGCAGGCAATCGCTCGCGCAGGTGCGTCCGGCCTGATCACCGCCACACGAGACGGTCGCGAGACGAAGTGGAGCCTCACCGAGCGGGGCCATCAGCTGTTCATCGAAGGCACGACGCGCGTGTTCCCGGACGCGTCACGGGCCGGGAGATGGGACGGCCGGTGGCTCGTCGTCATCGCTCCTGTTCCCGAGTCGCACCGCGCCGTACGCAAGAAGCTGTATGCGGCATTCCGGTGGGCCGGCTTCGGCAACCCCAGTCCCGGCGTGTGGGTCACACCGCACGTTGATCGACTGGCCGAAGCCACGGAGGTCATCGATTCCCTCGGACTGTCGCCGAACACCGTCTCCTTCATCGGGTCGCCCGCGGCCGCCGGCATCTCGGAGGACGAGCTGGTGCACCGTTCGTGGGACCTCGAGAAGATCGCCGGCGACTACGACGACCTGCTGACCAGGTTCGCAGGCAAGAAAGGCCTGTCGGGCGAGGCTGCACTGTTCGCCCACCTCGAGTTGGTGGACGCGCTCCGGCAGACGCCCTACATGGATCCGCACCTGCCGGACGCCCTCCTGCCCGACTGGCCCGGCCTCGGGGCCGTGAAACGACTCCAGGATTTCCGCACCGAGTGGGCACCGGCAGCCCACGCACATTGGCTCTCCATAGCGCGCCTGGACTGAACACGGACTCACCGCGTCCTGGCATACGTCTGCCCAGATTTCGTTTTACATTTCTCGACAGCACATGTCCCAAAATGTATAGTTCTAGGCAGCGCCGTTACGGTGCGTTTCACTTCAGGAAGTTGAAGGAGAACAGTGAGCGAACTCCACGCACCCTCGCTGGCCACGCTACGAACTGCCGCCGACGATCCGGTTTCGTACGCACAGAATTGGAAAGACACACATCGACGACCCGTCATCGGCTCGTTCCCCATGAACTTTCCGTCGGAGATCGTGCATGCAGCAGGCGCCCTGCCGGTGATCGTCCAGGAGAGCAAGACAGCGATCACCGAGGGGCGCAGCATGCTCGCCGAGTTCTACTGCGGATACACCAGGAGCGTCGCCGATCAGGCGGCCATCGGCGAACTCGACGTGTTCGACGGATTCGTCGCGGCCGACCACTGCGTTCAACTTCTCGGTGCCGTCGATGCCATCCGTTATGCACGGCCCGAAAAGCCGGTGCACTTCGCGCAGTTCACCAGTGCGATGGACGATGCCTGGACCAAACCCCGCGTCGACAGCCGAATCGGCGATCTGAAGACCGAGATCGAAACCGTCGCCGGCACTGTCGTGACCGACGAGGACCTCGCACACAGCATCGGACTGTTCAATGCGAACCGTCGCCTACTCCGTCGGTTCTACGACCTGCGCCGATCAGGCCTGGCGCGCATCACTGCCGGCGAGATGCAACTTCTCGTCAAATCGAGCATGGTCATGGATATCGAGGAGCACACAGCCGTCCTCGAGACACTGCTCGATCGACTCGTGATGCGCGATCATGCTCCGGATGACCTGGTGCGACTGCATCTTTCGGGCCATTTCTGCCACGCACCCAAAGCCGAGATCCTCGACGTCATCGAGGAATCCGGCGGACTCGTCGTGGACGACGACCTGTACACCGGCTACCGATACATTTCCACCGATGTCCCCGAGAGCGACGATCCATCGAAGGCGCTGTCGACGTGGTACATGCAGCGAAACATCAACGCCCCGTGCCCTACTCGCGTCACCAGCAAGGTTGACTGGGATACGTACCTACTGAATTCGCTTGCGGAAAGCCGCTCGGTCGGAGTCGTCGTGCTGATGGCCAAATTCTGTGAACCGCACATGCTGTACTACCCGGAGTTACGCAAGGCGCTCGACCAACACGATGTGCCATCGCTGTTGATCGAGACCGAACACGAGGGAATTCCGGTGGAGACGTTGCGGACCAAGATGGAGACATTCATCGAACGCATCCGTCGTCATGCTGCACCCGTCCCTGCCTGATTCGTAGCCCACGTTCGAAGGAGTTCGTAGTGTCGATCGCAACACCCCAGAAAGACAAGACCAACCGATTGTCGAGCACTCGAGTCGGCGGAAAGATGACCGCCGATTACTGGGACAACATCTTCACCGCCAAGGAGCGTGGCAAGCACGTCGTCTGGTACAACGGTTCCGCCCTCAACCCCATCTTCCAGGCCGCAGGCCTCGAATGGTGCCACGGCGAGGCGTTCGCTGCCCGCCTCGCCGCACAGCACCTCGAGGAGCCGGCCCAGGCCGCCGGTTCCGAATACGGCTACATCGGTGAGCTCTGCTCGTATGCCCGCACCCATCTCGGGTGCGCTGTCTTGACGCAGAAGAACGTCAACGAGCGCGAGAGCGGCGTCGTGGGCATGCTCGACCAACAGGAACTCGCAGCCAAACTTCCCGCACCGGACTTCTTCGTCAACGGATATGCAGGCTGCAGCACCGGTCAGCAATGGGACGCAATGACGTACCGCGTCTTCGACCGAAAGCTCCCCATCTTCAACGTGTCGATTCCGATGCTGTGGGGCAACAAGCCGGACGCCGGATACATGCGCGGTGAGGAGTGGAACGAGGCCAGCACCTACGTAGAAGACCAACTGCGGGAATTGGTCAAATTCCTCGAGCAGCAGACCGGGCGACCGTTCGACTGGGATGCGTTGAGCGAGAGCATGTCCTACATCAAGAAGGCATCTCAGCTACGCCTCGAAGCGATGGAACTGTGCACGCTCGCACCGACTCCGGCGACGTACTGGGACTGGGTTGCCAGCATCGCACCCATCAACTTCCTCCCCGGCAATCAGGCACTCGTCGACTACTTCGCGGGTGTGAAGGCCGAGATCCAGCAGCGAATCGTCGACGGCGTCTCCGCCGTCGCAAATGAGCGGTACCGCGTGTACTTCGACGGCATCATGAACTGGAACAAGCTCGGATTCCTCACCCGCAAGTTCGCCGAGTACGACGTCGCCGTCGTCGCCGGTCGCTACACGCACGAATCCTTCTGGCAGGAACCGCAACTCATCGATGTCGACAATCCGCTGCGCGGGATGGGGCAGCATTACCTGCTGTGCCCACTGAACCACGGGCTCAAGAACCTTCAGGAATTGCTGCTCAAGCGCCTCGACCAGTACTCCATCGACGGTATCGCGTTCCACTCGACTCGCACGTGCCGAGCAATGACGAATCCACAGTCGATGCTTGCCAAGGCAGCCGAACGGGAACGCGGGGTCAAGTCGTTCGTCTTCGAAGGCGACGTCGCGGACGCGTCGTTCTACAACGATGAGCTGTTCGACAGCCGCCTCGAGGCGATGGTGGAGGCCATCGACGTGCAGCGGATGAAGACGCTGGCCTGATGAACTGGTATGTGATGGGGGTTGATCTCGGCTCGACGACGGCGAAGGCTGCCATCGTCGACCAGGACGGCGCGTTGGCCGGATCAAGCGTCGTTCAGATGGGTGCGGTCAGCAGAGATGCAGTGACACGCGCGATGAACCGGGCGCTGACGGCAGCAGACGTCACTCGGGACGACATCCGACGGACTGTCAGCACGGGTTACGGCCGCAAGCTCGTTCCAGGCGCCGACCGGTCGTTCACCGAGATCACCTGCCATGCCCGCGGAGCAGCAGCCCTGTACCCGGGGGTCCGACTGGTCATCGATATCGGCGGGCAGGACAGCAAAGTCATCGCAGTCGACTCCGACGGTTTGGTGGATCGCTTCGCCATGAACGATCGGTGTGCAAGCGGGACCGGTCGTTTCTTCGACGTGCTCGCCCGTGCACTGGAAGTCGATGTCGAGGAGGTGGGCAGTCTTGCGCTGGCGGGTGCCGACGGCCTGGAAGTCAGCAGCATGTGCGCGACGTTCGCCGAAACGGAGGTGATCTCCCTCCTGGCTCAGGGGCAAGACAAGTCGGATATCGCCGCCTCGGTCCACAAAGCCGTTGCCGCGAGAACCCTCGGATTGGTCGCCCAGGTCGGCAAGGCCACGCCGACCGTGATGACCGGCGGTGTCGCCCAGAATGCGGCAGCCAGGCATTACATCGAATTGGCTTTGCGTCACCCTCTCGAACTGCTCGAGCAGCCACAGATCGCAGGGGCCTACGGCGCCGGCCTTCTGGCACGGGACGAGTACGCCGGAGCGGTCGCCCCGACCGAATCGCGTGACGGCGCAGCCAAGCAACAACTGGCCGCGCGGGCGGCGGGAATAGTTCCCCAGTGCGCCGGTTGCGACGGGACCGCCGGTGACCACAGCCACGTCTCGATTCCGCTGACGGTGCGGACCACGACATGAACCCCGTGCATGACTCCACGATCTTCGTCGTGGGTGGTGATCACGGACTCGGTTTGCTGATCGCGCATCGACTCGTCAAGCTCGGTGCACAGCGCATCGGTCTGATCGGCCGCGACGTCACACAGGGTGACATTGCGGCAAGAGGGCTGTTCGAATCGGCGTCGGGTATTTGGGCGCTGTCTGGAGCCGGGGATCTGTCGTCGAACGATGACGCCGGTCGAGTGGTCGCGGAACTCGCAGCGTCACTCGGTGACGCCGACATCCTCATCAACTGTCTACCCGGCGACAATGCCGTCACGGATGTCGTACTGAAATCCATGCGTGCACTCGGCCACGGAACCGTTGTGCACGTCGGCGGGACTGACGAGTCCGATTCCGGCGGTGTCCGTGTCCGATCTGTCGCCGTCGACGAGGATCTCGTCGTTGCGAACGAGGTGCTCGACCGACTGCGACACAACTAGTTCCGGGTCCGCACTGGCTGGGTCGCCCTTGCCGTATCCACCATCAGGACATATGGTCAGTCCAAATGCTGGAAGAACTGTCGCACCGGAATCGATCGAGCCATGAACGAGCACTCACCACACGGTGATGGCTTGCCGCCTTGGTGCGCCGCCTCGAGCGAGGAGCCATGACTGATCGCCCGTCGATTCCGCCTTACCTGCGTCTGCTCGACGACCTGCTCACCCGCACCGCTGCGCAAGCTGATTTTGCGACCGCCTGCGTGCTGGTGGAAGACGGGGCCCGTGGCAGGTTCATTCCGCTTCCGTACAGCGGACTCCCGGCCGCGGGACTGCGAGTGCCGCCGGGTGAGCCGCTCATTCGTCGAGCGTTGGCGTCCACCGAGCCGATCCTTGCCGCGGGCAGGGCACTGACAGGCACCTGCTTCCACGATTCCGCGCGCATCGTGGTGTTGCGGCTGTCCGATCCACCATCGGATCCCGTCCGGGTCCTTCTCCTCACCGACCCGCGGCCCGATGCCGAATTCACCACCCTGCACTCTGCTGCGCTCGACTCGATGCGCTCGCTTGTCGATTCCGCAGCGGCCACTGTCCTCGACGCCGAGGAGCAGCGCCGTCGCAGGCGGGACCTCGAGCACGGCAGGCTGCTGTCCGACGAGCGTGCCGCGGTGGTGGAACGGCTCGACGATGCCGTCGCCGTCGCCGACACCATGTCCGCGATCGTGAAGGTCTGCGCGGAGTTGACGGGGAAGTCCGTGGTCCTGTTCGACAGGCGGGAGCGGATGATCGCCGCTGCCGGTCCACACTCGGCTGGCCGAACCTCGATGCCCACCCTCGCGACAATTCTCCAGTCCTACCCGTCGGATGCGGCTGCCGGATCGAAACCCATCGTTCTCGCCGCCGGAGCGACGACCGAGCTGATCCGCCGAAAGATCGTCACCCGGATTGCCGAGCGCGGTGAGCATTTCGGCTGGCTCGTGATCGACGAACATCCCACGCCGCTCCGCCCGACGGACGAGTACACCGCCGCGCGATGTGCACGTCGTATCGGCGCCCAGTTCCTGATCCAACGACGTATCGCCCGCGTCGCGTGGAACGCGAAGTCCACGTTGACCCGACAAATGATCCTCGGTACGGGCGCTCGCGAGGATCTCGCGGCGAGCGGTGAGTACCTCGGCGTCGACACCGAGGCACACCGCGTGCTGGTGTTCGTACGGGCACCGGACGGGGAGCCCGAGGGATTCGACCGAGCCGTCACCGAACACGTCGAGCGTTTCCTCGGTGTCGAGGTGCTGTCGACCCGCGGGTCGGAGGGTGTGATCCTCTTGGTCGAGGCCGCAGGCGACGTCGCGTCCGTGATTGCGGTGTCGCAGGTCAAGGATGCGCTCACTCGCGCGGCAGCGGCGGTGTGCCGATCCCCGGGAATGATCGCCGGTGTGTCCGCGGTCTGCGAACCGGCCGGACTCTCCCGCGCATACCGTGAGGCCCGCGAAGTCGTCCAGTGCGCCGACCGCTTCACGCCACCTGCGGCGCACCGAATCCTCGCGGTCGACGATCTGGGGCCGGCCCGGGTGTTTCTGGCCAACGGTGACCTCGACGCCGTGCGGCGGTTCGTCGACGACCTCCTCGGACCCCTCCTCCGGGATGCGCCCGGCACGGACAGTCTGCTGCGTACCGTGCAGTGCTGGTTCGACGCCGGCCGGAGTCCGCGTGGTGCCGCGCGCCATCTCGGCGTCCACGAAAACACCGTGCGGCTACGCCTCTCGCGCGTCCACGCGTTGACCGGCCTCGACGTGGTCGGCGACGCGGCGGATCAGTTGAGCATCCAGACGGCGTTGCTGATTCTCCGCTTCCAGGGCCACCCCGCGCTCGATACCGCCGAGGAAACGACGACCACGGCCGGCGCGGCGGACGAACCCTGTCTCACCACCACGGTGCCACCGCGTTCGGCCGGGAACGAACCGTCCTCACATGCGACGAGTCGCCCGCATCCGTCGTTCGTGCATCCAGGACCGACAGGTACGCCGCCGCCACCATCGACAGAGTGACGTGCCGGTACCACGCCCTGTACCCGCGGACCTGATAGTCCGCGAGACCTGACTCCGTCCGTGCCGCGTGGAGGCACCCCTCGGCTGCCCGATGCCCATCGGCTACCCGGGCAAGTTCGGACAGGATGCTGCCGACCGGCCCGAAACACAGGTGATAGGTGATGTCGGACGGATCGGTGATCGATCGGCCGGCCAGCAACCAGCTGCCGTGACGCTGTCCGGACCTGTGCAGATCGACGGCTGCCCAGTCCCGAACGCGATGCCCGGCGGCACTGTCGCCGTGGCTGAGCCGGTGCCACACCGTCTCCGACAGTTCGCCGATCACGGTGTCGACCGTGCGGACCTGGAGGTTTGCCGTGGTCACCCGGCAGTCGCCCGGCACCTCGATGATGTGGGGAACACCCCGCTCCTCCAGTGATCTCCGCAGATGCTCCGATCGGCCGTAGGTCACGCCCGCCGTGACCCAGACGAACGGCACCCCTGCGTCGAGAGCCCGGTCGATCATCGCCCGGGCCAATTCTGCCGGGCTCTCGTATCTCACCGAATCGTCGATGCCCGCCGCTCGGCAGCGGTCCCGATCGTCTGTCCATTCCTTCGGCAGGTACAGCTCGCGGTCGATCAGGCCCACACCGGCCTCGGATGCGTACGCCAGGAATATTCCGGTCTGGGCGTTCTCGGACCTCCCGGTCTCCTCCGACACCTGAGGCGCCGCCCCGGCAGACCGACTGCCCCGCTTCCGGAATGAGAGGTCACCGACGATCAACCGCCCCTGCCAGACATCGCCGACCGCCTGGACCACCACCCCGCGCGTGTCGTCGCGCACGCCGTCCTCGTCCCAGGATGCCGCGTTCAGCAACCGCTGCATGCCCTCCGGGCGCGCCTCTCCCGCCGCCTCTGCTTGCGTCCACCCGTTCTTGCGCCGGACGCCACCCAGCAGTCCGTAGACGTAGGCCGGCATCCGTCGACGTGGCTCGACACGGGGGAATCGAGGGGCGAACTGCGCGCAGAAGACCGCGAAGCCCCGCGGGAGGGCACGCGCCGGTCCGCGGTCACGACTTCCCGCGTCGTGCGCCTGACCCGATTCATTCATCACAATCTGTCGTTGTAGTACATCGGCCACAGTTTCGGAACACCCCAGCATTACAGGTGATGTCGAGCACTCGACAGCTCGGATGCGTGCACGACCGCGCCGCCGGCCCCGCCTACCTCGCGACACGAGACCGAATGTCCGTATCTACGCAACGGTAGGCCGGAATCCCCACTACTGCATTCACCTCTGGATAGCAAGCATCCGTCCGGGGCGGTGCTGTCGGCATCCACAGCGGCGATTCACCCGCGATACCGATAGGGGCCGGGCAGAGCGTTGTCCTGCCATTCCCGCCGTTCTTATGGTTCGCGGTGACGTCGTCACTTCCGCTGGGATCTGCACCCAGTCCGCGATTTCCACCCTCAGAAGGTTCAGATGACCATGGACAACCACCGTCGGCCGAATGCCGCCGAACACACAACCGACTACGCTGCCGGTTCGAGTATTTCGCGAAAGATCTCGTTCCGGATCGTTCCGATGTTGTTCCTCGCTGCGCTGCTCAGCTATGTGGACCGCACCAACATCGGCGTGGCCAAACTGCAGATGCAGAACGATCTCGGCCTGTCCGAAGCCGCCTTCGGTCTCGGTGCCGGAGTCTTCTTCATCGCCTACGTCCTCTTCGAGGTTCCCAGCAACATCGCACTCCATCGCATCGGGGCCCGGATCTGGATTGCCCGCATCATGATCACGTGGGGCCTCGTCACTGCCTTGATGTCGCTGGTCGAGAACATCTGGATGTTCTACGGGATGCGTTTCCTCCTCGGCGCCGCGGAAGCCGGCCTGCTACCGGGAGTGGTCTACTACCTCACCCGATGGGTGCCCTCGGCGAACCGGGGACGGATCCTCGGCTTGTTCTTCCTCGCCATTCCCGTCGCCTCGGCAATCGGGTCTCCCCTCACCAGCACTCTCATGTCGGTCAATCTGTGGGGCCTGGCCGGATGGCAGTTCATGTTCATCGCCGAGGGCCTGCCCTGCCTGTTGCTCGCCGCCGTCATCGTCAAGTTCCTCCCGAACGAGCCTGGCGATGCGCGTTGGCTCAACGCCTCCGAGGCACAGTGGCTCACCGCCAAGATCGATCAGGAGGACCCTGCCGACACCGGGGACGGCACCGGCCATCCGCACTGGACGGCCGGACTGAAGAACTACCGGGTTCTCATGCTCGCTGCCGTGTACTTTTCGATGGTCGTGCCCATCTATCTCATGGGATTCTTCCTCCCGTCGATCATCAAGGAGATGACCGGAGGCACGGTCGGCACCACCGGGATCGGATACCTGGCCGCGGTTCCGTACGTGTTCACGGGAATCGCCATGGTGCTGATCTCCCGGAGTTCGGACCGCACCCAGGAACGCATGTGGCACTTCGTCGTTCCGACCTTGGCCGGCGCCTGCGCATGGGTGATCGCGGCCGCAACGGTGTCCTCCAGTCCGTACGTCGCAGCAATCGCGATCTGCGTCGGCACCATCGGCTCGATGGCCACCATCCCGACTTTCTGGACCACCGCACCGAAGATCGTCTCCGGCGCCGCCGCGGCGTCCGGGATCGCGTTGATCAGCAGCATCGGCAACATCGGCGGGTTCGTCTCGCCCTACATGTTCGGCATCATCCGCGACGCCTTCCCGGGCGAGGCCGGCAACAGGCTGTCGTTCCTCGTCGGCGCGATCATCCTCGGCATCGGCGGGCTCATCATGATCGCCGTCTCGAAAACCCTCCGACCGACCACACCAACACTCTCGAAAACAAAACAGCTGCAACACGACTGAGTACCGGACAGAACCGTCAGAACACACGATTGGACAATGCAGTGATCACGCACGCCGATACCGAATTCCATACCCGAGACCTCACCGACAAGACCTGGACCGAAACCACCGTTCTGATCATCTCCGTGCCCGAAGCGAGAATCTTCGGCAACGCCTACGTGCTGGCCCGGCCGAACCTCGGCGTCACCCTGTCCTCGGTCATCCTGGCCGAGGGATTCTGCCGCCAACCGTACGAAGTCGACTTCACCGACCCCCAGATGCACCTGCCTTGCCCCGACTCGTTCAGCAACTACTCCCTCCAGAACGGCCTGACCGTGTCCTCGGACGGCCCCCGCAACTACCACATGCAGTACAAGAACGCCCTGGGGGCAGCAAGTTTCGACCTCACCTTCGAGGGCTTGCACGAGCCGTTCGACCCGCACGACCCCAACCAGAATCCGCTCCTCGAACTCGACCGCGAAACCGCGAACGACTCACGCAAGGGCAACGAGTGGGAGAACGGGCACTTCGAAGTCAAGGGCCGCATCCGCGGCGAACTGGAACTGCGGGGCAAGACGTACCAGGTCGAATCCTATGAGGGCATGGACCACAGCTGGGGACCCCGTCCCGAGGTCGGCACCCGGTCGGTCTCCTGGGTCTCGATCAACTTCGGCGAGGACTTCGCGATGCACATGGCTGTGCCGATGCGGATCGAACGCGGCCAGGTGTTCTACGACAAGATCCGCTTCGGTTACGTCGTCGAGAACGGTGAGGTCTTCGGCCTGGTCGACGGAACGATCGAGGCGGAGCGCGTCGACATGCTCGCGTTCAGCAATCACGTCACGGCCACCGATGTCCGCGGCAGGAAACACGAGTTCTTCGGCAGCGCGATCGCGGGACACCCGTGGTACACGTTCAACCCGTCCCACGTCTGCTACCAGTCGTTGTTCCGGTACGAGCGGGGTTCCGCCGTCGGCTACGGCGAGATGGGAGACATCTTCGGATTGGACTACCTGGCCGAGCGCATGTCCCGTCACGGCCGACTGAAGTAGGAGCGAACTCAGATGACCAGCACTTCTGTGTCCCTGCCCGACAGGGACTGGGCCGACGCCCCGACCGACGCGCAGATCGAACGTCTCCGTACGCGGTACCCCACCGAGCCCGAAGTCGACCGGACACTGACCCGCAAGATGAACCGCCGCGCACTCGGTTCGTACCGGCGAATGGACCTCGACGAGTTCATCCGCTGTGTCGAGACGTTTCTGTCGGCTCGCCTCGACGGTCCCTTCCGAGTCTCCGATGCCCGATGGTTCACCGGCGGTGTGTCCAAGGTGCAGATGGGATTCACACTGCACCGCAAGGAGTCCGAATCATGGACGAGTGAGCGGTTGGTCGTCCGCATGGACCCGGCCGAAGGGTCGAACGCCACCAGTCGCCTGCGCGAGTTCGAACTCGTCGGCGCGGTACGGGGCGTCGTCCCCGTTCCGGAACCACGGTTCATCGACGTCGACGGCGAGTATTTCCCGGAGCCCGCGCTCATCTACTCCTACGTCTCGGGAGTCACCAAGCCGTCGGCGACCACGACCGGCAGGATCAGCGGCCTGGGCACGAATTTCGGTGCCGGCACTCGCGAGCGTCTCGCCGATCAGTTCGTGTCCTACCTGGCCGCCCTCCACACGTTCGATCTGTCCTCGGCGGAGTTCACCAGCCTCGCCCGACCCCGGGTCGGGACCGACGACGCGGCGCGGTGGCTGCTCAATCAGGCCCGCCGGACCTGGGTGGAGGACCGTGCGGCCGACGTGCCGCTGATGGACGTGGCCGAGCACTGGATGCTCGGTCACCTGCCCGTCCTCGATCACGTGAGTGTCGTTCACGGCGACTACCGCAGCGGAAACTTCCTGTACGACGAGGACACCCTGGAGATCACGGCCTGGCTCGACTGGGAACGCGGCCATCTCGGTGACCGGCACCGCGACCTCGCCTGGACCACGCAATCCACGTTCGGCCACTACGACGAGCAGGGTCGGTACCTCGTGTGCGGGCTGATCCCGGAGGACGACTTCTACCGACGCTACGAAGCCGCCACCGGTCTGCCGGTGGACTCCGAGAAACTCACCTTCTACAAGATCCTCAACGCGTACCAGATCGTCGTGTCCACGATGGCCTCCGCGCACCGGGTTGCGAAGCTGGGCAAGTCGCATCAGGACGTCGTTCTGTGTCGCGTCAAGGGCATGTCGGCGGTCGCAGCGGACGAACTGAACACTCTCCTGGAAGAGGTGCTGTGATGGATCACTCGCGCAACGCACTCGGCGCCCTACGCAAGTCGTTACTCGACTCGGTCGCGCCGGCCGTGGACCCGGCCGATCCGCTCGCCTCCGAGC
>JBCEBZ010000383.1:0-13342 GCA_039206675.1 Rhodococcus sp. (in: high G+C Gram-positive bacteria) | reverse complement strand
CCGGACGTTAACAAGTACTCACGGGGGTGGCCTTGCGGATGAACCGGCCGATCTCACGGATCGCGCGGGTGCCCTCCGGGAGCAGTCCGGCGGCGGCCTGGAAGACGTGCACCTGCCGTTCCCACACCTGCAGTTCGCACGGGACACCCGCCTGGGACAGCCGCTCGGACATCAGTTCCGCGTCGACGTACACCATTTCCTGCGACCCGGTCTGGATCAGCGCCGGCGGCATGGAGGCGAGGGAGCCGTCCACGGGGGACGTGGACGGCTCGTGCCCGCCCCTGGTGTCCAGCCGTTCGATCAGCCTGGACAGGGCACCGACCGCGCGTGTGGGGAAGACAGCGCAGAGGTCGGCGTTGGGATGGGCCAGCTTGTTCACCGGGTCGAGGTCGGTGAGCGGCGACAGTGCGACGTCGGCGGCGGGCCGCGGCAACCCCTGGCGCAGCGCCTCGAGCGTCACCATGAACGTCAGGAATCCGCCCGCCGAGTCGCCGGCGACGACGATGCGGTCCGCGGTGTACCCGTGCGCGAGCAGCCACCGGTACCCGTCGACACCGTCCTCGACGGCCGCCCGGATGGGGTTGCGGGGGATCATCCGGTACGCGACGTTCAGCGTCGACGCCTGCGACTCCGCCGAGATCCGGGACACCATCTGGCGGTGCGAGTTGATCCCGCAGCACAGGAACGCCCCGCCGTGGAGGTAGAGGATCGCCCGGTCGCCGAGCTCACCCGGAGGCCGGATCCATTCGGCGCGGCAGTGCGGCAGCCGGACGGGCCTGCGCTGGGTTCCGCGGATCGGCCCGAGCGAGTAGCCGAACAGGTCGACGACCCCGGTGGGCCACGGCAGTTCGGGGTAGCGCGCCCACCCGTCGAGGAACGGCCGGACCGTGCGGCGGAGGGTGTGCGCGAGGGCCGCCGACTGCAGGCTGGTTCCGGCGAACTCCCGCCGCGTCACCGGGAGCGGTGACGGGCAGAATTCGTAAGTCGCAGTGCTCATTGTCTGCCTCCGTTCCGGCCTCGGTGCCCATCGACGTGCTGCCTTCAGGTTTGCCACCTCGTTGCGCCGTACGGTCTACATCGAAGTAGGTCGCACGGACGCTACGCCCGACGTAGCATCCAGGCGGAAGTCGTAATGGGATAGTGACCGAGCGGGGGTGAACGTCCAGGTGGGGATCATGCCGGTTACCGATTCGATATTCCTTCTCGGCGAATCGCGAGAGCATCCGATGCATGTCGGATCGCTCGAATTGTTCACACCGCCGGACGATGCCGGCCCCGACTACGTGAAGTCGATGCACGAAACGATGCTGAAGCACACGGACGTCGACCCCACGTTCCGGAAGAAGCCGGCGGGCCCCGTCGGCAGTCTCGGGAACGTGTGGTGGGCCGACGAGTCGGACGTGGATCTCGAATACCACGTGCGTCATTCGGCCCTGCCTGCGCCGTACCGGGTCCGGGAACTGCTGACGCTGACGTCCCGGTTGCACGGCACGCTCCTGGACCGGCATCGCCCTCTGTGGGAGATGTATCTGATCGAGGGCCTCTCCGACGGCCGGTTCGCGATCTACACCAAGCTGCACCACTCGCTGATGGACGGCGTCTCCGGGCTGCGGCTGCTGATGCGGACGCTGTCGACCGACCCGGACGTGCGCGACGCACCGCCGCCGTGGAACCTGCCACGCTCGGCGCCGGCCAACGGGGCCGCCCCGGACCTCTGGTCGGTGGTGAACGGGGTCCGTCGCACGGTCGGCGACGTGGCCGGTCTCGCGCCGGTGTCGCTGCGCATCGCCCGCACCGCGATGGGGCAGCACGACATGAGGTTTCCGTACGAGGCGCCCCGCACCATGCTGAACGTCCCGATCGGTGGCGCGCGCCGGTTCGCCGCGCAGTCGTGGCCGCTCGAACGCGTCCACGCCGTGCGGAAGGCGGCGGGGGTCAGCGTCAACGACGTCGTGATGGCCATGTGCGCCGGGGCGTTGCGGGGGTATCTCGAGGAACAGAACGCGCTGCCCGACGAGCCGCTGATCGCGATGGTCCCGGTGTCGCTGCGCGACGAGCAGCAGGCCGACTCCGGCGGCAACGCGGTGGGTGTCACGTTGTGCAACCTGGCGACGGACGTCGACGACCCGGCCGAGCGCCTGACGGCGATCTCCGCTTCCATGTCTCAGGGGAAGGAACTGTTCGGCAGCCTCACCTCGATGCAGGCACTGGCGTGGTCCGCGGTCAACATGTCGCCGATCGCTCTGACACCGGTGCCGGGGTTCGTCCGCTTCACGCCGCCGCCGTTCAACGTGATCATCTCGAACGTTCCGGGTCCGCGGAAGACCATGTACTGGAACGGGTCCCGGCTCGACGGCATTTACCCGACGTCGGTGGTGCTGGACGGGCAGGCGCTGAACATCACGCTCACCACGAACGGCGGCAATCTCGATTTCGGTGTCATCGGGTGCCGCCGTTCGGTGCCGAGCCTGCAGCGCATCCTGTTCTACCTGGAGACCGCCCTCGGCGAACTGGAGGCGGCACTGCTCTGAGACGCCGCGGGTTTCAGCGTCGGCCCGACTCCTGCTCGACCAGTGCCCGCCGCGATTCCTCGTGCAGCACGCCGAGCAGTTCGTGTTCGACGTCCGCGAATTCGGGCGTCGTCATCATCGACAGTTCGCGGGGGCGGGGCAGGCCCACCGTCACCTCGCGCCGCACGGTGGCGGGCCGGGCGGACAGCACGACCACCCGGTCCGACAGGTAGACGGCCTCCCGGATGTCGTGGGTGATCATCAGGACGGTCCACCGGTAGCGTTGCCACACGTCCTGCAACCAGGCCTGCATCTCGGTGCGGGTCAACGAATCCAGTGCGCCGAACGGTTCGTCGAGCAGCAGCACCGGACGGTCCTGGACGACGGTCCGCAGCATCGCGGCGCGCTGTCGCATTCCGCCGGACAGCTGGCTGGGCCGGGCGTCCTCGAACCCGCCGAGACCGAAGACGGAGAACAGTTCCCGGGCCTTGTCCCGCGCCTGTTTCCGGGGCACGCCCTGCACTTCGAGTCCGAGGGTGGTGTTGTCGAGGACGCTGCGCCACGGGAACAGCAGGTCCTTCTGCGGCATGTACGCGCACTTCGAGGGGCCACTGCCCGCGGGACGCACGGGCTCGCCGCCGATCGTGACGGTGCCGGTGTCCGGTCGGTCGAGTCCGGCGAGCATGGCGAACGCGGTGCTCTTCCCGCACCCGCTGGGGCCGATCACCGACACGAACTCGCCCGGTTCGACGGTGAACGAGACGTTGTCGAGGACGGGACGGATGCCGCCGCGGACCGCGAATCCCTTGCTCAGTCCGGACAGTGCGACGCGCGCGGTCTCACTCATGACGGCCCCTTTCGTTCTTGATCCAGGGGGCGACGACGCGTTCGACCGCGAACGTGAGCAGGTAGAGGCTGACGCTGATCACGGCGGTCACGAGCACCGCCGCCAGCACGAGGTCGGTGCGGAAGGAGTTTTTCTGCGTGGCCATGTAGATGCCGAGACCGGAGGTGGCCCCGACGTATTCGGCGAACACGGCACCCACGACGGCGTAGGTGATGCCGATACGCAGGGCGGTGAAGAACCGGGGGATCGCGGAGGGTAGCCGCACGTAGCGGAATTCCTGCCACCGTGAGGCGCCCATGCTGCGCAACAGCGCGCCCGCCTCCCGGTCGGCTGCGGCGAAGCCCTCGATCAGGCCGATCGTCATCGGGAAGAACGTGGCGAGGGCGATCACGAGAACCTTCGGCAGCAGACCGAATCCGAACCAGATGATCATCAGTGGCGCGATCGCGATGATCGGCAGCGTCTGCGACACGACGAACAGTGGAACGAACGCGCGCCGCAGCCACGGCGAGAAGTCGACGAGCACGGCCAGGGCCCACGCGCAGAGCAGCGACACGGCGAACCCGATCAGCGTCACCTGCAAGGTCGCGGAGGCGTGACCGGAGATGGCGTCCCGCGCCCGCCAGCCCTGCTGGACGACCCGCAGCGGCGACGGCAGCACCTGCGGACGGATACCGCTGACCGTCACGTACACCTGCCACGCCACGACGAGCAGTGCCACGACCACGACCGCGGGCAGCACCCGCCGCAGCAGCGGGGACGTGCCCGGGGCCGGGGTCCGGAGTGTCGGGTCAGGGCTGAGCGAGGTACTCATTGGTGAAATAGGTCGACCAGTCGGGTTCCGTGGTCAGCGGTGCCCCGTCGGGGCCGGTGAGCAGGCCGTGCTGGAACAGGAAACCGGAGTACCCCGCCCACTGCTCGGCCGTCTGTGTCCCGACCTTTCCGGAAGCGTCCTTCATGTACTCGGAGGACAGCATCTGCTGGCTCTCCCGCACGAGGGACTCGTCCGGAAAGGCGCCGGGATTGGCGTCGATCAACATCTGTGCGGCCTCGTCCGGCCGGTCGGCGGCGAACTGGTAGCCGCGTTGCAGGGCCTGGACGAACTTGCGGGCCTGATCGGGGTGGTCGGCCATCCACTGCTCGTTGCCCTCGATGACAAGCGCGTACGCGTCCGGGAATCCGAAGTCGGTGTAGTGGAAGTAGCGCATCGGAGTGCCTCGGTGCTCGGCCTCGATGCCCTCCCAGCCGAAGAACGACACGGTGAAGTCGGCGGTGCCGGAGTACACGGCCTCGTAGGCCGACGTGCCGAGCGTGACGGTGGTGAATTCGCCCTTGCCGCCGTCGTTCCGGATGATCTGCTTCAGCGTCTCCTCGCCGTCCGGGTCCGCGAAACCGGCGTAGATCTTGCCGTCGAGATCCCGGGGGCGGGTGATGTCGGCGCGATCGGCCTTCACCGCGATACCCGTCGCCCAGTGCTGCAGCGGGGCCATGACCGACGTGGTCTGGGCGCCCGCGGCCTTCGAGAACGTCGCGGAACTCTGGAAGCTCACGCCGAACTCCGCGTTACCGGCGTCGACGAGAGTGTCGGGCGAGGTGTCGTTGTACGGCAGCACCTGCACGTCGAGTCCGGCGTCCTCGAACCAGCCCTCCTGCTGGGCGACGAACAGACCGGTGTGGTTGGTGTTCGGCGTCCAGTCGAGTGCGAACCGGATGGTGTCGTCGGACTGCGAGTCGCCTGCGCAGCCGGTGAGCACCGACAGGGCGGAGACGAGGATGACGGCTGCGGTGGCAGCGCGCCTGGTACGGGAGAAAAGTGTCACGACGCGGGCCATTCCTGCTTGTTGAGTGCGGTGTCCCAGAACATGAGTTCGTAGCGGCTGGCGATCGTGAACGCCTCCACCATCGCCTCGCGCTGGGCCTCGGTCGCCGCCTCCGCGGCGGCGTCCACGAATTCGCGGGCCCTCGCGACGGCCGCGTGGAACTCCTCCGCGTCGTACGTGGTGACCCACTGTGCGTACGGGTGCGACGGGTCGGCGGACAGCACCTCCCGGGCGCTCGCGGCGAGTCGGCGTCCGACGTCCGCGTAGATCCAGAAGCACGGCAGCACCGCGGCGGCGGAGACCGCGTACGGCTCGGTGGCGGCGACCGCCGTCAGGTAGGAGATGTACCCGAGGCAGGCCTGCGAATGCTGCGGTTCGACGTCCGACTCGGGGAGTCGTCCGCTGGTCAGCAGGTTCTGGTGCAACGTGGCCTCGACCGTGGCGGCCTCGGCTGCCGAGCCGGCCCAGAAGCCGGCCTCGACGGGACCCGGTGCGTGCGCGGCGACCAGGGACAGGGCCTTCGCGTACCCGGTCAGGTACAGGAAATCCTGCTCGATGTACGTGCGGAACACGTCCAGCGGCAGCGTTCCGTCGCCGAGGCGGCGCAGGAACTCGAGTTCGTCGATCGCCTCGCGCAGCACCTTGGTCCGGTCCCACAAGTGGTCCGTGAATCGGGCGTGCTGGCCTGCGCCGGCAGCACCGTGGACAGAGCTATTCACAACGTTGACATCCCTTCGTCAGCATTACCTGAGCAGGTTCCCGGGTGTGTTCTCAGCCCCGCCCGTGCGGAGCACCCCGTGTCAGAACAAGCCGACCCTAGCACCGGCCGGGCCGCGGACGGAAAGGCCCCGGGTGCTGGACCGGCTCAGCCGGCGAGGAACGCGGCCGCACCCGGCGGGAGGGGTGCCGGACCGCGCCGGTAGATCTCGGCGGGCCGGCCGGTTCCGACGACGGCCATGTCGCCGGTGTGCTCGAGGGCGGGCATCATGTGCCGGCGGAACGAGTCCTTCGGGAGGGGGCGGCCGAACACCACCTCGTAGACCCGGCGGAGTTCGAGCACCGTGAACGTGTCGCCGGCCAGGCCCGACGGATCGACGGACCGCGCATACCGCTCGCGCAGGTCGGCGACGGCGAGAGTGACGACGTCCGCGTGGTCGAACGCGAGGTCCTGCGTCACCCGGTCGCCGTCGACGGGGATCAGCAGGGCGTCGCGGGGGAGTGCCGTGCGCGGCAGCGCCGCGCCGTGCGTCATCGACAGCACCCACCCGCGGTCGTCGCGGGCGGGGTCGTCGAACATCGCCAGCTGGTGGAACTCGGCGCCCGCCAGGCCGGCCTTGATCCGCAGGCACCGCTCGGCGGCGTCCCGCAGCCGCTCGCCTTCGTGGAGGAAGGTGCCGGGAAGCGCGAGCCGACCCGAACGGTGCGGAACCACAAGCACTTTCAAATCTTCGCCGTCGACGGTGAGGACGGCGACATCCACCGCCACGGACGGCCGCGGATAGTCGAGGAGGCTCTTGCCCTCGGGATCGGTCGGTGCGGCCACGGAGGTGATGTTAGCGCGCGGTTGATCTATATCGCGTTCGAACGGTCCTGCCTGCGCATCGTTGGTAGTTTGGCGAGAGATTCCCGTACGCGCTGCGTGAGGAGATTCGGCCGTGGATGTCGAGAAGTCAGGCGACACACTCGTCGTCCGCGCCCGGGACGGCGACGTGCGCGGCTACCCCGAAGGCGACGTCTACGCGTGGAAGGGCATCCCGTTCGCCGCCGCCCCCGTCGGCGACCTGCGGTTCCGGGCGCCGGTTCCGCCCGCACCGTGGGACGGCGTGCGCGACTGCGTCGATTTCGGCCCGATGGCCCCGCAGGGTCAAAGCACCGCCGTCCCGATCGACGCCGGACTCGAGATGGACGAGGACTGCCTGTCGGTCAACGTGTGGGCCCCCCGGCCCGACGGCATCCCGCGGCCGGTGATGGTGTGGATCCACGGCGGCGCCTACTGCCTGGGAACCGCAGCTCAGGGCATCTACAACGGGCGGATCCTGTCGACTCTCGGCGACGTCGTGCTGGTCTCGTTCAACTACCGGGTGGGGGCGCTCGGGTTCCTCGACCTGTCGTCGTTCTCGACGGCCGGGCGGGTGTTCGAGACCAACTGCGGGCTGCGTGACCAGGTCGCCGCCCTCGAATGGGTGCGCGAGAACATCGCGTTTTTCGGCGGTGACCCCGACGAGGTGACGGTGTTCGGGGAGTCGTCGGGAGCCGGGTCGATCACCACGCTGATGACGTGCCCGAGCGCGGCCGGTTTGTTCCACCGTGCGATCGCCCAGAGTCCACCCGCCACGTCGGTGTACGGCAGCGAGCGGGCGGCCACCGTCGCGAAGCAGTTCCTCGACATCCTCGACGTGGAACCCGCCCGGATCGACACGCTGGCGCACCTGCCGTACCGCACGGTCATCGAGGCCAGCGACACCCTCGTCAACGAGGTGCCGACGAAGATCCCCGGCACACTCGCCATGGCGCCCGTGGTCGACCGCGACTTCCTGCCCCGCTACCCGGTCGCCGCGTTCCAGAAGGGCTACTCCCACCGCATCCCCCTCATCATCGGTTCCAACAGGGACGAGTCGTCGATCTTCAAGTTCATGAAATCGCCTCTGCTGCCGGTCACTTCGGATTCGGTGCAGGAGATGCTGCGGGCGATCGCGACCGACCACCCGGAACTGCCCGCGGCCCGCCTCGCCGACATCCTGTCGGCGTACCCGGACCGCGGGAAACCGAAGGGCGCACTCGCGATGTCCCGCGACGCCGCGTTCCGGATGCCCGCCCTGTGGGTGGCCGACGCCCACAGCAGGCACTCGCCGACGTGGATGTACCGGTTCGACCAGGCCACGCCGATGCTCAAGGCCGCCCGCATCGGCGCCGGGCACGCCACCGAACTCCCCTACGTCTTCGGCAATTTCGACACCCTCAACATCGACCCGACGTTCTGGCTCGGCGGCCGGAAGACGGCACTCGAGGTGTCGGGCCGGATCCAGCGCCGGTGGCTCGCGTTCGCGCGGCACGGTGTCCCCGCCGCCCTGGACGGGTCCAAGCACTGGGCCCCCTACGACGAGGAGGACCGCTCCACGCTGCTGATCGACGGCGCGGACACCCTCGTCAAGGACCCGGACCGCGAGATGCGGGTCGCCTGGGGCAACGACGTCATGGGCTTCAACTGACCGGCACCTTCTCGTCCAGTTCCTTCAGCACGGGCAGCCCGAAGCACGCCAGCCCGATGATCAGGACCGGGATCGCGAGCACGAAGAACGTCGGCTGGATTCCCCACGTGTCGAGGATGGGGCCGGCCAGCAGGTAGCCCAGCGGTCCCGCCGCGTACGCGGTGGACGTCATGACCCCGGTGACCCGGCCGCGCATGTGCTCCGGACTGCGAGTCTGCATGGCGTAGTTGGCGATCGGGCCGACCGGACCGAACACCAGACCCTGCAGGAGAGCCAGCGCCAGGATCGCCCACAGCGGCGGCAGGAACGCCATCGCGACCATCGCCGCGCCGAGCACCGTCACCGCCACCACCATCAGCATCCGGCGCGACACGAACGGCGCGAGCGGTCCGTACGCGAGCGCGCCCACCACACCGCCGATGCTGAGCGCCATCAGGACCGAGCCCAGTTGCGCGGGTTTGTCGAGTTCGGTGAAGTACACCGGGAACACCACCGATTCGACCGGCATGTACAGCGCCACCACCGCCATGTCCACGAGGGCGATCGTGCGCAGGAGCCGGTTGTGCCACACGAACTTCAATCCCTCGAGCGTGCCGTGCCAGATGGACGTCGGACGCGTGGCAAGGTCCGGTCGGCCGGCGTTCTCGAGACGGAGGAACGCGATCGTCGCCACGGACAGCACGAACCCGGCGGCGGCGACCCACAGCGTGTTCACCGCACCCACGGTGGCGATGAGGACGCCGCCGATGCCCGGCCCGACGAGGTACGCCACGTTGTAGTTGGCCTCGTAGAGGCTGTTCATCCGGTCGAGTGACCACCCCGCGGACTTCGTGGCGGCGGGCAGCATCGACTCCCGCGCCGCGATTCCGGCCGGATCGAACGCCGCGCCGATCGCCGCGAGGACGGCGATCACCGTGACGGTCAACCCCGTCGTGTTCGCGATCACCGGAATGGCCGCCACGGACAGCGCCGACAGGCAGTCGGAGATCAGCGACGTGCGGCGTCGTCCGAACAGGTCGACGAACGTGCCCGCGAACAGGCTCGACAGCAGCAGCGGGAGGGTGGCCGCGCCCGCGACGATCGCGGCGTCCGACGCGCGACCGGTCTGCTCGAGCACGAGCCACGGCAGCACGACGATCACGATGCCGTTGCCCGTGGAGGAGAACAGCGTCGCGACGTTCAGGAGGATCAGGGGCCCGAACCGACGAGTCACAGCCGTCTCGGTGGCGGTCACGGCAAGGGTCCTCTGGTCGGCTCGGTCGGTGGTCCTTCGACGCTAACAGCGAGGTCGTGGCCACCGCGAGCGAATTTTCGGCCGCTACTGGTTGCGTTGCAGGGTCAACTCGGCGAGCGTGCGCGCGCCGTCGCACGGGTCGCCCGTCCCCGACCGCTGCTGTACCCACCACGTGATGACACCGGAGTAGGCGGCGGTGATCCCGCACGTCGCCGCATCACCCGGCCGCCGGGCGCTGAACGCCGACGTGCCCGCGATGGACGTGGCCTCCACCTGATAGCCCAGTTGGTCCGCCACCGCGCGCTCCCGCTGCAACGAGTTGTTCTCGAACCAGCCGAACGTGACGTCGATCGATCCGGCGGCGGACGACACCGTCCACATGCACACCGCACCGTAGAAGTACTGGTCGATCCCCGCCCCGTGCAGTGTCTCCGCGATCTTGTCGTTGGGGACGGCGTCGCATTCACGCAGGAGCTTGTCGAACTGCGGCGAACCGCCGTCCTCGGAGGCGGCGGCGCCCTCGGTCACGGCGGTGCCCGTGACGGCGGTGCCGCAGCCGGCCAGCACCATCGCCGACGCGACCGCCGCGGCGAGCCGCCGGCGGCCGCTCACTTGGCCTTCTCCAGCGTCAGCCGGCCGAGCGCGGTCGGGGCCTCGCACGGATCGGAGGGTGCGCTGCCCGTTCCGTAGCGGACCAGCCAGTGCACGAAATCGGAACCCGTGCCGAGCGCGACCTCGCAGAACCCGACGTTCTGCGAGGAGAATCCGCGATGCCCGGCGATCTCGAGGTCGTGGACCTCGTGGCCGATGCCCTTGGCCACCGACCGCTCCCGGTCGATGGGGCTGCCGCGGTACCAGGTGAACATCACGTACCGTTCGCCGCCGTCCGCTTCCCACCGGCATTTGATGCCGTTCCGCGACACCGGGGTGAGCCCGGCGATCCCCGCCCGCTCGTACACCTCGGCGTCGGTCAGCGAGCCGCATTCACCGACGAACGGACCGGGCTGCGCGGACACCGAGGTGGTCGGCGCGGCTGCCGGATCGGTGTCGGAACCGCCGGAACCACAGCCGGCCAGCACGACCGTCGCGGCGAGAAGACACGTCGCGCGGACGGCTGGGCGGAGCGGATCAGACGAGCTCCGCATAGCTCGGATTCTCGGCGATGTACTTCTCCACGTACGAGCACGACGGGATCACGGAGAGCCCACTGGACTTCGTGTCGTCGAGGGCGGCCTTCACCACCACCGCCGCCAGACCCTGGCCTCGGAACTGCGGGTACGTGACGGTGTGGTGGAAGTCGCGGGCGCCGTTCCGCTCGAAGTAGTCGGCGTATCCGGCCAGCTGGCCGTCGAGGTAGATCTCGAACCGGGATTCCGACACGTCGTGTTCCACCGTGGCCGCCACAGATCGCTCCTCTGCTCGTGTGGCGTGCGCGCTGTCCCGCGCACGCTGTCACTCGCAGATTACGTCAGTCCGCGAGGTCGGTGCGCAGCAGCATGACGTTGTAGTCCGACCAGGTGGTGGCCAGGAAATACAGGTCGGATCCCTTCGACCACGGGTGCATGTACGCACCGTACAGCTCGGGCACGTCCCGGCTGCTCACGAGCACTTCGGGTTCGCTCCAGCCGGATTCGAGGTGATCGGACCGGCGCATGACCACCGAGTTGCCGGCATCGGTGTACATCGCCACGAACTGACCCAGGTATTCGTTGAACTGCACCGACAACTCACTGACGGGTCCCGGGATCACCGGGGCGGCGACGGTCGCGTTGGCCTTCACCCACGCCTTGCCGTCCCAGTACTCGTACAGTGTGAGGTTCCGGATGTCCGCTTCCTTCACCCGCGACAACCGGGCGTCGCCGGAACGCCCCGACGGGGTGCCGAACGCGTAGACGAATCCGTCGTGCTTGACGTACGAGCCCATCTGGAAGTTCTCGGCGCCGGTCCCCGGCACGTTGGGCCGCAGCGTCAGCGGATCGGTGATCCAGTTCTCGCCGTTGTCCACGGAGTACGCGATACCGGACGCGTTGGTGTCCCACTCGCCCGGGGCGCCCCAGCTGCGCACCGACATGTAATTGATGTACTGCGTCGACGCCGGACCCTCGCCGACCGAGATGCCGGTGGTGGGGATGACGGTCTGCTCCACGCCCGGGATCTTCTTGCTCTGGATGATCTCCTTGGAGTGGTTCGGGAAGTCGACCGGGGAATTGTCGATGCCCATTCCGTCGGTGAGGTCCGTGTCGGAGCTGCGCAGCAGGATGTTGCTGCGCCAGTCGCCGACCAGACCGCAGAGCGGGTTGTCGCTCAGCCCGACGGTGTCGCCGAACGCGGTGAGGATCTCACCACGGCCGTTGTCCCACATGATGCCGAGGTCGGTGCCGAGTACCCGGAACCTGCCGATCGTGTCGTTGGCGCTGCGGGGCCCCGTGATGTGTGCGATTGCCTGAGTTTTGCCACGCAACTCGGGGAGGCGGCCGTCGCTGCCGTTGAGCCAGGGAATGGGGTTGATGCCCTGGTTGGCGCCACTCGATCCGAGGCTGCCGGTTCCGCCGAGGCACGGCGCCGCCGTCGCAACAGGGGGCGTCATCGTGAAAAACGTGCAGGTGGAGGCGAGTAGGGCGGGCATCGCCAGGGAGGCGACACGGCGGAGTCTGGTCACGAGCGCACCTCTCTGCGACGAGTCGAGTTCGGTCCGGCCACGCTAGCAATACCTCACCTGTCACACCAGTCCCTTGGGTAACCATTGGGTATCGCACCCGCCCTGGGTAGCTACAGAATCGCTCCGGGGTTGAGTATCCCCAGCGGGTCGAGTGCCGTCTTGATCCGCTGCGTCAGTTCCATGACATCCGGGCCCAACTGGTCGGGGAGCCAGGCCTTCTTCAGGCGGCCGACGCCGTGCTCGCCGGTGATCGTGCCCCCGAGAGCGATTGCGAGGTCCATGATCTCGCCGAAAGCGAGATGCGCGCGCTCCGCCATCGCGGCGTCCTCGGGGTCGAACACGATGAGCGGGTGCGTGTTTCCGTCCCCGGCATGGGCGATCACCGCGACCATCACATCGCGCTCCCGCGAGATGGCCGCGATTCCCTCCACCAGCGCAGGCAGTTTCGGCAGTGGAACCCCGACGTCCTCGAGAAGGAGGCTGCCCAGCCTCTCGACCGCGGGAATCGCGAATCGTCTTGCCGCGGTGAATGCTTCGCCCTCGTCCGGGTCGTCGGTGGTGAATACCTCGGCGGCGCCGTTCGCCGTGCAGGCGTCCGCCATGACGGAAATCTCCTCGGCCGCAATCGCACCGGGGGCGTCCGAACGAGCGATGAGCATCGCCTCCGCCGTCCGGTCCAGGCCCATCTTCAGTGCGTCCTCGACGGCGCCGATCGAGGCGCGGTCCATGAACTCGAGCATCGACGGTCGCAGGGTGCGGGTGATGGCCAGCACGGTGTCGGCGGCCGCCTGCACGGAGGCGAACGACGCGACGAGGGTGCTCGCGGGCGGCTGGGCCGGGATCAGTCGCAGCGTCGCCTCCGTGACGATGCCGAGCGTGCCCTCGCTCCCGACGAACAGCTTGGTCAGCGACAGGCCGGCCACGTCCTTCAGGCGCGGCCCACCCAGGCGCACGGCCGTCCCGTCCGCGAGGACCACCCGCAGGGCGAGGACGTAGTCGGTGGTGACCCCGTACTTGACGCAGCACAGCCCGCCCGCGTTGGTCGCGACGTTGCCGCCGATCG
>JBCEBZ010000382.1:37304-44727 GCA_039206675.1 Rhodococcus sp. (in: high G+C Gram-positive bacteria) | reverse complement strand
TCAGCCCAGCGATGCGGCGATGGCCTCGGCGGCGGCGAAGCTTGCGTTGTCGAGTTCGCCGTCCACCGGTGTGGGGCAGGACGACAGTTTCACCACCACGACGTCGCGGTCGAGGTCGACGTAGATGGATTGGCCGTAGATCCCCAGGCACAGCAGCACGCGCCGCCCGGCGTGCGGCACCCAGAACTGGTTGCGGTACATGCCACCCGGCAGTGGTGTCTCGGTGGGCGACTCGGCATACGCTGTGCGGGAATCGGGTGCGCCGCGCAGGGCGTCCTCGAGCCAGGACTGCGGTACCACCTGCTCGGTGCCGTTCCGTCCGCCGCATCGGAGCATCTCGCCGAACCGCGCCACGTCGCGGAGTGTCGCGGCGAGTCCGCCGTCGGCGAAGACCGCTCCCGCGCGGTCCACTCCGGCATCCATGTCGTGAGTGGCGATCCGGGACCAGATCGATCGCGACAGCAGCGACGGCATGCGCTCGCCGGCGGCGCGTTCGCAGACCCATCCGAGGACATCGGTTTCGCAGGAGCGGTACTCGAACGGGCCGCCGTGTGGGCGAGCCGCTTTCAGCATCGGAAGGAACCCGTACATGGACTGCGGGACCCAATCGTCGACCCGCGGAACCCAGCCCACGGCCTGGTCGAGAAGGCGCACCTCGGCGCCGGGTTCGAGGTAGTGCTCCGAGAACCGGATGCCCGACCGCATGTCGAGAATGTGCCGGACGGTGGCTCCGGCGTAGCCCGAGTCGGCGAATTCCGGAACATACGCGGTGAGCGGGGCGTCGGGATCCAGTGCGCCGGTGGCGATCAGGTTGGCGGCCACGGTGCCGACGATCGACTTGCTCACCGAAAACAGCATGTGCGTCCGGTCGGCGTCGAGATCGCCGGGATACAGCTCCGCGAGCACGGTGCCGCGGTGCAGGACCATGAAGCCGTCGGTGTACGTGCGCTCGAGGACCGAACGCACGGTCTCGTTGCCGACGGGGAGGTCGAGGTCGAGGTCGCCGCCCTCGCGGATCCGCACCGGTGCGGGGCCTGCCGCGACGCGTGCGGTCGGCACCACCTGGCGCATGCGGCCGAAGGTGTACCTGTTGTGCGGAGGACTCTGCCAATCCGCCAGTGTGACAAGTAGTTCGGTCCCGGTCGTCATTTCCGTCCCTCGCTGATCCGTACGTCGGCCACGACATCCTGTTCGTGGGTGAGATTCATTTCGGGTGTCGGCCGGCGGAACCCGCGGGTGAGCCACACGAGATAGGCCATTCCGACGGCGAGCCAGGAGATGCCCGCGATCAGGGCGTGCTCGCTGAGCTGGGTGATCATGCACACCGTCACGGCTGCGCCGATCGCCGGCATCGCGACGAAGCGGATCTTGCTCAGCGGCCGGGTGGAGCGATTGCGTAGGTAGTACGCGATGACGCAGAGGTTGACGGCGGTGAACGCCGAGAACGCGCCGAAGTTGATGAATCCGGCCGCGGTTTCGAGTGGCATGTTCATGCCGACGAAGCACATTGCACCGGTCACCAGCACGCAGAAGATCGGGGTGCGGGTGCGGGCGTCGAGCTTTCCGAACAGGCGGCGCGAGAGCACACCGTCCCGGCCCATGATGTACAGCAGCCGGCTCGAGCTGAGCTGGACGGCCAGGCACGACGCGGACCCGGCGACGATGCCGGCGAGGTTCGTCCAATCGGCGAAGAACTGGCCACCGATGTCGACCGACATCGTGTACGCCACCGCCTGCGCGTCCTCGAAGTCACCGCCGGGGTGGACCAGTTGCATCACGTACGCCCCGGCGACGAAGAGCAGGCCGCCGATCGCAACGATCCAGACGATGGCCCGCGGGATATTGCGGGCGGCGTCCTTGGTCTCCTCGGCGAGCGTGGTGACCGCGTCGAATCCGAGGAACGAGTACGCCGCGACGGCCGCGGCGACCGCGATACCGGACATCGTGCTGTTCGAGTTCCAGAACGGCTCGGTGTAGGACGCGACGGGCGTGCCCGCGACGAACTTGACGCAATAGGCGAAGAACAGCAGCACGAGGAACACCGACACGGCGAGCAGCAGCCGGTTGATGCGGTCGGCGAGCGCGATGCCGATCACGTTCACGGTCGTCGTCAGGCCCGCGTTGATCAGCATCCACACCCAGATCGGAATGGCGGGGAACTGGGCGTTGAGCAGGATCGACTGTGCCAGCCACGCGACCATCGGCAGGAACAGGTAGTCCAGCAGGATTGCCCATCCCACCAGGAACCCGACCGACGAGCCCAGGTTGCGGCGTGCGTAGAAGTACGCCGAACCCGACACGGGATAGATCCGGGCGAGGCGGGCGTAGCTCAGCGCGGTGAGCAGCATCGCCACCGTTGCGACGAGGAACGCCGTGGGCGCCGTGCCCGCGCTCGCGACGGCGATGACGCCGAAAATGATCATGACCAGGCTCGGCGCCATATACGACAGGCCGAATGCCACGACCGACGGAAGCGTCAGTCGCGGTGTCAGTTGAGGTTCGTTCGTCGCTGTCGCGGCCTGCGAATCCGTCATGTGAGTTCCTCCGTGGAGTGCTGTGATCGACCACACTACACAGGCACCGCATCGGTGTTGTCAACAGCGTTGGCAGTTTTGTTGGCAACGTGGTCGGGAACAGCGGTTGCTACGGTGGACGCGGGAATCGAGGGGAGAACGATGGCACAGGACTCTGCGCCCGCGAAGGCGGCGCGGCCCTCCCGGCGCGAACGCAAGGGTGTGCAACAGGAGGCGGCCGTCGCGGCGGCCTTCGAACTCGCCCGGCGCGAAGGTGTCGGCGGGCTGACGATGCGACGGCTCGGTGAAGCGCTGAACGTGGACGCGAGCACGTTGTACAGGCTTTTCCGTGACAAGGACGAGTTGCTGCTCGCCGTCTACGATCACGCGACCGCGATCGAACTCGACGAGATCGGCGAGGTGCCCGAGGACGAGCACTGGCAGGACACGCTGCGGCGGATCGCCGACCGCATCTGGGCGACGGCGGTCCACTCACCGGCGATCGGGGCGCTGACGTTCGCGCGCACGACCGGCGGGCCGGCGGAGCGCCGGATGGTGGAGCTGATTCTCGACACGTTCTCGCGGTCGGGCCTGTCGCGGAGCGCCACCGTCCGGTACTACCGGGCGTTCGTCGACGCCGCGCTCGGGCTCGCGGGCCAGGTCGCCACGCTCGCCACCCTGGACCCCGAGATCCAGGCAAAGGACGCGTCTTCGTGGACCCGCATCTACGCCCAGTTGCCGGACGGGGAGTACCCCACCGCCCGGGCCCACATCACCGAACTGACCGGCATCGATCGCCGCGCCGTCTTCGACGTGGTGATCGACGCGATCCTGGCGGCGGCCGAACGCGAGAGTCTCGCATCGGATCTGTGACAGGTCGATGCCGCTATGCCCGTGCGACCTCGCGCAGGTGCAGGCACACCTCGTCGATCGCCTGTTTCGCCTGCGCGAAGACGCCGATCTCGGTGACGAAGCCGTGGAAGACGCCGGCATATCTGGTCAGTGAGACCGGGACGCCGTCGCGCCGCAGCCGTGCCGCGTAGGTCTCGGCGTCGTCCCGGATCGGGTCGACCTCCGCGGTCAGGATCAGGGCAGGCGGCAGGTCGCGCAGCGATTCGGCGCGCATGGGTGCCGCGAGGTGATCGTCCGCCCGATGTCCCGGGCCGACGTACTGCTCCCAGAACCAGCGCGCGTCCGCCGCACTCAGCAGCGGCGCATCGGCGAATTCCGACCACGACGGCGTGGTGAAGGTCCCGTCGACGGCGGGGTAGGCGAGCACCTGAGTCACCGGCTGGGGGCTGCGCTCGTCGCGTCGGTGCAGGCAGAGGGCGGCGGCGAGATTGCCGCCGGCGGAGTCGCCCCCGACCGCGATCCGGCCCGGATCGATGCCGAGCTCCGACGCTGTCCGGGTCAGCCACCCGTAGGCGTCGAGGCAGTCTTCCAGCGCTGCCGGGTACGGGTTTTCGGGAGCCAGCCGGTAGTCCAGGGACACGACCGTCCAGCCGGATCCGGCGGCGATCGCGCGGCACAGTTCGTCGGACCCGTCCAGGGTTCCCAGGACGAAACCGCCGCCGTGCAGATAGACGAGGGCCGGACTGCGGCCGTCCGGGGTGGCACCGTCCGGGCGGTACAGGCGAGCGCGGATCGCACCCGCGCGGGTCGGCACGGTCAGGTGATCGACACGGTCGAGCCTCGTGATCGGCTCGGCCGGTGGGGCCGTGTTCAGGAGCGCCCTCGTCTGCTCCGGTCCCAGCTCGCGGACGGGTTTCCGTAGGACCTGGGCGATCATCCGGGCCGCGGCCTTCGCATCGTCGTCGAGCAGATTCCACCAGGTGGGGGCGTCGTCGGTCATCTCGGAACCTCGCTAGTCATTGACAAGTAGTGATCTGTGCCTCACGATCATAGTCGAATGACTAAGACGTATGACTGCAAAGTCACGTTTCACTGGGATCCGCTGCTGACGGTGTACCGCGCACACGATCTCGTCGAATCGAAAGGATCAGAAGAATGACCGAAACGACGATCGGCCCCGCGACACGCGGGAACGACGCGGTCGACGGGGTCGACATCCGGATCGAGGACGATGCGAGTCCGATCGTCCGGCTGATCGGCCGGACCATCGCCGACTCCGTCCGCGCGAACGGTGCGGACTCCGTCGTGGCGGCTGACGGCATTGTCGCCGTCCGCTCCCACGACACCCCGCAGGCTGCGACGATCAGCATGTCGAACGGGGTCGTCGCCGTGTCGAGCGGGGTGTTCACCGAACCCGACCTCACCCTGACCGTCGACCTGAACGCGCGGCTCGCTCCCGTCGGCGAGCCTGTCGGTGTCGGCGACGCTGATCTCGCCGCAACCGCGCTGACGCTGCTGTCGCCGCCCCTGCCGGACTGGCAGGTGGCCGCGGAGACGTTCTGGGCCGCGGCCCGGTCGGTGCCGGGGATCCCCGACGTGCTCGTCGCGATCGCAGACGGTCCCGACGGGCTGGCCCAGCAGGTCGTCGGCGAGGGCGAGACCCACTACGTGATCGCCGGCCCCCCGGAGTTGCTGGCCGGCATCTTCTCGGGCGCCGACGACCTGATCGCCGCCCTGTCCACCGGTCTGGTCGGGGTGCGCGGCACGCTCTCTCAGCTGTCGGTACTGGTCGCCGCATCCTGGAAGGTTCGCTACGATGTCTGAAATCACCACCACCGCAACGGATCGCGACGCCGCCGTCCACACGGTCCGGCTCGAGGCCACCAACCACGACGGCTCGTTCCTCGGAAAGAACGTGGCGCCCAAGAAGTTCGCCGCGAGCGCGGGCTCGGGCTTCGCGTTCGCCGACCTCCTGTTCGGCCTCGACCTGGGTAACGCGCCGACCTTCGGATTCGCCTACCCCGAGTGGCGTGGGCACCTCGCCGACCTGCAGTTCCGGCCCGACATGTCGACGCTGGTGCAGTGGGAACCCGGCCTGCAGTCCGTGATCGGCGACTACTGGCAGGCGGACGGCACCCCGGTCGGAACCTGTCCGCGAAACCTGGCCCGAAAGCTGGTCGACCGACTCGAAGCGCGCGGCTACACGGCCACCGTGGCGGTCGAGATCGAGGCGACCCTGTTCCAGGAATCCATCCACGAGGCCCGCGCCAAGGGCTATCGCGACCTGACCCCGCTCGGCGGTTCCGCCGGAACCGCATACCACCTCGCGAAGTCCAAGGACTGGATCGACTACATGTCGGCCGTCGCCCGGCGGCTCGAAGAGATCGGCATCGAATGGGAGGCGTGGAGCGACGAGGACGCGGCAGGCCAGGTCGAACTCAACCTGGTTCCCGGTGACCCGATCTCGGTGTGCGACAACTGGGCTCGCACCCGCCAGGTGATGCGCGAGGTGGCCTTCGCGCTCGGCCGCACCGTCACCTTCATGGCCAAGCCGACCGCCGGGTACGGCCAGGCCTCACACGTCAACCTGTCTCTGCAGCGCGACGGGGTCAACGCCTTCTATGCCGCGGACGGGCCGTCGCAGACGATGCGGCACGCGGTCGGCGGACTGCTCGCGACGATGCGGGGCGCGACGTCGATCGTGCTGCCGCAGATCACCTCGTACCGCCGCCTGATCGACCTGAGCGGCCCGCCGACGACCGTCACGTGGGGCATCAGCAACAAGACCGCCGCGGTGCGTGCGGTGTGCGGGCACCCGGCGTACTCCCGCCTCGAATATCGGGTTCCCGGTGCCGACGCGAACCTGTACCTCGCGGTCGCGACCATCCTCGCCGGGGTGATCGCCGGCCTCGACGGCGCGATCGAGCCACCCGAGCCGGTCACCGACATGGCGTGGTGTGTGCCCGACCTCGAGCGGTTGCCGGACACCATCACCAAGGCAGCCGATGCGCTGGAGACGGACCTGATCCTGCGCGAGCAGCTCGGGGACGAGTTCGTCGACTACTGGGTCGGCACGCGGCGGTGGGAGTGGATGCAATTCCACACCGCCGGCGGTGATCCGTTCGCCGAGCTCTCCGAATGGGAGTCGGCGCGGTACTTCGAGTTCCCGTGAGCGCCGGGAATCCGGTGCCGGGCCTCATCCGGCCGATGATCGGCATCACCGGGCGACGGTTTCGGCTGGGACTGGTCGACGGTCTGGACAAGCGCTACGGTCACCTGCACACCGACAGCTTCATGTCCGACTTCTCGCAGCGAATCGACAGGGCCGGTGGGGTTCCGGTGAACCTGCCCTACGATGCCGACCCGGAAGCGCTGTGCTACTGGCTGGCGGGTGTGGTCATCACCGGCGGCCAGGACGTTCATCCCGCGTACTGGGGTGGCGACCGGTCGGTGGTCCGCGACGTGGACCCGCGGGACGATCCGATGGTCCACGACCCGGACCGCGACGAGTTCGAGATCGCGCTCGTGCGTGCCGCGCTCGACAGGCACATCCCCGTGCTGGGGGTGTGCCGCGGCCTGCAGATCCTGAACGTCGCTCTGGGCGGCACGCTGATCGCGGACCTCCCGCCCGGTTCCGTGGAGCACCTGTCGGTTTCGCCTCCGCACACCGACGGTGCCGACGACCACAAGGTGACGTTCGAGCCCGGCTCGATCGCGGAGCGGCTGTTCGGCGCAGGCGCGGTGACCAACTCGTGGCACCACCAGGCGGTGGACCGCTGCGGTACCGGCCTCGTGGTCACCGGACGCGCGGCCGACGGCGTCGTCGAAGCGGTCGAGCTGCCGGGGGCCGCGGTGCTCGGTGTCCAGTGGCATCCCGAGTGGATGGAGCGCGACGACCCGGCGCTGAGCTGGATCGTCGCCGAAGGCAACCAGCGGATCTGACAAGGAAAACACTGTCGGGGGGCCCCCCCCCGGGGCGGGCGCCCCCCAGGGTGGGTGAGGCCGGGCGGCCAACCACCACCCCCCCCCCACCCCCGCACCCCCGGGCGGCGCGGGGG
>JBCEBZ010000382.1:25014-37294 GCA_039206675.1 Rhodococcus sp. (in: high G+C Gram-positive bacteria) | reverse complement strand
GGGGGCGCGGCACGACCGGGGGGGGCGGGGGAGCGGCGCCGACGGCACCCCGGGGGTCTCACAAGAAAAACACGGGCGCCCCCCCCCGCGGGGGGGCGCCCGACAGTCCCTTTCGGTCAGCGCGGTATCACTCCACGCTCACCCAGGACACGAGCGAACGCAGGGTCGGCTCGGGGGCATCCTCCGAGGTCGGGGCCACCGATCCGGCGGCATCGCCGAGGTGGGTGGCCATCCACGCGTCGAGCACGCCGAGGGTGAGCTCGATCTGCGGCTCCGCCGCTGTGCGGTTGGTGAACACCAGCCAGTTGAGCGCGAATCCGTCGGACAGCACGGACACGATGTACGTCAACTCGTCGAGGATTGCCGAGTCCACCGGCCGGCCCGCGGTGGCCGCGGCCGTCTCGAGGATCGCCCGCATGGTGGCGAATGCCTCGTTGTAGTCCGTCTCGCCCTGCTCGCCCTCCTGGCGCTGGGCCCAGCTGATCAGCTCGATGGTTGCCGCGCCGAACTCCGGACTCGCCAGATACCACTCCAGCAGGCCGCGCAGCAGGGCGCGGGCGGTGGTCGGTACGTCGGCGTGGATGTCGTTGCGCATCAGCACTTCTCGATACTGATGGCCGACGTGCTCGAAGACGGCCGCGAACAGCACCTCCTTCGAGGCGAAGCAGTAGTGCAGCGTGGCCAGCGGAGCGTTCGCCTCCTGCGCGATGCGGCGGGTGGTGGCGCCCTCCACCCCGTGGGCGGCGATCATGCGCACGGCCGCCGCCACCAGTTCGGTGCGACGTTCGGCGGCGGGAATGCGAGCCATGCGTCCTCCTGTCGATTCGAATATGAACGGATGATCAAGTCGGTTCCACGTTACCAGTCGGATCGGCACGTGGACTGCCGCAGCCGCATCCACGTCGACACGGGAAGTTGCCTCGACCAGCGTATCGCCCGATCAGATTTCATGGTCATACGCCTTGATCAGATGACAATCTCCGGTTAGCGTATGACCGGCATCACATTCCGACTCGCGTTGCGGCCGCGCTCTCATGCCGCCCGATGTGCGAATCAGCTCAACGAAAGGCGTAGCCATGACGGCGCCAGCACTTACCAGGCTCACCCCCGACGCGACCCCCGAGGAGGCGGTGGCGGTGATCATGCGCGACGGCGGCGTGATCATCGAAGGCCTCTTCGACGACGCGACGATCGCGGGACTCCGGAACGACCTCGACCCGGTCCTCGACGGTGTGGACACCGGCCACGACGAGGTGTTCGCGGGCTCCCGGACCAAGCGGGCAGGCGGACTGTTCGCGAAGACCGAGCACATGGTCACCGTCGCCATGAATCCCCTCTACCGCGGCGTCGCCGACCGAATTCTGAACAAGCCGATCGACGTCTTCCTCGGAGAGGACGCCGTCCCGAACCCTGCGGGCAAGCACATCGGGGGCACCCTGGCCATCAAGATCGGCCCCGGTCAGGGTTCGCAGCCCCTGCACCGCGACGATTCGGTGTGGCTGTGGCGTCACCCCACCTATCAGCGCGAAGCCCGCGTGCAGATCATGGTCGCGGTCAGCGACTTCACCGCCGAGAACGGCGGAACCCTGGTGATCCCGGGGTCGCATCTCTGGGACGACACCCGGGCGCCGCGCCTCGACGAGGCCGTCCCGACGGAGATGAAGGCCGGTTCGGCACTCATCTGGATCGGCTCCACCTACCACGGGGGCGGGCCGAACACCACCTCGGACGAGTACCGCTTCGGGCTGTCGATGGGCTACGACCTCGCCTTTCTCCGGCCCGAGGAGAACGGCTTCCTGACCTACAACCTCGACGAGATCCGCAGGCTCCCCAGGGAACTCCAGCGTGAACTCGACTGGTCCTCGGAGCATTACGTCGGCTGGGTCGAGGTCGGGGGCCAGATGTCCGACCCCATGGATCTGCTCGGGCGCGACGACTACACGTCCATCGACGCCGGTCTTCCGGTCCGCGTCTGATCACGGAATCGGGAGAAATTCATGACAGAGATCCATCAGGACGCCGGACTCGGGGCGACTGCTCGCCGGGCGCCGAACAAGACAGTGCTCATCGGTGTCGGCACGCTGCTGATCGTCCTGACCAACGCCGTCATCTTCATCCTGCCGCCGCTGTTGCCGACCATCCAGGTGCAGTACGGACTCGCCACAGTGGCCGCGACGACGTGGCTCTACACGGCGCTGACCCTCGGCGGGGGAGCGGGCTTCATTCTGCTGCCGCGCCTCGCCGATCTGTACGGCGACCGCAACGCCTCGGTGGCGGCGTCCGCATTCCTCGCGGCCGGCGCGCTCATTCCGGCTGTCGGGGACTCGTATCCGGCCCTTCTGGTCGGCTGCGCTCTCATGGGCTTCGGCGGCGCGGCGCAGCTGCTTCCGCTCGGTTTCCTGCGTCGCAATCTCGGTGAGGACGGCCTCACGGTGGGTGTCGCGGTTCTGGTCATCGCCACCGGCGTCGGCATCGTCGTGGGCATGATCGGCGGCGGCTTCATCGTCGAGAGTCTGTCGCTGCGGAGCTTCTTCGTCATCCTTACCGCAGTGTGCGCGGCGACGACCATTGCGTGCTATGCCGCGATCCCACACGCCCCGCCTGCCGAGCGGTCCGGTCGCATCGCGGTACTCGGCACGGTGTGGATGATCGGCTGGGTCGCGGCGATCCTGCTGACTCTGACGCAAGGCCTCGTGTGGGGCGCCGCGGCGCTCATTCCGTTGGTGGTCGGCATCGTCGGCGGCATCGCCTGGGTGCGCGTCGAGCGCCGGTCGACCGCGGCGGTGTTCGACGTCGCACTGATGAAGGCGCCGCTGGTCACCGCTTCGTGCCTGTGCATCGCGTTGTTCGCGGCAGTGAACTCCGCCTTCATGCTGCTGCTCAGCACGTACGCCCAGATCATTCCCGCGGATCTTCGTCCGGCGGACGCCTACGGACTCGGGCTCAGCGCACTGCAGACCGGCTGGCTCATGGTGCCCTTCGCGGCGGCGTTCCTGATCCGCGGAACCGCGCTCGACCGCGCCCTGTTCAACGGCCGTGGTGTGCCGGTCTTCGTCATCGGAGCGCTCATCAACGCAGCGGGGCTGGCCTGGCTGGCCGTGGCGCACGACCAGCAGTGGCAATACCTCGTGGGCGCCGCGGTCCTGGGCCTCGGGACCAGGATCGGCTACGCAGCGGGCTTCACCATGGTGCAGATGGCGGTGCCCGAGGAGAAGGCCGGTATGGCGGCCGGAATCGCCGGCACGTTCATGGCCGTGGGTTTCGCCCTCGGGACGGCGCTGGTCAGCGGCGACCTCAGCGCATCCCTGGTCCCGATGGCCGGCACCGGTCTGCAGGTCGCCGCGGAGGGCCTCTACGGCATCGGCTACGGGTTGTCGGGAGTTCTCGCCCTGCTCGTCGTGGTGACCGTGCTGGTCTCACGTGCTCGGTCCGGTCGGCGAATCGGAGATATCGAGACAAGTAACAGTCAAATGTCTTGATCAAATGACTGTGTTCTTCTAGGCTATGGCTGAGACCACAGTCAGGCGCCATCTGCGCCGCCTCGCACCCGACAAGCCCGAAGAGGATGACCATGACCGGAGTCGAATCAGTCCACCGGGACCGCGCGATCGCACTCGATCGCATAGCGGCGGACCCGCCGATCGACACTCTCGTCGACCTGCTGGCGATCCGGGCCGCAACCTCGCCCGACCGCGAGTTCCTCCGGTTTGCGGAAGGGTCGTGGACGTTCGGCGAGATCGACGACTGGACGTCGCGTCTGGCGCACCGCCTGGTCGCCGAGGACGGGGTCCGTGCGGGCGACCGGGTCGCGATCATGCTGCCCAACGTCGTGCAGTGGCCGATCGCCTGGCTCGCGGTCCTCGAGGCCGGGGGCGTTGCGGTGCCGGTGAACTCGTCGTACCAGCGGGCCGACCTCGAGTTCGTGTTGCGCGACTCCGGCGCCCGGGTGTTGTTCACCGACGCCGAACACGCCCCGCTCGTCGAAGCGGTGCGTGCCGCGAACGGCGATCTGGCCGACATCCGGATCGTCGACGCCGCGTCCCGCGACGAACTCGCGCAGCATCCGGCGGACAGGCCGGGCGTCGCCGTCACCGGCGAGACGCTCGCGAACCTCCAGTACACCTCGGGAACAACCGGATTCCCGAAGGCGTGCATGCTGACCCACGACTACTGGGTCCGGCTGGGGTGGATCTGCGCGGGCGCAGCGGGACTCGGGTCCGACGACGTGGTGCTCACCTCGCAGCCGTTCTCGTACATGGACCCGCAGTGGAACACCGCGCTGTGCCTCACGATCGGCGCACCGCTGGTGGTCCTACCCCGCTTCTCCGCGTCGGGTTTCATGGCGGACGTCCGCCGGCACCGGGCCACGTTCTGCTACGTGCTCGGCTCGATGCCCACGCTGCTGTTCAAGCAGGCGCCGAGCCCGCAGGACCGCGACAACGACCTGCGACTCGTGCTGTGCTCGGCCGTCCCCGTTGCGCTGCACGACCAGCTCGAACAGCGTTGGGGCGCACCGTGGCGGGAGATCTTCGGGATGACGGAGAGCGGGGTAGACCTGGTCAGCCTCCCCGAGAGCACGACCGACGTCGGCAGCGGACGGCTGGGGCAGCCGGTTCCCTCGAAGCAGGTCCGGGTCGTCGATCCGCAGGGCCGAGAGGTCGCCGAGGGCGAATCCGGCGAGTTGATCACGTCGGGCAGACCGATGATGCTCGGCTACTGGAACCGCCCCGAGGACACCGCGCAGGTCCTGCGCGACGGCTGGTTGCACACCGGCGACGTCGCGGTCCGCGAGGCGGGCAGCTACCGCCTGGTGGGCCGGATCAAGGACATGGTCCGCCGCGGCGGGGAGAACATCGCGAGCGCCGAGGTCGAACGAGTCCTGGAGTGTGACGACACCGTCGTCGCGACAGCGGTCGTCGGCGTCCCGGACGAGCTGTTCGGCGAGGAGGTCAAGGCCTTCGTGCAGCTGACCCCCGGTGCCCCGGAGGACCGCGCGGCCGCGGAGCGGATCGTCGACAGAGCACGAAACGAGCTCGCGCGCTTCAAGGTTCCGCGCTCCGTCGAGTTCGTCGCCGAGTTCCCGCGCACCCCGTCCGAGCGGGTGTCGAAGCCGGCACTGAAGGCGCGCTCCGCCGAACAGCCCGGAATCACCTACGACCTGCAGCCGCCGCGTACCGCCGGCAACGGCAACTGAGGAGCCGGACATGACCGACAACTACCTGGACGTGCACATCGACCACGACGTCGCGGTGCTCACGCTGAATCGCCCGGCGAAGCTGAACGTGGTGGACGTGGCCACGCGGGTGCTGCTCGCGCAGACGATCCGCCGGTTCGGGTCCGGTGAGAGCGTGCGCGGGATCGTACTCACGGGCACCGGGCGGGCGTTCTCCGCCGGTGAGGACCTGCAGTCGGTGCCGACCGACTACGCCGAGATCCGCGAGGCCTTCGCAACCTTCCACGACATCACGCGGGCGATTCTCGAGACGAAGGTCCCGGTGATCGCTGCGGTGAACGGGATCGCCGTCGGCGGCGCCTCGGAGATCACGCTGTGCTGCGACTCGCGGATCGGCACCCCCGCTGCCGAGTACTTCCAGCCGGAGAACCACCGCGGAATCATCGTCTCGAACGCGTCGAGCTTCCTCCTGGGCCGCCTGGTTCGTAACCACGCGATGCGAATCATTCTCGGCTCCAGTCGGATCGACGCGGACGAGGCGCTGCGGATCGGGCTGCTCGACGAGATCGTGGCCCCGGGCACACTGGTGGACCGCGCGGTCCAGGTGATCAGGCAGTGGAACTCCGATCCCCGGACCACCGCACTGCACCTGGCGCTGTTGCGGCCGCGACCCGAAGACATCGAGGCCGCGTTCGCCCGCGAAGACGACGCCGCCCGCCAGTCATGGGAGTCCGGTGCCTTCACCGAGGGCATCGAGGGCTTCTGGGCATCGAAAAACGCGGCGCCGACGGCGTCCACGACGAGCAATTGAGATCGGAGACGAGAATGATCACCACCGAAGCAGCACTTCTCACCGCGGTGAACGAGCCGCTGGAATTCACCGAGATCCAGGTCGACGACCCGGAGCCCCACGAGGTCCGCATCGCGGTCTCCAACGTGGGCCTGTGTCACAGCGACCTGCACTACATGACCGGCACCGTGCACGCCGACCTGCCGGTGGTGGTCGGGCACGAGGTGGCGGGCATCGTCGAGTCGGTCGGCTCCGCGGTGACCTCGCTGCGTCCGGGCGATCGCGTCGTCGGCGCCCTCACGCCCTCGTGCGGGTTGTGCCGCAACTGCCAGGCCGGGCACTCGACGCAGTGCCAGCGCGTCTCGCAGATCCGGCAGCGGCCGCGCCCGGCGTTCCAGTTGCCGGGCGGCCAGGCCGTCGAGCGGCTCGGCGACATCGGCGCGTTTTCCCGCCACACCCTGATGCGAGAGAACTCGCTGGTGAAGGTCCCCGACGAGGTGGGGCTGCACGTCGGGTGCCTGCTCTCGTGCTGCATCATCACCGGCGTCGGTGCCGTCTTCCGCGGCGCGCAGGTACGCCCCGGTGCCACCGTGGCCGTGATCGGCTGCGGCGGTGTCGGTTCGGCCATCATCCAGGGGGCGCGGCTCGCCGGTGCCTCGGCGATCGTCGCGGTGGATCTCGACGACGCCCGGCTCGCGGCGGCGCGCACGTACGGTGCCACGCACGTCGTGAACGGCGCCGCCGACGTTCCCGCCGAGATCCGGAAGGTGCTCGGCGACGGGGTGGACTACTCGTTCGAGGCCGTCGGCTCCGCGCGCACCGCGGCCACTGCGCTGTCGGTCCTGCGCGCCACGGGAACCGCCTGCCTGGTGGGCATCGCACCGGACGGCACCGACCTCACCGTTCCCGCGTCGGACTTCTTCTTCGGCGAGAAGCGCCTCATCGGCTCGTACATGGGCTCCGGCCAAGCGCACGAGGACATCACCCAGTTCGCGCGGCTGTACCTCCAGGGCGGCCTGCTGCTCGACGAGATGGTCAGCGACGTGATCCCGTTCGGCGAGGTGAACAAGGGTTTCGAGGCGATGAAGTCGGGCGAGGTAACCCGTATCGTCGCCGACCTCACCGCGTGATCACTCCGACTCATCCACACCCGTAAGACCCATCGAAGGAGGCCGCAGATGTCGAATGCGCAACTGCCCCAGCCGATCAACTACATCGCGGACGAGTGGTCCGAGTGCGCGGCGATCCCGGACGCGTGGAATCTCGACCCCAACACGGGCCGGCCCGTCCACCGCGCCGTCACCACCGGCCCGGACGACCTCGAGCGCGCCCTGCGCCATGCCGAGCGCTCCTACGGCTTCGAACGCTGGGACGACGCGGCGAGCGAGGAACGCGCGGCGGTCATCGAGCGCGCGGCCGACGTCGTCGAGGCCCGGATCGAGGATATCGCCCGCACCGATGCCCTCACCAGCGGCGTGCCCATCGCGAAGGCGCGGATGGTCGCGGCGTTCCTTCCGCACCGGATCCGTTCGGCGGCGGCGGAGCTGCGCGCCATCCCCCGTCGCACGGCGCTGGACGCCGGTGGCCGCGACGTGCGGCTGTACAAGGTCCCGTGGGGTCCCGCCGCCATCCTGACCCCGTGGAACGGACCGAGTTTCATTCCCGCCGCGAAGACGGTGAGCGCCCTCGCCGCCGGCTGCCCGGTCATCCTCAAGCCGTCGGAGCACGCGCCGAGCAGCGCCCAGATCGTCGTCGAGTGCTTCGTGAAGGCCGGACTGCCCGACGGTGCGCTGCAACTCGTCCACGGCGCGGGAGACGTCGGCGCCGCGATCACCGGCGATCCCCGCGTGAAGATCGTCTCGTTCACCGGCGGCCCGAACGCGGGCCGCGCGATCGCCCGCGCGGCCGCGGAAGACTTCAAGGTTCTCCAACTCGAGCTCGGCGGCAACAACCCCGCCCTGGTGCTGGACGACGCCGACATCGACGTGGCCGCCGACGGGATCCTCGACGGGATGACCAAGCTCAACGGTCAGTGGTGTGAGGGACCCGGAAAGGTGCTGGCGCACAAGAGCCTCGTCGGGCCGCTGCTCGACGCGCTGCTCGATCGCATCGCCCGCATCGACATCGGGCACTCGCTCGACGAGAACACTCAGCTGGGCCCGATCTCGAACGCGCCGCACTTCGCCACGCTGCAGAGCCGGATCGAAGGGTTGCGGGCCCACGGCGCGACAATCCATCAGCCCGCACGGCTACCCGCACTCGACGGCTTCTTCCTTTCTCCCACAGTGGCTTCGGGAGTCGACGCGTCGGTGGCGACCGCCGAGCTGTTCGGGCCGCTCGTCAGCCTGCACGCCGTGGAGTCCGACGAGGACGCGCTGCGCGTCGCCAACGCCAACCCGTCGGGTCTGGACGCGTACGTGTTCGGCGGCGACCTGGAACGCGCCGTCGAGGTCGGATCCCGGGTGCTGTCGGGCGAGGTGCGCGTGAACGGCGCCAAGATCGCCGATCTCGGCGACGGCTCGGCGCAGAGTTTCTGGGGCGCTTCCGGAATCGGCGGCCACGCCCCCGGTGAGTCCGTCCGGGTGTTCTGCGGCGACCGCGTGGTCGGCGTCGATTCACCCGACCTTCCCCTGTAACGAGCTTTGATCAATTCAACGAAAGCGGCAATTGCGATGAACTTCCCCACCACGTCCGATACCGGGATCGTCGACGTCATCGGCGTCGGCGCCGGCTTCTCCGGCCTCTACCTCGCGCACCGGCTCACCACCGCCGGGTGGACCTTCGCGGGATTCGAGGCCGGACCGAGCGTCGGCGGCACCTGGTTCTGGAACACCTATCCGGGCGCGCGTTGCGACGTCGAGAGCATCTACTACTCGTACTCGTTCGACGAGGCGCTCCAGCAGGAGTGGACGTGGAGCCAGCGATTCGCGCCGCAGGCCGAGATCCTCCGCTACATCAACCACGTCGCCGACCGCTTCGACCTGCGCAAGCACTTCACGTTCGATACCCGCGTCGTCGGCGCGACGTGGAACGCGGCCGACCGTCTGTGGGAGGTGACGCTGGACAACGGCGAGACGCGCCGCGGCCGCTACCTGGTGTCGGGCGCAGGCGGCCTGTCCACCCCCAAGGACTTCGACGTGCCGGGTCTCGGGAACTTCACCGGACTCCAGGTGTCCACCAGCCGGTGGAACATCTCGCTCGACGACCTCGCCGGCAAGCGTGTCGCCGTGATCGGCACCGGATCGTCCGGGGTGCAGGCCATCCCGCTGATCGCGGAGGTCGCGGAGCACGTCACGGTGTTCCAGCGCACCCCGAACTATGTGATGCCTGCCCGCAACGCCGTACTCCCGCCGGAGCGGGTCGACTCCGTCAAGAGCGACTACCCGGCGATCCGTGAGGAATGCAGGCACTCGCCCGGCGGCATCCCCGACCGCCCGGTGACCGACAACGCGTTCGACGTCTCGGCCGAGGAGCGTCAGCGGCGCTACGAGGCGGCCCACGAGCGCAGCGGTTTCCAGGGCGTCGGCGCCGAATTCGCCGACCTGCTCACCGACGTCGAAGCGAACAGGACCGCGTCGGAATTCCTCCACGACAAGATTCGCGAGATCGTCGAGGATCCGGCCACCGCCGAGTTGCTGGTGCCCCGGTACCACCCGCTGGGCGCCAAGCGCAGCGTCTTCGGCACCGACTACTACGAGACCTACAACCGGCCCAACGTGTCGTTGGTGTCGCTGCGCGACGAGCCGATCGAGACGATGACCGCGAACGCGATCGTCACCTCGAAGGGCACGTACGAGGCGGACGCCGTGGTGCTCGCCATCGGGTTCGACGCCTTCACCGGCCCGCTGTACGGGCTCAATCTCATCGGTGCGTCCGGCACGAAGCTGCAGGAGACCTGGAAGGACGGTGTCCGCACGTACCTCGGGACGATGACCGCGGACTTCCCCAATTTCTTCATGGTGGCGGGACCGCAGAGCCCCGCGCTCGCCAGCAACGTGGTGATGACCATCGAACAGTCGGTGGACTGGATCGCCGATCTCATCGAGCACGCTCGCGACTCCGGCGCCACGCTCGTCGAGGCCACCGTCGAAGGCCAGAACGACTGGGTGGACATCACCGAGGAGACCGTCGCCGCCACCCTGTACGCCACCACCGACTCCTGGTACCGCGGCTCCAACATCGCGGGCAAACCCAACACCTTCATGGGTTACGTGGGCGGTGTCGGCAAGTACCGCCGGATGTGCACCGAGATCGCCAAGAGCGGCTACCCCGGCATCGAGATCGACGGCGAAGCAGAGTCCCGCCACCTCGGCCCCATCCATCGGGAGATCGCATGACCAAGGCAGTCCACCGGCGCTATGTCGCCTTCTCCGACGCGCACTACGCGGGCAATCTGGTCGACGGTGCGTATGCCCTGAAGCTTTTCGGGGACGTCGGCACGAACCTGTCGATCGAGTTGGACGGCCACGAGGGTCTGTTCGCCGGCTACTCGTCTGTCGAGTTCCTCGCCCCGGTGCGCGGCGGCGACGTCGTGGAGGCCGAGGCCGAGCTGGTGAAGAAGGGCAACCGCAGTCGCACGGTCGACTTCGAGCTCCGGGTGATCTGCCGCGGCTCCGACGACACCGGCCGCTCGCAGGTCCTGGAGTCGCCCCTGGTCGCGGTGCGCGCTCGCGGCACCGCGGTCATTCCTGCGGACGAGACGGAGTAACGACGATGAAGCTGATTCACGACACCGGCTGGGCCGCAGCGCCCGCCGCCGTCGAACCGCCCCTGACCGGTGACATCGACTGCGACGTGGTCGTGATCGGCGGCGGCGCCGGCGGAATGTCGGCCGCACTTCGTCTCGCCGAGACCGGCACCGACGTGGTGCTCCTCGAGGCGCGGACGCTCGGCTGGGGCGCCAGTTCCCGCAACGCCGGATACATCACGAACTCGATCGCGGCGGATCCGGAGCTGCTGGGTTTCCTGCTGAAGCGCGAGCGGCTGCGCAACCTGTACCGGTACGCCGAGAATGCGGTGCACTTCGCCGAGGACGCGATCGTCCGCCACGGAATCGACTGCGGCTACCGGTCGGAGGGCATCGTGATGGCCGCCGTGTCCAAGGGACAGCTGCGGCACGCGCGCCGTAACGCGAAGGTGATGGCCGAGGCCGGATCGTCGGCCGAATTCGTCGAGGGCCGGGAAGCGGGGCTCCCGGACGGCTTCCTCGGCGGAATGCGCGAGGGGGTCGGGGGCACACTCAACCCCGGCGAGTTCGCCCTCGGTCTGCGGGCCGCGACGATCGCGTCCGGCGTGCGCGTCTACGAACACACTCCCGCCCGCGACGTCACGGACACCGGCGGCGGGGTCACCGTCGACACACCGCACGGTCGGGTCCGGGCTCGCAAGGCGCTGCTGACCACCAACGCCTACACCGCGGGTCTGTCCAGCGCGCCGAAGAACCTCGCCACACCGGTGTGGACCTCGCTGGTCGAGACCGAACCCGTTGCACCCGAGCGACTCGACGAGATCGGCTGGACCAGCCGCGCCCCGATGGTCACGCTGCACATGATCATCGAGAGCTACCGCGTCACCCCGCGGGGCACCATCGTGTTCGGCACCCGCCGCGTGCAGACCGGCAGGAATCCGCTGCCGGACCGCACCCCGGCGCGGAACGTCGCCGACGACCTCGTCCGCGGATTCCGCGAGCGTTTTCCGGGCCTGCGCGACATCGAGCCGCAGCAGGCGTGGGGCGGCTGGATCGGCATGAGCTCCACGTGGCTCCCCGTCGCCGGCGAGGCCTCCGACAACGTGCTCTACTCGCTCGCCTGCAACGGCCACGGCTTCGCCCAGGCGCAGTACGTGGGCCACCTGCTCGCGGACCGCATCGGCGGCGCGCCCCTGCACGACGACCTGGCGGCGATCTGGCACGGGCGGAAGCGCTTCTGGCCCAGCCTCGTCAGCGGCCCCGCGCTCCACGCGACCTGGCTCGCCGACCGCGCCTCCGACCGCCTGGCAGCCCTCACGAACTGACCATCGGCGCAAGCCGCCTTCCAAGGAGAAATCATGTCCATCAAAGAATCGCTCTTCGCGGTCGCGGACCTCTGGATGATCGCCGTCGGATTCACCTACGGGATCAAGTTCATCCGGAACTACAAGAACTATCTGCTCGGCATCGAGTGGATCATCGTCGCGACGTCGGGTTCGAACTTCCTGATCTACGGCCTCGTCAAGGCTGGTCACGACAGCCCGATGTACGCCGCCGCGTCCTTCCTGGACGCCTTCTCCCGGTCCGTGGGCATTACGCTGATCCTGGTCCTCGGGCTGATGAAGGTCAC
>JBCEBZ010000382.1:0-24914 GCA_039206675.1 Rhodococcus sp. (in: high G+C Gram-positive bacteria) | reverse complement strand
ATTCGTCATCGCCTCGATCTACGACTTCGTCCACATCCCGGGCGACGACGCGGAGCACACCATCTTCTACATCCTCGCGCTGTCCACGTGGGGCCTGCAGATGTTCACGTACTACCGCGCCTACCGGGCGTTCGACGCCCACAACAAGCGCGTGTCGCCGAGCCTTCCCTCCGATCGATCCGAAGTCAGGAACCGAGCATGACCACGCACGAACTAATTGAAGAGACCACCGACGTAGTCGTCGTCGGCGCCGGAATGTCGGGGTTGACGGCGGCCACGACGCTGGCGCCGGAGACCGACGTGGTGGTGCTCGAATCCACCGACCGCACGGGTGGCCGGGTCGAGACGATCCGGAAGGGCGACTACTGGATCAACGTCGGCACTCAGTTCACCGAGGGCACAGGCACACTGATCGATGCCCTCGACCGGCACGGTATCGAGATGGGCTCGCTCGCGGGCAAGAGCGTCGCGCTGTACCTGAACGGCGGGGTGGTCGACACCTCGAATCCCGTCGCGCTCATGTTTCGCACGCGGATGACCGTGATGGACCGGATCGGCATGGCAATTGTGGGTGCGCGCATCCTCGCCGTCATGCCGTTCCTGGAGTCGCAGAGCCGTGTCGCGCAACGGGTTCGCGCCAACCTCGACACCAAGCTGGCGTCGTACCTGCTGAAGGGCGTCCGGTCGAAGCTGGCCGCCGCCGTCGTCCGGTCGTGGTCGGCGCAGTGGATGGGATGCGAGTTGGAGGAGACGGCCGCCACCCAGTTCGTCACGTCGGTCGGACTCGCGCTGGCCGATCCGGAGAAGATCCCGAACTTCTCGCTGCCCGTGGGTGGCAACCAGACGTTGACCGATGTGCTGGCGGAGGATCTCGGCAGCCGGATCCGGCTGAACTCGGCGGTGCACTCCGTGCGGCAGGACGGTGACGGCGTGGTCGTCGACTACCTGGATGGTGACCGGCCGGTGCGGCTGCGGGCGAAGCGCGCGATCGTGACCGCGCCCGCCGATATCGCGGAGCGGATCATCCCGGACCTCCCGCAACAGCACCGGAACGCGTTCAACGACATCACCTACGGCCGGTACGTGATCGTCGGATTCTTCACCGACGAGGTCGGGCCGCAGCGCTGGGACGAAAACTTCGCCGTCTCCACGCCGCAACTGTCGTTCCAGGCGATGTTCAACCACGCCGCGGCGATGCGGACCGGCGACGACCGCAAACCCGGTGGAGCGCTGGCCTGTTTCGCGGGCGGCGCCCACGCCGACGCGTTGTTCGACCTTCCCGACGAGGAGATCGTGTCGCGATACCGGCAGGACCTGCTCGCGGTGTTTCCCGAGCTGGAGGGAAAGCTGGGCGAGGGCATCGTGCGCAAGCACCATCGGGTCGTGCCCTTCTGGGCGCCCGGGCGGAGGAACTCCCTTCCGGCGTTGCGTGATCCGCTCGGATCCATCTACCTCGCCGGCGACTACCAGCTCGATCTGCCGTCGCTAGCCGACGCCGCCACGTCCGGCGAGCGTGCGGCGAAGGCCGTCCTGGCCGGCCTGGGACCGTCGCGATAGACGACGCTTGTCAGAATTCGATCTTCAGCGTGGGACTGGTCGGCTTCGCCTGGCAGCCGAGGATGTAGCCGTCGGCGACGTCATCGGGATCGAGGGCGTCGGTGACCCCGGGATCGACGGTCCCCTCCAGGAGGGTGCAGGCGCAGGATCCGCATTCGCCTTCGCGGCAGGAGTACGGGGCGTCGATCCCGGCGTTGACCATGACGTCGATCAGGGTGGCGTCGGCCGGCCACGACAGCGTGTGGGTGTCGCCGTCCAGGGTGACGTCCACGGTCGACGACACGGCGGCGTCCGCGGTGACCTGCCTGATCGGCGCGAAGGGGTCGCCGTCGAGGGATCGGAATTCCTCGATGTGAATCCGGTGCCGGTCGTACCCGATGCCGGTCAGCGTTTCCTTCACCATGGCCATGAAGGGTGCGGGACCGCAGACGAAGGCGGTGCCGGCCTGGCCGCCGTCGGCGAATTGGGTGAGATTGTCCGGGGTCGGCAAACCGGTCTCGCTCTCGAGTCGGTGCTCGACGGTGAGCCGGTCCGCGTGCGTCTTGGCGAGGTCGGCGAGTTCGGCGTCGAAGATGATCGATTCCCGATCCCGGTTGGCGTAGAACAGCGATACGGTGCCGGTCGCGGACGCCAGCACGGTCTTGAGGATCGACATCACCGGGGTGACGCCGCTGCCGGCGGCGAAGAGCTGGAAGTCGCCGTCCAGACTGTGCGGGGTGAAGGTGCCCGACGGCGGCAGAACATGCACGTCGTCGCCCGCGGTGATGTTGTCGCACAGCCAGTTCGAGCCGTATCCGGCGGCGGTGCGCTTGACCGTCACCTTGATGCGATCGTCGGTGGTGGGGGAGCTGGCGATGGAGTAGCAGCGTGCCACCGAACCGGTGCGTTCGCTGGGGATCCGGACGGTGAGGAACTGTCCGGGCCGGTACGCGAATCGGTGGGCGACCTCCTGCGGGACGTCGATGACGAAGGAGGAGGCGTCGGGTGTCTCGGCGATGACGTCGGCGACACGGACGGTGTATCCGAGAGAATCGGGTGCGACGGAGGTCATGGGTGCATCTTTCGTTGCAGCTCGGCAGGGAAGCGACACGGATCGGCCATCGGCGGCCGAAGGGAGACCGGTGGGAGGCGGTCAGTGCTCGGAGGGCGACGCGGCCGGGGGCAGCGCCCGGAACCAGACCTCACCGAGGGCGCGGCCGAGTTCGTCGATGCGTTCGCGTTTGGGGGTCGAGGCGGGCAGACCGACGTGCACGTAGGCCATCTGCTCGGTCATGCAGCCGAGCGACTCGGCGAGCAGATCGAGGTTGGTGTCGCCGATCTCCCCGCGGTCGTGCAGTTTCTCCAGCCAGCGGCGGGTGCGTGCGATGAAGTCGTCGCGCAGTTGCAGCCACAACTGCTGAAAACCCTCGTTGGCGCTGGCGGCGGCAGCTTCACGCAGCAGCCGCAGGATGTGCCGGTGCCGGGAGTAGGCGTGCAGGTACGTGCTGTTGACCTCGATCAGCGCTTCGAGTTCGCCGCTGGTGGTCGTCTTGCGGCTGGTGGCCTCGGACAATTCCTGGAGCCCGGTGTGCATCGCGGCGAGGAACACGTCGTCGAGGTCGGTGAAGTGCCGGTAGAAGTTTCCCTGGGCGGTCTTCGCGCGGTGGGTGATGTCCGAGACGCGGGTGCGGGTGTACCCGTATTCGCTGAAGCATTCGATCGCGGCCTGCACGATGCGTTCCCGGGTGAGTTCGCCACGGCGGTTGGGGCGTTTGGGGGTGGCGGCGCCGGGTTCGACGAGGCCGACGTGGGTGTAGACGTCGTCGAGCGTGCGCGGTGGGACCTGGCGCTGTGTGGTCATCTCCGCCCCCTCTCCGTCGCCCGAGTTCGCGAACAAGATATCACTGATAGTGGGTGTCGCATCGTTCTGACCTTGTGTTATGCCCGTTCCAGGTGCGCGGAGCGCAACTGTGCGAGCGGATGATCCACCGGGACGGTGTCGGGTAGGTAGCCGAGGAGTTCGGTGAGGTGCTCGTCGACGTCGCTGTCGTCCGGGGTGTGCAGGGCGTCGCCCTCGTAGACCGAGCCGGTGGCGCCGTCGACGGTCACGGTGAGCCCGGTCAACTTCGCGACGGTGCCGACTCCGGCGCCGACGACGCACGGCAGTCCGATCTCCCGGCACACCAGCGCCGCGTGGGAGGTGCTGCCGCCGAGTTCGGTGACGACGGCGACCGATTCGAACATCGCGGGCACGTCGTCCGGGGCGGTGGAGGGACGCACCAGGACGACCGGTGTGCCGGCCGCGGCGAGGTCGAGAGCCTGGTCGAGGTCGCTGACGGCCTGCCCGACGGCGACGCCGGGGCCGGCGCCGAGGCCGCCGGCCAGAATCGTCCGGTCGGCGTGCACCGCGTGCGTCGTCGCCAGGCTCGCGGCCTGCTCGGCCGAGACGCGGGAGACCGCCTCGTCGGTCGTGATGAGACCTTCGCGGACGAGGTCGACGGCGATCCGGACCGCGGCGCGCGGCGCACGCTTCCCCGCCCGGCACTGCAGGACGTACAACCGGCCGCTTTCGACGGTGAACTCGATGTCGACCAGATCGTGGTGCTCACGTTCGAGGACCTCGGCGATGCGCTCGAGTTCCGGGTACACCTCGGGCAGGATCTCGCCGACGGTGACGAGCGGGTTCGGGGTCTTCTCCCCGGACACGACGTCCTCGCCCTGCGCCTTCGCCAGCCATTCGCCGTAGAGGGTGTTCTCGCCGGTCGCAGGGTCGCGGCTGAACATCACCCCGGTCCCGGACCGCTCGTCGCGGTTGCCGAACACCATGGCCTGCACGGTGACCGCGGTGCCGGCGCCGGCGCCGAGGTCGTGCCGGGTGCGATACGCCTTGACACGCTCGTTGGTCCAGGAGTCGAAGACGGCGCCGATCGCCGCGCGCAACTGCTCGAGCGGATCGCTGGGCGGCGCGGCTGCCGGGTCCCCGGCGACGATGTCGGCGTAGCTGTGACAGAAGCGTTCCCAGGTGTCCGTCGCCCATTGCTGATCGCCGGTCTCGGTGGCGAGCGCCTCACACAGTTCGGGGGTCAGCCCGAGGTTGAGGACGGTGTCCATCATGCCGGGCATGGACTGCGCCGCACCGGAGCGGACCGAGACCAGCAGCGGGGACGGACCGGCACCGAACCGGCGGCCGGTCTCGGCCTCGAGTTCTCGCAGGTGTTCGAGGACCTGCTGCCAGATCTCGTCGGGCAGGCACCGGCCGTTGTCGTGGTAGATCGCGCAGACACCGGTGGGCAGCGCGAACGCCGGGGGCACCGGAAGTCCCATCGCCCGCATCTTGTTGACGCTGTATGCCTTGCCGCCCAGTACCTCGCGGGTGCTGGGACGGGTGCCGTCGAGCGTGATGACGTGCTCGGCCGAAGTGCTGGAGGAGGTCATAGCGAGAGTCCTTCGAAAACGGGGGAGTTGGCGGCCGCGCGGGTGGCGAACAGGCCACCCTCGACCGGGATGTCGATGCCGTTGAGCCAGGACGCGGCGGGGGAGAGGGCGAACGCGACGACCGCGCCGATTTCGTGGGGGTAGCCGTGCCTGCCGACCGCGTCGTGGGATCGTGCCATCGCGTCGGCGCCCATGCTGGCTTCGAAGTCGGCCAGGATCGGTGTCTCGACCGGGCCGGGGCTGACCGACAGCGCCCGGATGCGGCGCGTCGTCAGCTTCGCCGACAGCAGCTGCGTCCAGTCGACGAGGGCGCGTTTGGACGTGTCGTAGGCGGCGGGCCCCTCCACGGGGTGGTCACGAAGCCAGGCGTTCAGGTCCGCGCGGTCGCGGGCCCGCAGCAGTTGGTCGATCGACTCCGGAGATTCGGTGTTGCGGTGCGCGGCGACGGAGGCGACGTTGACGATCGCCGCGCCCGCGGCCATGCGGGGGAGCACTAGTTCGGTGAGCAGGCGCGGCCCGAGGAGGTTGACCGCCAGCACGGTGTGCGCGGCGGCGGTGCCCGGGACACCGGCCACGTTGGCCAGCCCGGTGATCTCACCGGGGAGGGCCGCGACGGCGTCGGCGATCGAGGCGGGATCGGCGAGGTCGCACAGCAGGGTGCGCACCGAGTCGATCGGGCAGTCGCGCCGGTCGAGGGCGTAGACCGTGGCGCCGGCCGCGCTCAGCTGGTCGGCGAGGGCGAGTCCGATCCCCGACGCCGCCCCGGTGACGACGAAATTGCCGCTGAAGATGTTGCCGGTCATGACATTACCGCCGTCACATCGGTGAACTCCTCGATACCGAGGTGGCCGAGTTCGCGGCCGTAGCCGGAATTCTTGACACCACCGAAGGGAACTGTGGGCCGGTTGCGGGTGCGGACGCCGTTGATCTTGACCTGTCCGACGTCGAGCCGTCCGGCGACCGCGCGGGCCCGTTCGATATCGGCGGACCACACCTCCGCCGACAACCCGTACGCGCAGTCGTTGGCGATCCGGATCGCGTCGTCGACGTCGGTGTAGGTCTGCACCGCGAGGACGGGGCCGAAGATTTCCTCGCGGATCGCCCGGGCGTGCTCGGGCAGTCCGGTGACGATGGTGGGGTCGACGAAGAATCCGGTCGGGGACGCCTCGGACGGTTTGCCGGTGCCGGTGAGCAGATGCCCGCCCGCGTCGACGGCGTCGGCGATGTAGTCGAGGACCCGGTCCCGCTGGCGGGCCGAGACGAGCGGGCCCTGCTTCGTGGCGGGGTCGGCGGGGTCGCCGAGGACGTGGTGGGCGACTGCATTTGTGAGGATGTCGGTGGCGTCGGCGGCGAGCGCCTCGGGGAGCAGCAGCCGGGTGGTGGCGTTGCAGGCCTGACCGGAGTTGACCAGCCCGGACGCGACGACCCCGGTGAGCGCGGTTTCGAGGTCCGCGTCCGGCAGCACCACGGCGGGTGACTTTCCGCCGAGTTCGAGGGTGCAGCGGGTCAACGTCTGCGCCGCCAGGGCGGCGACCGTGCGGCCGGCGGTGACGCTGCCGGTGAACGAGACGTGCGCGAGACCCGGGTGCGCGGCCAGTGCCGCCCCGGTGACCGCACCGGTCCCGGTCACCACGTTGAACACCCCGGCAGGCAGTCCCGCCTCGAGGAACAGTGCGGCAAGCGCGTTCGCGTCGTACGGGGTCATCTCCGACGCCTTGAGCACCACGGTCGAACCGGCCGCCAGCGCCGCGGAGACCTTGGCGACGATCTGGTGGACCGGCATGTTCCACGGCGTGATCGCGCCGACGACACCGCTGCCGCGTCGCACCAGGGTGGCCCCGTCGATGTCCTGCGACCAGGGGAAGTCGCGGGCGGTGCGGGCGGTGGCGCGGAGCACGTCGGCGGGAAGCTGGGCCTGGGTGATGCGGGCGAGGGAGATCGGCATCCCCATCTCGCGACTCACGATGGCCGCGACGGTGTCGCCGTCGCGGGTGAGCAGATCCGCGGTCCGGTCGAGCAGCGCGGCGCGGTCGGTGACGTCGGTGTCCCGCCACGCCGGATGCGCGGCCGCCGCCGAACGCACGGCATCGTCGACGATCCGTTCCCCGGCATCGACGACTTCCCCGATGACGGTCTCGGTATAGGGATCGATCACGTCGAGCACCGGCCCGTCCGGGACGAACTCTGTGCCGTCGATCAGGCAGCCGGCTCGATCGAAGGTGTCAGCCATGGCGCGGCTCCAATCGCACGGGGAGTGTCTTGATTCCGCGGAAGAAGTTGCTCTGCAGCCGATTCGGGGAGTCGACCACGTCGATGTCGATGCCGCGTTCGACGAGCTTGGTGAAGAACAGCTTCGCCTCGAGGCGGGCGAGGTTGGCGCCGAGGCAGGCGTGATCGCCCCACCCGAAACCCAGGTGCTCGTTCGGGAATCGGTCGGCCCGGAACGTGTTCGGCTCCTCGAACACCCGCTCGTCCCGGTTCGCCGAGCAGAACCACATGACCACCTTGTCGCCGGCCTTGACGGTCTTGCCGTGCATCTCCACGTCCCGGGTGGCGGTGCGCCGCATCGACAGCACCGGTGACACCCAGCGCACCATCTCCTCGACCGCGGAGCGGATCTTGCCCGGATTCTCGCGCAGAAGGTCCCACCACTGCGGGTTCTCGTGCAGGGCGAGCACGCCGCCGGACAGCAGGTTCCGGGTGGTTTCGTTCCCGGCGACCATCAGGATCAGGTAGTAGGCGTCGAGGTAACCGCGGCTGAGCGGGACTCCGTCGAGCTCGGCGGCGGTCAGCACGCTGACCAGGTCGTCGGCCGGGCAGGCCCGCCGCTCGCTCTCGAGGGCCCGGAAGTAGGCGAACACCTCGTCGCGGGCGCGCACGGCGGTCTCGGGGCCCGCGGAGTAGTCGGGGTCCTCCGAGGCCATCTGGTTCGTCCATCGCAGCAGGTTCGGGCAGTCCTCGAGCGGGGCGCCGAGCAACCGGCCGATCATCACCAGGGGAAGTTGGGCGGAGATGTTCGCGACCAGGTCGATCGGCCCCGCGCCGACGGCCGTGTTCAGCAGGTCGTCGATCACCGCCTCGATGTCCGGGACGAGGGCCTTCACCTTGGCCGGCCGCACGTGCGGGGTGACGATCTTGCGCAGCGGACCGTGCTCGGGTGGGTCGACGTGATGAATGCTGCGGGCGCCTTCGCCTTCGGCGCGCCGGCTCGCGATCTGCGTCCCCGCGGTGACGGTGAACGTGTCGTGGTCCGCCGCAACCGCTTTGACGTCTGCGTATCGAGTCACCGACCAGAATCCCGGGCCGTTCGGTTCGTCGTTCCAGTGCAGAGGGTCCTCGTTGCGTAGCTGCGCGAAGATCTCGTCCGCGTATCCGGAGGCGAATGCCCGCAGGTCCATCAGGTCGATACCACTGCTGGTGGTCATTGGATGTCTCCCGTCACGGTCACGTTCGTTTGTGACATTGGTGTCACTAAAGCACAAATCGCCGGATTTGAAAACACCCCTTGTAAGAACAGTCAAGTCGCTTGTAGCCTGACCTAGATAGTGACGAACAATTCACAAAAAGAGGTGTCGTGTACCCACCCGCAATCGTCGCCGAGCGTCCCGATTCCCTCGCGTTCGTGATGGCCGCCTCCGGTTCCTCGCTCACCTACCGGCAACTCGACGAGCAGTCCAACCAGCTCGCCCATCTCCTGCGCAGTCGAGGCGTGACAACAGGTGATTCCATCGTCCTGGTGATGGAGAACCGGATCGAATGGCCGGTGGTGGTCGCGGCCGGAATGCGGGCGGGCCTCTATGTCACACCGGTGAACTGGCACCTCGGCGCCGCCGAACTCGCCGCACTCCTCGCCGAAGCGGCACCGGCCGCGGTGGTCACCAGCGGCTCGCTCGCCGCGGCGGTGGCCGCCGCCCTGCCCGGCGAGCACACCGCGCTGACCCTGTGCACCGATCCGGTTCCCGGATTCGAGCACCTCGCCACGGCGATCGCGAACCACCCGGGGACTCCCATCGCCGACGAACGCTTCGGCGCCCGCGTCCTCTACAGCGGCGGCACCACCGGCCGCCCGAAGGCGTTCCGGCAGAAATTGCTGGACATCCATCCGGCGGAGGCCCCCACCCGGCACGCGGGACTCGTCGAGAAACTCGGCATCGCCGCGGACACCGTGCTGCTCTCGCCCGCCCCGAACTACCACGCGGCGCCGTTCACCTTCCAGTTGATGACGATGGCCGCCGGCGGCACGGTCGTATGTATGGAACGGTTCGACGCGTCCGCGGCCATGACGGCGATCGCCACCCACGGGGTCACTCACTCGCAGTGGGTGCCGACGATGCTGCTGCGCATCCTCGCACTGCCCGACAGGGACGGCATCGCGCTGTCGCCGACGCACACCACCGCCGTCACGTCCGGCGCGCCCTGCCCGGCGGAGGTCAAGCAGCAGATCAACGCGTGGTGGGGGCCCGTCCTGCACGAGTATTACGGCGCGTCCGAGGGCTACGGGCACACCTTCATCTCCGCCGCCGAATCCGCCGACCACCCCGGGTCGGTCGGCCGACCCCTCGGCGGGACCCGCGTGCACGTCACCGACGACGCGGGGACCCCGGTGCCGACGGGGGAGATCGGCAGGGTCTGGTTCGAACCGCCTGCCGCCACCGCCTACGTCAATGCCGGGGACACCGCCGCGACTGCCGGCTGGAAAAGCATGGGCGACCGGGGCTACCTCGACGAGAACGGATTCCTCTACCTCGCCGGGCGGGAAAGCTTCATGATCATCTCCGGCGGGGTCAACATCTACCCCGAGGAGATAGAGGCCGCCCTGGTGCGCCATCCCGATGTCGTCGACGCCGCGGTATTCGGCATCCCCGATCCGGAATTCGGGGAACAGGTCAAGGCGATGGTGGAATTGCGCGAGGGTGTATCGGGTGACGCCGCCACCGCCTCCGACCTCATCGATTACTGCCGCGGGTGCCTGGCGACCTTCAAGGCACCCCGCTCGGTCGACTTCGTCGACCGCCTGCCGCGGCTGCCCACCGGGAAACTCAACAAGAAGGCCCTGCGCTCGCATTATTTCGCGAATTCCTGACGACGACGCAATCCGACCACCGATCACCCGAAACAGGAGCCAGACATGGTTCACGCCCAGCAAGATCAACACACCTTCGACATCCTGCACTCGCTCCGCGTGAAGGGACTGGCCAACGACACCGTGCTCAGCGCGTTGTCGGGCGTGCCGGTCGAGGGCCTGCCGCAAGCCCTGGATCCGCTCGTCGAGCAGGGTCTGGTGGTGCGCCGGGAGGGCCGGATGCCGGGAGCGATGCTGACCCCCGCGGGCAAGGCCGAACACCTGCGGCTGCTCGCGCAGGATCCGGCCACCGGCGGCGCCGCCTCCGCGCTGAAGGCCTTCTACGACCGCTTCCTGCCGATCAACTCGGACTTCAAGATGGTGTGTCAGCGCTGGCAGATGCGCAGCGCCGACACCCCCAACGATCACAACGACCCGGCCTACGACGGCGAGGTCGTCGGCGCGCTGGCACAGACCGACGAGCGGCTGCGGGAGTCACTCCCGGAACTGGTCGAGGCGTTGCCGCGATTCGGCCGCTACCTGCCGCGCCTCTCCGCGGCCCTGGGCCGCATCCGCGGCGGTGACAACGCCTCGTTCGCGCGGCCGATGTACGACAGCTACCACGACATCTGGATGGAACTGCACGAAGACCTCATCCTCAGCGCCGGGCGGACCCGGGGCGCCGCCGACGAAGGCTGAACACGCGCGTAAACGGGAAGGGGCGGGCCGGTGGATGACCGGCCCGCCCCTTCTCTGTTCCGGCCCATGTTGCAGCACAGGCAAACCGGCGTCAGGCCTCGGAGGCCACGGCCGGGAACGGTAGGCACGCCTCGACGTGCGCCGCGACGCCCGAGCCCTCGGAGTTGGCCGCCACGGCCGAGATGGCGCTGATCGACACGTAGCCGTCACGCACGAGAGCGGAGTCGGTTCCGGTGCCGAGCCGTTCGGTATTGGCGAATCGCAACAGCCGCACCGTGTCCGGGGTTCTGTCGAAGGTCAAGCCGAGCAGTCCGCGCGGTGCCAGCGGAGCCATCCGCACACCCTTCACCTCGCTGATGTCGAGATCGGGCACATTGACGTTCAGCACGGCACGGTGAGCACTGTGAGCGAGCATCCACTGTGCCGCAGACACCGCGATCCGGCCTGCGGTGTCGAATCGGTGCTCCGGCGGAAACCCGCAGCTGACGGCGAGACCGCGGACACCGAGGGTCGACGCGGTGAGCGCGGCCGCCACCGTACTCGAATTCAGAATCATCCGGCCGGTGTTCGGGCCCGGATTGATGCCGCTGACGACCAGGTCCGGCGGAGCACCGAACACCCCCGCGCACGCCGCGAACACCGCAAACGCGGGCGGGGCGTCGAAACTGAGCGCCTGCACTCCCGGCAGATGTTCGAACCGCCGCTCCGTGTAGGCGATCTCCGCTCCGTGCTCGAGAGTGCCCAGCGACGAGCCGCTGCCGCTGCACTCGCCGCGCGGCGCGGCGATGGTGATGTCGTATCCCTCGGTTGCCAGAGCTGTCGCCACCGCGTGCAGTCCGGGTGCGTCGATGCCGTCGTCGTTGGTGACCAAAATGCGCATGTGAGCGCTCTCCTTCCCCGCCGACCTCCACAAACCAGACGCCAGCTCAGACCTCGTATCCAAGGATTGTGACGCAGTGTTCACACTTTTGTCTACAGGGGTTCGTGGAAAGTCGGGACACGCGCGGATGTTCCAGGTGGGAAGCCTTGACAGAGTGACGCCACTCACATAAGAATGTGAATTCACAGTCGCTAACACGAACGGCGACGTGCATCGTTCCGGAATGAAACCGGCACCCAAAACATTTGTCTGAAAGAAGGCATCGCATGGCTGAGTGGCCCATCAACGACACTGTGTCGAAGGTGTTTCCCCTGTACTCCCGCGCGAACGTCGGGGAGATCTTCCCCGACCCGATCAGCCCGTTGAACGCCTCCGCCGGCTTCCAGCACAATCTCGAACCGGGCTGGCGGGACGCCTTCGTCGCCTGCAAGGTCTGGGATCACGACCTCTACGACGCCACGGTCGACAACAACATCCTCCCGGCGTTCGGCAGCTACCTGTACATCAACATGTCGCTGATGCGGCTGTTCGGCGTCCGCGTTCCGGGGATGTCGCCGGAGGCGGTCGACCTGCAGTACTTCGGTGACATGCCCGGGATTCCCAGCTACGAGAGCGAGAAGCGGGACTTCGACGAGAGTCCGGAGTTCGCGGAGCGCGCCGGCGCCTGGCTGGTCGAGGAGGTCATCGGGGCCACCGGACTGCCCGAGTACGACGCCGACCGCCAGGACGTGCTGCGCATCCGCGCCGACCGGCCCGACATGACCACGTCGACCGATCAGCAGTTGCGCGAGCGCATCACCTCCTTCGACTACATCCTGCGGCCGCTGTTCCAGCACCACATCGAGGCGAGCCTCAAATCGGGTGTCGGGCTGGGGGCCGTCGCGCAGATCGCTGCCGCAGTCGGCAGGCCCGAGCTGGCCCTCACCCTGGTCGGCGGCATCGGCGACGTCGACTCCACCGGACCCTCCAAGCGGATGTGGACCCTCAGCCGCACCGCGCAGGATCCGGCGGTGGCCGCCGTGTTCGACGAGGGCGTCCCCGGCCTCTACGACCGGCTGTCGGCGAGCACCGACCCGGCCGTCGCCGCGTTCCGCGCCGATCTCGACGCCTTCCTGTCGGACTGGGACTTCCGCGGCCCGGCGGAATGGGAGATCCGCGCCCAGACGTGGGGAGTCAAACCGGAACTGGCGCTGGCCACCGTCGACCGCATGCGGCAGGTCGGCGACGACGAGGCGCCAGAAGGCAAGGGCGCCGTCCGAAGTGAGGAACGCGAGGCCGCCGCTGCCGTGGTCCGCCAGCTCCTCGCGGGGGATCCCGAGACTGCCGCCCAGTTCGAGGCCACCCTCGCCGCCGCCGCTCTCTGGCTACGCGGCCGCGAGCGCGCCCGCACCACGGCAGCCATGGTGATTCACGAAATCCGTCTTCCGGCACGGGAGCTCGGACGTCGCGGGGTCGAGGCGGGAGCGCTCGACAGCGTCGAGCAGATCTTCATGCTCTTCGCCGACGAACTCGACGCCTACCTCGCCGACCCCGCCGCGTTCACCGACATCGTGCGCGAGCGGGAGAAGAGCTACCGCGCACTCTTCGACGTCGAGCCGCCGTTCGTCGTCTCCGGCGAAGTTCCGCCGCTCGAGGACTGGCCGCTGCGCGCGGGCGCCGCCGGCGCTGCGCTGGCCGCCGGTGAGTCGCTGGTGGGCGTGTCCGGCTGCACCGGAACCGCCCGCGGCGTAGCCCGGGTCCTGACCAGCCCCGACGACCCTTCCGCGCTCGAGCCCGGGGAAATCCTCATCGCCCCGATCACCGACCCGTCCTGGACGCCGCTGTTCGTCGCCGCCTCCGCGGTGGTGGTCGACGTCGGAGCGCCGTTCTCGCACGCCGCGATCGTCAGCCGGGAAATCGGTATCCCGTGCATCGTCTCGGCCACCGACGCCACCAAGCGCATCCCGAACGGAGCACTGATCGAGGTGGACGGCACGAACGGCGTCGTGACACTGCTCGAGATCTGAGTCGGCATCCGCACTCGACAAGGAGAAGACATTGCACGTAGCTGACATTTGCGCGGGCTGGCTGGATCGAGTCCTGCACGACAAGGGGATACTCGCCGCCGGCAACCGGGTGAGCGACACGGCAATCGAACCGATCGGCACCGGCCTGGTTGCCGACAGCTATCAGATCAAGATCTCCTATTCGGAGCCCGGCCGAGGGCCCGAGTCGCTCGTGGCAAAACTGACCTCCGACAGCGAGCAGAGTCGCGCGGCCGGACGCAGCGAGCTCAATTACGCCCGCGAAGTCGGCTTCTACACCGAGATCGCGCCGCACCTCCAGGTTCGCGTCCCGGACTGTTTCCACGCCGAAATCGATTCGAACAACACGGAATTCGTTCTCCTTCTGGAAGACCTCAACCCGGCACGTCCCGGAAATCAGCTGACCGGCTGCACGGTGGCCGAAACACGGCTCGCCGTCGAACAAGCCGCGCGGATCCACGCGCCCTACTGGGGTTCGGAAGAACTCCGAGGCAACCCGTGGATGGACATCTCGTCGAGCTACTGGCAGCGATTCGCCGAGATGATGCCCGAATGGTACGACGGATTCCGTCAGCGCTACGCCGGCCGGCTCAGCGAGACCGACCTCGCACTGGGGCAGGAGTTCGTCGACAACATCGCCGGCTACTACCGGGCACTCGAGAGGATGCCCTACACGGTCCAGCACGGTGACTACCGCCCCGACAATGTGCTGTTCGACGCGCGCGGCGGGGACGTGCCGCTCGTCGTATTGGACTGGCAGACAGTGGTGTACGCACCAGGAGTGGTCGATGTCGCCTACTTCGTCGGTGGTGCGCTGGACGCCGCGACACGTCGAGCGAACGAGGACGAGCTGCTCCGCCACTACCACGCGGAACTCGTCGATCTCGGGGTCGAAGACTATCCGTTCGAGCGTCTCGTCGAGGACTATGCGTGCGCGACCTTCCACAACTTCATCATCGGCGTTGCGGCGGCGATGCTGGTGGAACGAACCGAGCGTGGTGACGAGCTGTTTCTGTCCATGGTCACCAACTCTCTGACACATGCACGGGACCGCGACGCCGCCCGCCACATCGGTATCAACCCGCTCGCAGCGGTGAACCGTGGGTAGGTCCGCGCCCGTCCGCGGTTCTCACGAAAGGCGCACTCAGTGAACGATTCGATGCCTGAACTGGGCTTTTACGCACTCGGAGGACACGTCGAGTCTCCCCGGGAGATGTACGGCGAACTGGCGCTGGCCGAGCGCCTCGGACTGGGCACCGCATTCTTCTCCGAACGATTCAACGTCAAGGAACTCGCGTCCCTGACCGGCGCCGCAGGCGCGGTGACCGAACGCCTGAACATCGCCACGGCGGTGACCAACCACAACACCCGCCACCCGATGGTGACAGCAGCGTGGGCGACGACGATGCACCGGCTGACGAACGGCCGCTTCGTTCTCGGGCTCGGTCGTGGGCTCGCACCGCAACTGAAAGCGTTCGGCCTCCCTCCGGTCACCACGGCGCAACTCGAAGACTTCATCGGTCTGATGCGCCGGTTGTGGAGGGGAGAGACCGTCGAGGGCCATTGCGGCCCGGCCGGAAGCTTTCCGACGCTGCGCCTCGACCCGGCGTTCGACGAGAACATTCCGATCGGACTCACCGCATTCGGACCGGCAACCCTGGCCTTGGCGGGGCGAGCCGCCGACGTCGTCATTCTCCACACGTACTTCTCGGACGACACCGTCGTGCGAAGTGTGAATGCGGTCCGCGCCGCCGCCGAGAAGGCGGGCCGTGACCCCGCAGCGATCAAGGTGTGGTCCTGTTACGCAACGGTTCCCGATCACCTGCCCGCCGAACTGCAACTGAAGAAGACCGTGGCCCGGCTCGCCACCTACCTGCAGGTGTACGGAGACCTGATGGTGAAGACGAATGACTGGGATCCCGACGCGCTCAGAAGGTTCCGAGAAGATCCGGTGGTCGCCGGATTGAACGGCTGGTGCGACGCAGTCGCAACCCGGTCCGAGATCGAACACATCGGCACAGTGCTGCCCGCCGAGTGGCTCGACGCAGCGGCCACGGGATCGGCGGAGGCCTGCGCGAAGAAGGTCGCCGCCCAGCTCGATCTGGGAGTCGACGGCGTCATCATGCACTGCTCGACCCCGGCGGAACTCGAGCCGGTCGTCGAGGCCTACCGGAGACTCGCGTGAGAACCCCCGTCGAACTCGTCGAACGGTACGTGTTCGAGATCTACAACAAACAACGAATCGAACTCGTCCACGAAATCTGCGGAGACCCGGTCATTCGGCACGAAGCGGGTAACACCGTCGCGCTCAGCCGGAATCAGCAGATCGAGCGCATTCGTGCCGACCTGGCATCGAACCAACCGACATTCGAGGTGGCCAACCTCTCCGGCAACGAGGAGTTCGCGACGCTGACGTGGAACGCGATCCGCCTGTCCACCGGAGAGCGGCTCTGCGGAATCGAGGTCTTCAAGGCGACCGCAGGACTCATCACGGACGTGTGGAACTCCAACTACTTCGAAGGGGCTTGGTCATGACCTACCCGACTCCCAGAGTGCTCGACGTCGCCGGCGAGATCGACACCGCGTGGGTGCAGTCCGTGCTGCGGCACGCGGGCCATGCCGGTGTGGAAGTCGCTTCGATTTCGACGCAGCCGATCGGCGCGGGCAACGTGAGCGACACGGTACGTATCGGCATCGACTACACACGAGCCGAATCCGATTCGCCTGCCGCGGTCGTGGTGAAACTCCGCCCGAGCGCACCGGGGGCCCATGCACACGGACTGCGGAGCGGTGCATACCACCGCGAAATCGGCGCCTACCGGGAAGTCGGTGGCCGGCAGGCGTGCCGGATCCCGCAGTGCTACTGGGTGGCCGGGGACGAGACGAACATCAACCTCGTCCTGGAGGACTTGACGACAACGACGACTCCGGGCAATCAAGCCGCCGGTTGTGGTGTGGGCGAGGCGGAATCTCTTGTCGCAGAACTCGCTCGCCTGCATTCCAGCTTCTTCCCGCTGACCGACGAGGCGGCGCCCGCGTGGTTGGTCCGCATGTCCGAGGTCTCCGACTACTGGTGCGATGCCGCGGAACGCGGGGCCGCGGCCGCGCTGACTCGCTTCGCCGCCGACCTCCCGCCGGACTTCCTCGCCGCCATCCGAGATGCCGTCGCGCTCGTTCGCACCTGGTACGGCCTGCCTCAGCAGCACCTGACACTCACCCACGGAGACCCGCGGGTCGACAATGTTCTCTTCGAGAGGTCGGAGGCGGGAGTGTCGGCCGTGCTCCTGGATTGGCAGTTCACCGGCTTGCGCAATCCGATGTACGACTTCGCGTACTTCATGTCGGGCAGTGTCGACATCGCCGAACGCCGACTCCACGAGACGCGATTGCTGAAGGCATACATCGATGTGTTTGCCGAGAAATCCTCCGGATACGACGAGCGGCAGGCGACGGCCGACTACAGGGTCCAGCTACTCAGCGGCCTCTACGTCACACTCGCCGCGGTCGCGGTACTCCCCGACAACGACGTGGTGAACCAGCTCGTTCTCGCGCTGCTGCGGCGCAATTGCGCCGCCGTTGTCGATTGGGATTCCGTCGTAGCGCTCGGCGAGTGAGTCGACACGAAGGTCCGGAACCTACCGCGGTAGGTTCCGGACCTCGATTTCGTGGGGAACTACGTCAGAGGACGTAGAGCATCTCCTGGTACGTGGGCAGCGGCCAGAGGTCGTCGGCCACGATGTCCTCGAGGCTGTCCGCTGCTGCGCGAACGGCGGCCATCGCGGGCAGGAGGGCGTCCTGGGCATGCGTGGCCTCGGACAACGCCTCCGAGTCGCCCTGAGCGGCGAGGGCGGACTTCAACTCGGCGAGCGCGGCCCGGAGGTTCGTCAGGGGTGCGGACACGGCCTCGAGTGCGGACAGGTCCGCGTCCACGCCGGCCGCCTTCAGCGCCGCGACGTTCTGCGCCAACTCGGTCTGGTAGCGAATCGCGGCGGGGAGGATCGACGTCTGTCCCAGCTCCAGGGTCAGCCGTGCTTCCACACCGATCGTGAGCGCGTACTGTTCGAGGCCGATCTCGTAGCGAGAGTGCATCTCCCGGTGGTTGAACACCTGGTACTTGCCGAACAGTTCGACCGCCGATTCGGTGATCAGTTCGGGCAGCGCGTCGAGGGTCGTGCGCAGGTTCGGCAGTCCGCGCGCGGCCGCCTCGTTCTGCCAGTTCTCCGAGTACCCGTCCCCGTTGAACACGACGTCACCGTGGTTGGTGATGATCTCGGTGAGCAGGTTCTGCACCGCCGTGTCGAAGTCGGTTCCGTTCGCGACGGCGGTCTCGAGTTCGGTGGCGATGTAGTCGAGCGACTCGGCCATGATCGTGTTGATCGTGACGATGGGACCGCTGACGGTCTGCATCGAACCCGGCGCCCGGAACTCGAACCGGTTGCCGGTGAAGGCGAACGGGCTCGTGCGGTTGCGGTCGCCCGGATCGGTGGGGAGCACGGGCAGGGTGTCGACACCGATCTTCATGGTGCCCTTCCCCTTCGACGAGGTGGCCGCACCCTTCGCGATCTGTTCGAACACGCCGGCGAGCTGATCTCCGAGGAAGACGGAGATGATGGCCGGGGGAGCCTCGTTCGCGCCGAGTCGGTGATCGTTGGTCGCCGAGGCGACGGAGGCGCGGAGCAGGCCGCCGTACTTGTGCACACCGCGGATGACGGCGGCGCAGAACACGAGGAACTGGGCGTTGTCGTGCGGGTTGTCGCCGGGTACGAGGAGGCTGCCGAGTTCGGAATTGCCGAGCGAGAAGTTGACGTGCTTGCCGGAGCCGTTGACGCCGTCGAACGGCTTCTCGTGGAACAGGCACGCCATGCCGTGCTTCTTGGCGATCGTCTTGAGCGTCGTCATCAGCAGTTGCTGGTGGTCGGCGGCGATGTTGCCGCGTTCGAACATCGGTGCGATCTCGAACTGGCCCGGGGCGACCTCGTTGTGCCGGGTCTTCGCCGGAATGCCGAGCTTGAACAGCTCACGCTCGGTGTCCATCATGAAGCCGAGGACGCGCTCGGGGATGGCGCCGAAGTAGTGGTCGTCGAACTCCTGGCCCTTGGGCGGCTTGGCGCCGAACAGGGTGCGGCCGGAGTTGAGCAGGTCGGGCCGGGCCAGGAAGAAGTGCCGGTCGACGAGGAAGTACTCCTGTTCCGGTCCGCAGAACGAGACGATGTTCTCGATGTTGTCGTGGCCGAAGAGCGTCAGGATGCGTTCCGCATGGACACCCATCGCCTGCTGCGAGCGCAGCAGCGGCGTCTTGTGGTCGAGCGCGTCCCCGGTCATCGACACGAACACCGTCGGAATGCACAGGGTGTTGCCGTTCGGGTTCTCCAGCACGTACGCCGGGCTGGTGACGTCCCAGCCGGTGTAACCGCGCGCCTCGAACGTGTTGCGGAGCCCGCCGTTGGGGAAGCTCGACGCGTCGGGCTCGCCCTGGACGAGCGTCTTACCTGCGAATTCGGCGAGCGCCGACCCGTCACCGACCGGGTCGAAGAAGCTGTCGTGCTTCTCCGCGGTCAGGCCCGTGAGGGGGTAGAAGACGTGCGCGTAGTGCGTGGCGCCCTTCTCGAGTGCCCAGTCCTTCATTGCCGACGCGACCGCGTCGGCGACCATCGGGTCGAGAGGCTTGCCCTTCTCGATCGTGGCGATGACGGACTTGTAGACCGACTTCGGCAGACGCTTCTGCATCACGGTCTTGCTGAACACGTTCTGGCCGAAGATCTCGCCCGGCTTCTCGTCGTCGACGAAACTGACGGCCGGGGGCACATAGGCCTCGACGTCCTTGATCGCCTGCAGACGGACGGCGTTCCCACTCATGTGTTTCTCCCTCGCGTGTACCCCGCGGATGAGGTGGGGGTGCGTCGGGGCAACACTGTACGAACGGAACGTAACGTGCATGTTTCGTGCAGATTTCTCGGCCGTGTCCGGTGGCCGTGACGGTGCTCACTCGGAGTCCCCTGAGGATAAGGCGTACGGCAAAACTACACCGTTCGGATTCGGGACGTCAGTTGAGGCTGCCGCCGGCGGAAAGATAGTTGTCGATGGCACGCTGCAACCCGTCCAGGGCGACGCCGTACGCGGTGAAATCGCCGGTGTGCTGGGCTGCGCGCAGGGCCGCGAGCGCAGAGTCGAGTTCGACGACAGCGGCCCGCAACTGTTCGGGGTCGGGCTGCGCCGGTGCTGCCTCTGCGGGTGGGGGAGCCTCCGGCCCGGGACCGGGTGGTGGTGCGGTGGCGGCGTCGCCCCCGGGCGCGGTCGCGGCCCGACCGGTGCCGGCCCCGAAGACCTGGTCGAGCGCTTCGGCGAGGGTCGGTGCGTAGCCGACGCGGACGCCCCCGGTGCCGGGTTCGCGGTAGCTCACCAGCACCCGGGACAGCTGCGGGAACGTCGAGGCGTCGGCCGTGGCGGTGAGCCGTTCGGTGAACAACGGCTCGATGTAGAGGACACCGCCGTCGGCGATCGGCAGGGTCAGCAGGTTCCCGTAGTGGATCCGGTTGGATCGTTCGAGCAGGGTGCGCTCGGACGCCACCCGGGTGTCGGAGATCATCGAGTTCTGCGTTTGCTGCGGGCCCTGGGTCTGGGTGTCGGTCGGCAACTGCAGGATCTCCACCTTCCCGTAGTTCTCGGGGTCCGAGTGCACCGACATGTAGGCGGAGAGGAACTCGCGGTTGAAGCCGACCATGGCGCTGGCCAGACGGAACGACGGAGCCGCGGTGTCCCGGTCGCCGACCAGTACGTAGTACGGCGGCTGCGGGTCGGTGGTGTCGGACGTCGGGTCACTCGGTACCGACCAGAACGCATTGTTGGTGAAGAATTCCCGCGGGTCGTTCACGTGGTATTTCGCGAGGCGTTCGCGTTGGATCCGGAACAGGTCCTCGGGATAACGGAAATGGGCCCGCAGTTCGGCGCCGATCGATTCCGGGGGCCGGACGGTGCCGGGAAAGACGCGCATCCACGCGTCCAGAACCGGGTCGTCCCGATCGATCTGGTAGAGGGTGACGGTGCCGTCGTAGGCGTCGACGGTCGCCTTGACCGAATTGCGCACGTACGACACCTCTTCGCGGGGCAGCATCCGGCCGGTGTCGGTGGTGACCGGTTCGGTCAACGACCCGGTCTGCGAATACGGGTAGTGCGGGGCGGTGGTGTAGCCGTCGACGATCCACGTGATCCGCCCGCCGACGACCGCGGGATACGGGTTGCTGTCGGTGGTCAGCCAGGGTGCGACGTGTTCGACGCGGGTCTTCGGATCGCGGTTGAAGATGATCTTCGACTCCGCCCCGATCGCGCCGGAGAACAGAATGTTGCGTTCGGCGTACCGGGCGGCGAACGCCAGCCGGTTGACCCAGCTGCCGACCGGCACACCCCCGGCGCCGGTGTAGGTGTACTGCGAGGTGTCGGTGTCGTACTCGCGCGGTGCCGTCCCGTCGGCGGCGCCGACGATCGCGTAGTCCGGGGTCGCGGCGGCGATCATTTCGCCGAAGTAGATGCGTGGTTGCTGCACCGGAATCAACTGCTGCCCACCGGCCTGAGATGCGATGTCGGAGACGGTGTAGATCGGGTAGCCGCTGTCGCTGCCGGTGCCGGCGGCGTCCCGCACCGCGGCATTGACCCGATTCGCCGGTGCGGCGACGAACCCGTTGCCGTGGGTGTACACGGTGTGCCGGTTTATCCACTGGGTTTGATTGCCGCTCAAGCTATTCGGCGAGAGTTCGCGGGCGGCGACGATGTAGTCGGCGACCTCCCCGTCGATGACGTACCGGTCGATGTCGAGATGTGGGGTGAAGCCGTAGAAGTTCTTCAGCTGCTGCTGCTGGGTGAAAGTGCGCGAGAGCACATTCGGGTCGAGCAGGCGGGCGTTGGCGATGGTGGTGCGATCGGCCGGAATGTCGCGCGGCGGACGCGTGCCGACCCCGGGATAGGGCTGGTAGTCGACCCGGCCGAGGTCGATGCCGTACGCCTGCCGGGTCGCGGCGATATTGCGCTCGATATACGGGCTCTCCCGGTCGGCGGCGTTCGGGCGGACGGAGAATTGCTCCACCAGCGCGGGCCACACCCCGCCGACCAGAATCGACGACAGCACCAGCAGCGCAGTGGCCAGCGCCGGAATTCGCAGATCCCGCAGGATGATTGCGGCAAAGAACGCTGCCGCGCACACCACCGCGATCGCCACCATGATCAGCCGGGCCGACAGCACCGCGTTGATGTCGGTGAACCCCGCACCGGTGAACGTCGGCTCCTTGCGACTGCTCCACAACAGCTGGTACCGATCGAACCAGTACGCGACGGCCTTCAGCGCGATGAACGTTCCGGCGAGCACCGCAAGCTGGATGCGGGCAGGCCGCGTCAGTGCCCCCACCGCACCCTTGCGGGCCGTCGTGTCCTTGAACGACAAGCGGATTGCGCCGAACAGGTAGTGGGTGCACAGACTCAGCACGAGTGCCATGAAGACGGCTACGAGGAGCCACGTCAGCACCAGTCGATAGAACGGCAGGTCGAAGACGTAGAAGCCGACGTCGTGACCGAACTCCGCATCCACCGTCCCGAACGTTCCACCGCGCAGGAACAGCAACACCGTGTCCCAATGCGCCTGTGCGCTCAACCCGAACGGCAGTCCCAGCAACAACGGCACGCCGATCCCGAACAGTTTCGGCCGGCGCAGCACCGCCGTCCGATACTGCTCGATCGGATCGTCGGCGACGCCCACCGTGACGATGATCGGCCGCGACCGGAACGCCCACACCGCCATGCCGAAGAACAACCCGGCCGCGATCAGGGTGACCACGGTGAACAGGATCAGCTGGGTGACGAGGACGGTGCCCCACACCGTGCGATAACCGACCTCGCCGAACCACAACCAGTCGACGTACACGCCGATCAACCGAGGTCCGATCACCAGCAGTGTGACGAAGACGAGGACGCCGACGATCGCCGCGACCGCTCGGCGTGGCAGGGGCCGCACTCGTTCGGAGGGTTGCATGGTCACCTCCGGTTCCGCGACGGCGCGGTCGAGATCGGTCACCGTGCTGCACATCGGCGGCGAGCGATCTTTACTTGCACTTTACCTTAGTTCGCGATAGCGTCCAATCAGTTGCAGGCGAAGCGAATCGCGAATTCGCCATCTCGCGACCGAGATGAGAGTCCGCCCATCCGAGGGATCGGGCGGTGTGCCCGTACGCAGCGCGCCGACGCCGAATCGAATTCCGTCGGACGCCGCTACACGGGTGGTAGACCCCACCGGTCAGCTTTGGGCGGCCGGGACCGGTGGGGCCCTACCGACGGCCTCGCGTGTGACGGTGCCCGGGTCAGGGCACACTCGAAGTATGGGATCGAACGCGGACCGCCCCACCAGTTCGGCGGCCGCGGCCGTCGGCGGCAGGCTGATGCGACTGGCCGGTGACCGTGACGCCGCCAGGTTCTCGGACGAGATCTCCCGGGTGTGCGCCGAACCGCGCGCGGCCGGAGATGGACCGGAATACGGCGACGTGCTCGCCTGGGTTGTCGATGCGATCGTCGGGGTGGTCGTCGCGCGGCTGGGCGCGGCGGGACCGGGGGAGAGGTTCATCCTCGACCTGCGCTTCACCGACGGCGGGCCCGTCGACGTCGACGCGTTGTCGGCGTCGGAGCGCTGGGTGCTGCGGACCGTGTCGGCGTTCCTCGCCGAGGACCTCGCGGAGGTGCGGCGGGCAATGGCCGCTGCCGGGCAATTCGACGCCACCATGCGGGCGGAGACCCTCGCCGACGCCCTCATCTGGCTCGACTTCGTCCTCGACGTCGACCTTCCCGACCCGCCCGACGTCACCACCGCCTAGCGAGGATTGCCCGGATGTGCCGTCTCTGGCCGGACGCGCCGCGGAATACAACCCGGCAGTCTGCTGTTGAACCACCTGACAGCGGCGCGCATACCCCGGGTACCACACCAGAAAAGTCGCTGCGAGCGACCACTTGCCGAGAGGCGATATGGCGTCACTGTCACCCGCGACCGGGCAAGACCTACAGTGCGTAGCGTTCTCGGAGCGGATGAAGAGCCGCCGACGCCGGGGAAGGCGCCGGCGGTTCTCGTCTGATATCCCACGTAGTTCACGTCGAAGGGATTCGCGCCGGGGTTCGGGTAGTCGACTACTCGTTTCACCCGGTGACGGTCGCCGTACGGTCGGTCCTGTATCGCATTCGCGAATCGACGGAAGGACACCGAAATGGCTTGGTCGACAACGCCGCAGGGGCTTTTTCTCGCCGCTGGTCAGGCGAATCAGTTCTCGTTCTCGTTCGGGGACATCTGGAAGGGGCCGCAGTTGGCGACGGCGAAGCTCGATGCCAGTCAGGGTGGCGGTGGCACGAAGATCCTGGTGACGCAGTGGCAGGGCACCGCCAACCAACCGGTGTTCGGCGGACCCAGTAAGCAGTGGTACGTGCTCGGCATTCACAACAGTTCGAATTCGGGCATCTGGTTCCATCTCGAAGGAGGCGTACTCGCATGACCACACAGGAATCACCGAAGGTTTCCCACCTGCAGGTCCTGGCGGACGACACCGGCAGCATTCTCGCCGCCGTCATGCGGACCGCGGGAACGGACTCGAACCCGGACCCGGGTGAGGACGTTGCACCGCAGGTCTCACTTCTCGCCTCGGAAGGGCAAGTGTTGCACGACCTCTCCATTTCCGGAGCCTCGGGGGAGGAGATGTTCGAGGCGCTCGATCAATGCGTGGTCCGGGTCGACGCAGGCGTGCCGACGTTGGTGCGACGCGCGGACGCATAGCCGTCGAGGGCGAAGGGGAACGCTGGCCCGAGGATCGGCGGTCCCCTGCCTCAGGCGGAAACCCATCAAATTCCCCTCGAGAGCCACTTTGTCTGCACAAACGATTGACTTCGCTCCCGGCGCGCAGCACTGTCGTAGAGACACCCGCCGCACGAGTAGTTCCGGAGTCGACCTTGACCAACGTCAGCCCCACCGAGATCGCAGTAGCAGTGGCCGGATTCGGCTGGATGGGCCGAGTGCACACGAACGCGTATCTACGCCAGCGCCACCACTTTCCGGAAGCCCCGACGATCCGGCTGGGCGCCGTCGCCGACGAGGTACCCGGCCGCGCCGAGGAAGCCGCCGCCCAGTTCGGGTTCGGCGCAGCGCTGACGGACTGGCGCGACATCGCCGCCGACGAGAACATCGACGCGGTCAGCATCACCGCCCCCAACTTCCTGCACCGCGAGATCGGCGTCGCGATGGCCGAGGCGGGCAAGCACATCT
>JBCEBZ010000381.1:0-3348 GCA_039206675.1 Rhodococcus sp. (in: high G+C Gram-positive bacteria) | reverse complement strand
CCGTCACCTACGGCCTGCTCGTCGTCGCGGTCGGTGTCGGGTCGCTCATCCAGCACGGACCCGACCCGCCGTGGCAGGGCTACGCACACGACATCCCGATCGCGACGTTGCTCGCCTACATCGCCGTCGACACCGCGTCCGATCGGCTCGGCCGCCGGCTGTCGCCGGGGTGGTGGCTCGTTGTCCCGCTCCTGATGATTCCCGTCGTGGCTGCCGGCCCGACGGCGTCGACGATCGTGCAGGCACTGCTCGCCGCGGTCGCCGTCGGACTCTGCCTGGAACGCGCCCGCGTCCGACCGGAGTTGCGGCGCACGACGATCGTCGCGTCAGTGCTTGTCGCGTCCGGCGCGCTGCTCGGCGCCGTGGGCGACCGGACGTCGATCTGCCGCCCGAATTGTCTCCTGCCGGGACACGCGCTGTGGCACGTGTTCGCGGCCGCCGGATTGTGGCGGCTCGCACCCACCATCGGTCGTCCGCCGGCACGGCAGCGAGACGGCGGGACTCGAAGTCCGGGAACGACGGAGACGTGACCACCATGTCCCACGGGCAACGCTCATCGCGGCACGCCGGCGAGCGCCGCGGCGCCGCGAGCGGGCAGCGCGGTCTTCGCCGGGTCCGGGTAGAACAGGGCTCGGCGGATCGTCAGCCCGACGCGGTCGCCGACCACCGGCCGGGTTCCGCGGACCGCGCACCGGAATGTGGCCCCGTGGCAGGACACCACGACGTCGCTCGAGTCGCGCCCGAACAGTGACGACATCACGATCCCCTGGGTGGTACCCGCGCTCTCCATCGACGTGACCTCGATGTCGGAGGGAAGCACGGCGAGGACTCCGGTTCCGGATGATCTGTCCGCCAGGCTATCCCGGCTCACGTGCACGCCGCCGTCGGTGCTCGAGAAGCCGTGCTCGGACACGGTGCCGGGCAGCAGGTTCGCGTCCGAGAGAAACTTCGCGACGAAGGCCGAGCGCGGCCGTTGTACGAGTTCCTCCGGTGTGCCGACCTGTTGAATCCGCCCGCCGTCGAGGACGACGACCCGGTCGGCGAGGGCGAGGGCCTCCGCACGATCGTGCGTGACGTGCACGGCCGTCAGGTTCTGCGCCCGGGTGAGGGTGCGCAGCTCCAGACGCAACCGATCGCGCAGCGGTTCGTCCAGTGCGGACAGCGCCTCGTCGAGCAGCAGCGCGCGGGGTTGCGCCACCAGCGCCCGGGCGAGAGCGACGCGCTGGCGCTGCCCACCGGACAGCGTCGCCGGATCACGCTTCGCCAACCCGGGCAGCCCCACCAGGTCGAGCACGTCGGCGACCCGCTCGGCTCGCCGGGCGCGCGGCACCTTGGCGACTTCGAGGGGGTAGGAGACGTTGCGCCCGACGCTGCGGTGCGGCCAGATCGCATGCTGCTGGAACACCATTCCCAGTCCGCGCTTGTCGGGAGGTACGGCGCGGGTGCCGTCGGCGACGACCTCGTCGCCCAGGCGTACGAGCCCCGCGGTGGGGGCGAGAAACCCGGCGACCGTGCGGAGCAGGGTGGTCTTGCCGGAACCCGACGGTCCGACGAGCGCGACGAACTCGCCGTCGCGTACATCCAGGTCGACGCCGGACAGCCCCGCGGTGCCGTCGGGATAGTGGAGGTCGACACCGGTGAGGGTGATCGCGGACATGACGAGGATTCCGATCTGTGGAGTGGGTCAGCGCCCGGCGCGGGTGCCGGCGAACAGGCCGAGACCGGCGATGCCGACGAGCGCGACGAGCAGGGACAGCGCGGACGCGGCGTTGTAGTCGCCGGCCTGCTGCAGGGTGAAGATGGACACCCCGAGAGTCTGGGTGCCGGGTGCCACCAGCAGCACCGACATGGTCAGCTCGCGTACCGCGGTCAACGCCACCAGCACACCGCCCGTGGCCGCGGCGGGCACCGTCATCGCGACCGGCACGTCGCGCAGTGATCGGAGGCGGGACGCACCGGATGCGCGCGCCGCCTCCTCCAGTGAACCGGGGGTGGTGGACAACGGCGCACGCACCGCCTGCACGACGATCGCCAGGAACGCGGTGACGTAGGCGCACAGGATCACCCAGCGGGTGTCGAACAGGCCCGTGTAGCGGCCGACGATCAGCCAGCCCACCGCGATGACCAGTCCGGGCACGGCCTGCGGCAGCATTGCGAGCAGATCGAGGCCCGCGTTGTCCCGCGACCGGGTGCGGGTGGTGAGCACCCCGATCACGAGGCCTGCGAAAGCGCACACGATTCCCGCGCCGACGGCGAGCAGGAGCGAATTCTGCACGCCGACCACGGTGCCCGGTGCGGTCACGGCTGCCACGATGCTCGCGAGCGTCAGGTTGTCCCAGGTCAGCGGTACGCCCGGGGCGGGGAGCAGCGCCTGGGAGGCGAGCGCGAAGATCGGAAACCCCATCAGCGCGAGACCGACGGTCCAGATGAGCGCGCCGGCCAGGAGGCGGCCACCGCCGAGCGGCAACGGCTGCGGCGCGGTGACCGGACCGTCGAGTTGCCTGCTGCGCCGTGACAGTCGCCGATCGACGAACACCGCGAGGACTGCGAGCGACAGCAGCACGACCCCGATGGTGGAGACCACCTCGAGCGGCCGGTCCACCGTGCCGGACTGGATATAGCGGTACACCATCGTCGACAACGTCACGTATCGCTCCGGCAGGCCGATCAGTGCGGGAATCCCGAAGTCGGCCAGGTTCGACACCGCGGTGAGGGTGAACGCGGCGAGCAGGGCGGGACGCAACAGCGGCAGCGTCACGGTGCGCATCGCGCGCCACGGGGAGGCACCACCGATGCGGGCGATCTGCTCGAGGTCGCCCGGCACCTTCCGCAACGCCGCCGCGATGATCAGATACGCCAGCGGGTACGAATGCACCGTGAGCAGGAAGACGACGCCGTCGCCGCCGTAGATGTTCCACAGCGGACCACCGAACCGCTCCGTCCAGAATCGGTTCACCAGGCCGCTCGGGCCGAGAAGCCCGGTCCACGCGATCGCCCCGACGAACGGTGGGATCATCAACGGCGACAACAGGATCAGGCGCAGAACGCCGCGTCCGGGCAGATCCGTGCGGTCGAGCAGTAGCGCCATCACGGTAGCGAGGGCCACCGCGAACACCGCCGACAGGCCGGCCGAGACCACGCTGTGGGTGGCGGCGCCGACGATGTCGTCGTCGATCAGTTGCGCAATGTGGTTGCCGCCGAACCCGAGTGACACGACGGTGGCGAGCGGCGCGACTATCACCGCGGCGACGAACAACCACAGCGTTACCCGCACGCCACCGACGGAATCGAACAGCCGCCCGGGCAGGGCACGGGACTTGGCCGGCCGCTGCGGCTCATCAACCACCC
>JBCEBZ010000380.1:37759-44865 GCA_039206675.1 Rhodococcus sp. (in: high G+C Gram-positive bacteria) | reverse complement strand
TGACCGCGACGATGTGCTTCGGCCCCGCCTCGGGCTCCGGTTCCTTGTCGACGGCGACCGGTTCGGGCTTCGTTGCCGGAGCCGCCGCAGCAGCGGCGGCGGGTGCTGCAGCGGCCGTCGCGGCCGCAGCGGGTGCGGCGGCGGGTGCGGGTGCCAGGACGTCGTTCACCAGGGTGACGATCTCGCCGGGGGTCTTCGCGTCACGCAGCGCGCCGACGAAGGCCGGGCGCACCAGCGCCCGGGCAAGCGAGGAGAGCAGCTTCATGTGCTCCGCACCGGCGCCCTCGGGTGCGGCGATGAGGAACACCAGATCGGCGGGTCCGTCGGGGGCGCCGAAGTCGACCTTCGGGGCGAGCCGGGCGAATCCGAGAGATGCCGCCACGACGGCCTCCGAGCGGCAGTGCGGGATCGCGATCCCGCCGGGAAGTCCTGTCGCCGATTGTGATTCACGCGCCAGGGCGGCGTCGCGGAGAGAGTCCGCTTCGGTGGCGCGACCGGCGTCCGCCAGACGCTGGGAGAGCGCGGCGATCACGTCCTCCTTGGTGGCTCCGAGGTCGGTGTCCAGGGAGATCAGATCTTCGCTGATGATCTGCGGCCCCGAATCGCGGTCGGGTGTCGAGTGAGACATGGTGTTTCCTTCTGGTTCAGGCCGGATCGGGGGCGGGGGAGCTGAGGGCGGTGACGGTGACGGCGTCGATGTCGACGTGTTCGGGGGTCGGCAGTGTGGTGCCCGGAAGGGCGGCCGCCGCGCTGCCGTAGGCGACGGCGGATCGGAGGCAGTCCGCGGGCGACGCGCCGGACAGGTGCGCCGCCAGGTAGCCGGCCAGCGAGGAGTCGCCGGCGCCGACGGTGCTGCGGGCGACGATCGGTGGTGGCGTGGCCCACCAGGCGCCCGCCTCCGTCACGAGAACGGCGCCCGCGGCGCCGAGCGTGGCGAGGACGGCCTCGACCCCACGGTCCACGAGTTGCCTGCCCGCGTGGGCGGTGGCCGTCGGGTCTCCGCGCAGCGCGGACTCCTCGAGCAGGTGCCCGTCGGCGCCGGTGAGTTGCGCGAGTTCCTCGCTGTTCGGTTTCACGAGATCGGGGGAGGCCGCCGGGAACCGGTCCGCGAGGGCGAGCAGCGGGGCGTCCGACGTGTCGACGGCGACCCGGCACGACGCCGACCGCAGCGCCTCGACGAGCGTGGCGTACCAGTCGCTGGGAATGCCCGGGGGAAGGGAACCGGACAGCACCACCCATTCGGCCCGGGACCCGCGTTCGATGATCTCCGACTGCAGATCGGCGAGGGACCCGGCCGACATCGTGACGCCGGGTTCGTTGATCTTGGTGGTGGTGCCGTCGGGTTCGGTGATGGTGATGTTGGTGCGTGCCGAACCGGGCGTCGCCACGGTCACGTGCTCGATCCCGTGCTCGGACAAGGCGGCGAGCAGGGGATCGCCCGCGTTGCCGGGCAGCACGGCGACAGCGTCGACTCCGGCGGACGTGAGTGCGCGGGCGACGTTGACGCCCTTGCCTCCGGGGTCGCTGTGGGTCGCGGCTGCGCGCAGGACGGTTCCCCGTTCGAGCCGACCGAGCAGGTTGACGGTGCGGTCGATGCTCGGATTGGCGGTCAGCGTGACGATCATGCGATCACCACCTCGATTCCCTGGTCGTGGAAGTGGGCTCGGTCTGCGGAACTGATCTCGGCGTCGGTGACGAGGATGTCGACACTGTGGATGGGGGCGAAGCTGACGAGGTGCTCCCGGCCGACCTTCGACGAGTCGGCGACCACGACGACGTGGTTGGCGCACCGGACCATCGCGCGCTTGACGGCGGCCTCCTCGGTGTCCGGCGTGGACAGGCCGTGGCCGACGCTGAGTGCGTTGGTGCCGATGAACGCGACGTCGACGCGAAGGACGTCGAGGATGCGCAGGGCCTCCTCACCGACGGCGGCCTGCGTGATGCCGCGCACCCGGCCGCCGAGCAGGTGCAGGGTCACCGAGTTGAGTCCCGCGAGCCGGGCCGCGATCGGCACCGAGTTGGTGATCACGGTGAGGTCCAGATCGGACGGGAGTTCCGGGATGATCCGCCCGGTGGTGGTTCCCGCGTCGAACAGCACGCTGCCACCGGACGGCGGCAGGTACGCGGCGGCGCGCTTGGCGATCCGGTCCTTCTGCTCGGCACGGGTGTGATCGCGCTCCGTCATGCCGGGCTCGGTGACGGTGAGGGAAGCCGCGGGCACCGCGCCGCCGTGCACGCGGCGGATGTGGCCGAGGCGTTCGAGCAGCGCGAGGTCGCGGCGCACGGTCTCGGTGGTGACGCCGAATGTGTCGGAGAGGTCGGCGACCGACATGCGCCCCCGCTGCGAGATCAGCGTGGTGACCGCTTGCTGGCGTTCTTCCGGATACACCGTGACCCCGTTCCTGTTCTCGTCGATGAAGTGTTCGGTGACGAGATCCGTTATGGTCTGCATCACACGAAATGTTGTGTCATGTTGTTTTACGCCCGAGTGTGTTGACATGTCAAGAGTTGAGAGTAATCTCCGTCACATAGTCGATTCGCATTTCCGACTGCGTGACGACAGAACGAGCCGGCCAGGAGGACCCGATGACCGAAGACCGTGAAATCGTGCGAGGTACGCCGGTGGTACCGGGCATTGCCTACGCGCCGGTGATCTGGCCGGCCCCGCGACCGGAGGTCGCACCCGGATCGGCCCGGATCGACGAGGCGTCGCGCGATGCGGAGAAGGTCCGCTTCGAGGAGGCGGCGGCCGTCGTGTCACAGCGACTGCGCGACCGCGCGGCGAGCGTCTCCGGCGCCGCGGCAGAGGTGCTGCAGGCGAACGCGGCGATGGCCGCCGACCGCGGCTGGCTCGGTGCGGCACAGAAGCTGATCGCCGGCGGAACCCCGGCCGGCGAGGCGGCAGCCGAGGCCACCGAGCAGTTCGCCACCCTGTTCACCAAGATGGGCGGGCTGATGGCCGAACGCGTGACCGACCTGCGCGACATCCGCGACCGGGTCGTCTCCGAACTCCTCGGCCTGCCCGAGCCCGGCATCCCCGTGCCCACGACGCCGTCGATCCTCTGCGCCCAGGACCTCGCGCCCGCCGACACCGCCGGTCTCGATCCCGAGCTGATCGTCGGACTCGTGACCGTTCTCGGCGGCCCGACCAGCCACACCGCGATCATCTCGCGGCAGCTGGGCATCCCGTGTGTCGTCGCGGTGCGTGATCTCGAATCCGTCGTCCCGGGCACCCCGGTCCTCCTCGACGGCTCGGCGGGCGAACTCGTGATGGAACCGGACCCCGTCGAGGCCCGCGCAGCGGTGGAACACGGCCGCGCCGAACGGCTCCGCATCCAGTCGTGGGAAGGACCCGGCCGCACGAGCGACGGACACGCCGTCTCGATCCTCGCCAACGTGCAGGACGGGGCCGGAGCGCGGTCGGCGTCCGGGACCGCCGCCGAGGGCGTCGGACTGTTCCGCACCGAGTTGTGCTTCCTGGACCGCGATTCCGAGCCCGGGGTCGACGAGCAGGCCGAGATCTACGGCGAGGTGCTCGACGCGTTCGCGGGCCGGAAAGTGGTGATCCGGACCCTCGACGCGGGATCGGACAAGCCGCTGCGCTTCGCCAACCACGCCGAGGAGGCGAACCCCGCACTTGGTGTCCGTGGCATCCGCATCGCCGAACAGAACCCGGGGATCCTCACCAGGCAACTCGACGCCGTCGCCGCCGCAGCGAAGCAGACGCAGTCGCAGCCGTGGGTGATGGCGCCGATGATCTCGACCCCCGCCGAGGCCGAATCCTTCGCGGCCGAGGTCCGCGCCCGCGGCCTCGTGCCCGGGGTGATGGTCGAGGTGCCTGCCGCGGCGCTGCTGGCCGACCGCCTGCTGCGCCACGTCGACTTCCTGTCCATCGGCACCAACGATCTGGCGCAGTACACGATGGCCGCCGACCGGATGTCGTCCGACCTGGCCTCGCTCACCGATCCCTGGCAGCCGGCCGTTCTCGCACTCGTCGCGCGCACGGCAGAGGCCGGTGTCGCGGCGGGCAAACCCGTCGGCGTCTGCGGCGAGGCCGCCGCCGACCCACTGCTCGCGTGCGTCCTGATCGGACTCGGTGTCACGTCGCTGTCCTGCGCGGGTGCCGCCGTATCCGGTGTGGGAGCGAAGGTGGGATCGGTCACGCTGGACGACTGCCGCCGGGCCGCCGAGGACGTGCTCGCCACGAGCGATCCCGCGGAGGCGCGCGCCGCGGCGGTGCGGGTGCTCGGCGCCTAGTCCCGGTGTCCTGTTCCGGTTTTCCACGGGTTCCGGCCCAGAGGGCGCGCAACTCCCACATCGTGCCTACGATTGGCCAACTGTGACGAAACGAGAAACCGGCGCACCCGACACCCCCGACGGTCCGGTCGGCTCTGCGGGTGCGTCCGCTCCCACACGGGCATTCGGGTGGACGCTGCACGGCGACGGCAGGCGGATCGGCGAGGGCGAGGTGGTCGCTCCCGGCGAGCGCCTCACCTGGCCGCGCACGGTCGGAATCGGGATGCAGCACGTCATCGCGATGTTCGGCGCCACCCTCCTGGTGCCGACGATCACCGGGTTCCCGGTCACCACGACGCTGCTGTTCTCGGGGATCGGGACCGCCCTGTTCCTGCTCATCACCCGCGGTCGCATCCCCAGCTACCTGGGGTCGTCGTTCGCATTCATCGCGCCGCTGACGGCGGCACAGAGTTCCGGTCCCGCAGCGCAACTCGGCGGTGTCGCGGCCGCGGGCCTGCTGCTGCTCGTCGTCGGTATCGCGGTGAAACTGGCCGGGTCACGGGTCATCGACGCGGTGATGCCGCCGGTCGTCACCGGCGCCGTGGTGGCGCTGATCGGGCTCAATCTCGCGCCCACCGCGGTGGATTCGTTCGAGTCGCAACCCCTGATCGCCGGGGTCACCCTGCTCGCGATCCTGCTCGTGACCGTCCTCGGCCCGGGTTTGCTGGGCCGCCTCGGCATCCTCGTCGGCGTCGTCGTCGGCTGGGTGTTCGCCGCCGCGATCGGCGGTCTCGCGGAGGAGCGGGTGACGGCGCTGCGCGACGCGGCCTGGTTCGGTGTGCCCGAACTGCGGGGACCGACGTTCGAATGGTCCGTGATCGCGCTGACCCTGCCCGTCGTGATCGTCCTGATCGCCGAGAACGTCGGCCACGTCAAGGCGGTGTCGGCGATGACGGGTCGTTCCCTCGACGACGTCGCCGGCGACGCCCTCGTCGCGGACGGACTGGCCACCACCCTCGCCGGGTTCGGGGGCGGTTCCGGAACCACCACCTACGCCGAGAACATCGGTGTCATGGCCGCGACGCGGGTGTACTCCACCGCCGCCTACTGGGTGGCGGCCGCCACGGCCGTGGTTCTCGCGTTCTCGCCGAAGTTCGGCGCCCTCGTGTTCACGGTGCCGAACGGTGTCATCGGCGGCGCCACCCTCGTGCTGTACGGACTGATCGGCGTCCTCGGTGTGCGGATCTGGATGGACGCCGACGTCGACTTCACCGACCCCGTGAACCTCACCGTGGTCGCCGCGGCGCTCGTCGCCGGCATCGGCGACCTGACCTTGACGATCGGATCGGTGGAACTCGGTGGCATCGCATGGGGTTCGGTGGGCATCCTCGTCGCCTACCCGGTGATGCGCCGGCTCGCAGGGTTCCGCAAGCCCTGACACCGGTGACCGGATGGGTCACGAATCCCGATCACCTGGGTCATTCACCCCGTCGTTCCTCGCCTCTACCGTCGAACGAGACGTATCTCGAACGAGACGTAACAGACAGTTGACACGAGGAGTCGGCGTGGAGCGCACCCTGTTCGAACCGGAGCACGAACTGTTCCGGGAGTCGTACCGCAAGTTTCTCGCCCAGCACGCCGAGCCGAACCACGCCAAGTGGGAAGAGCAGAACATCGTCGACCGCAGCCTGTGGGTCGAGGCCGGAAAGCAGGGCTTCCTCGGCATGGCCGTGCCGGAGGAATTCGGCGGCGGCGGCGTGCGCGACTTCCGGTACAACGCGATCATCACCGAGGAGACGACCCGCGGCGGGTACAGCGGAATCGGCTTCACCCTGCACAACGACGTCGTCGCGCCGTACCTGCTCGAACTGAGCAACGAAGAGCAGAAGCAGCGGTGGCTGCCCGGCTTCGCGTCGGGTGAGCTGATCACGGCAATCGCGATGACCGAACCGGGGACCGGAAGCGACCTGCAGGGCATCAAGACCCGTGCCGTGCGCGACGGCGACGACTGGGTCCTCAACGGTTCCAAGACGTTCATCACCAACGGCATCAACGCCGACCTCGTGATCGTCGTCGCGTGTACCGATCCCGACAAGGGGGCGCAGGGATTCAGTCTCCTGGTGGTCGAACGGGACATGCCGGGGTTCGAACGCGGCCGCAACCTCGACAAGATCGGAATGAAGGCGCAGGACACCGCGGAGCTGAGCTTCACCGACGTTCGCGTCCCCGCCGCCAACCTCCTCGGCGAGGAAGGCATGGGATTCCTCTACCTGATGAAGAACCTCCCGCAGGAGCGGCTGTCGATCGCCGTGGTCGCCGCCGCCGCAATGGAATCGGCGCTGGACATGACGATCCAGTACTGCCGCGACCGGAAGGCCTTCGGAAAGTCGATCGGCAGCTTCCAGAACACGCGCTTCGTGCTCGCCGAACTCGCCACGGAGGCGACTGCCGTCCGGGTCCTCGTCGACAAGTTCATCGAACTGCTCAACGACGAGAAGCTGTCGGTGCAGGAAGCGGCGATGGCCAAGTGGTGGACCACCGAGGCGCAGGTCCGGCTGATCGACCGGTGCCTGCAGCTGCACGGCGGCTACGGGTACATGAAGGAGTATCCGATCGCGAAGGCGTACATGGATTCTCGTGTCCAGACCATCTACGGCGGGACCACCGAGATCATGAAGGAAATCATCGGTCGCGGACTCAATCTCTGACGGGCGGCGACCTGCGTATCTGCAACGAACTCCGGCCTCCGGCCGTACCCGGGTGGATGCGAGTGGGGGGGCCCCGCGCTCGCCCGGGGGGCCCCCGCGGGGCGGGCGGGCGGGGTGGGGCGAGATTTCGCATGTCGGGGGCGGCCGATGCCAGCAAGGGGG
>JBCEBZ010000380.1:13982-37749 GCA_039206675.1 Rhodococcus sp. (in: high G+C Gram-positive bacteria) | reverse complement strand
ACTCGTGCCTGCCGACGGTAGTGGCTAGATCTTGCGCATGACGGTGACGACCTTGCCGAGAATGGCGGCGTCGTTGCCGGGGATCGGGTCGAACAGCGGGTTGTGCGGCATCAGCCACACCTCGTTGTCGGTGCGCTTGAACGTCTTGACGGTGGCCTCGCCGTCGATCATCGCTGCCACGATGTCCCCGTTGTCCGCGACGTTCTGCTGACGGACGACCACCCAGTCGCCGTCGCAGATCGCGGCGTCGATCATCGATTCGCCGACGACCTTGAGCAGAAACAGCGAACCCTGGCCCACGAGTTCACGGGGGAGCGGGAAGACGTCCTCGACGGCTTCCTCGGCGAGGATCGGGCCACCGGCGGCGATCCGGCCGAGGACCGGGACGAATGTGGGCTCCGGCAGGGGTGCGCTGTCGGTCCCGGACTTGACTGCCGCCACCCCGACCGCGGCGCCGGCGTTCGCCGCGGCGCCCGCCGCGACCTCGTCGAGACCGCGCACGTCGACGGCGCGCGGACGGTTCGGATCCCGGCGGAGGAAGCCCTTCCGCTCCAGCGTCCGCAGCTGATGGGCGACGGACGAGGTGGAGGTGAGCCCCACCGCGTCGCCGATCTCGCGGATGCTCGGCGGGTAACCGCGCTCGTTGACCGACGTGCGGATCACCTCGAGGACACGGCGCTGCCGGTCGGTCAACCCGGCGGCGGAGCCACCGCTCACACGTGGAGTCGAACCGTCGGTCGAGCTGTCGTCCTTCATGGCGAGGTGCCTCCGTCTGTGTGTGGATCTTCTCGGCCTGGGTCGCATGTGACTGCTGTGCCGCGTGACACGAATCTATCCCGCTTTCCTCGGAGTTTCAAACATCTGTTCGACACGTGTCGCGAGAAGTGGAGACATTGTCGGAGGGTCGTGGTAGAAATCGAACATGTGTTCTTTCGAACGCGTGATCGAACACTTGCCTCGGATCGGTTCGCCACCGGTTCGGTAACAGTTCTCGACAGCAGTTCTCGACATCGACAGTTCGACATCGACAGCTCGACACGGATACGAGCAGCGGAGGTACCGATGAGCAACGCAGTTCTCCATCCGCAGGCAGTGCTGAACCGGCAAGCAGTGCTGAACCGGCGGGCACTCGAGCGGGGTGTCGTCCGGTCCGGCGCCGCACGGGCGTACCGCACCGAACCGCGTCGACGGCGGACCGGCGGGGAGTTGCGTCGTCCGTCGTCCGGCGCCGTCGCGTACCGGCCCGCCCACACCGGTGTCTCCCGCGCCGATCATGCACGCGGGGCGAACGACGTCGGCTGGCGGACGGTGCTCGCGAGTGTCGTGATCACCGCCGGGGTGCTGTGCGGGCTCGTCGGGGTGGCCCAACTGGCCACCGGCGGCAGTGTGAGCAACTCGGCGGCGACAGAGGTGGTGCAGGTGCGGCAGGGCGAGAGTCTGGCCGCGGTCGCTGCGCGGATCGCACCGGAACTGCCGGTGGCGCAGGTGATCGAGCGGATCATGGAGCTCAACGCCATGTCCAATTCGGCGCTGCACCCGGGTCAGAGTCTGATCGTCCCGTCGTCCGCGACCCGGTGACGGGGGTGGCTCTGCATGACTGTCCCGCCGGACGGCCGAGTAGTCTCGGAGGCTGTCAGTCCCACCACCGCGTGTGGTCGCGTCGAGATCGTGCATCCGCTGCGTGAATCCGTCTTCGTCGGTTCGCCATCGGGGGAGGCGAACAGTTGCGGCCACGACGGCTACGACGAAGGAATCGCCATGCACTGCCCGTTCTGCCGGCACCCCGATTCACGTGTGGTCGATTCGCGCGAAGCCGACGAGGGACAGGCCATCCGCCGCCGCCGTTCGTGCCCCGAGTGCGGTCGACGGTTCACCACCGTCGAGACCGCCGTCCTGTCGGTGGTCAAGCGCAGTGGGGTCACCGAACCGTTCAGCCGGGAGAAGGTGGTGCGGGGTGTCCGCCGCGCCTGCCAGGGCAGGCAGGTCGACAACGACGCACTGAATCTCCTTGCCCAGCAGGTCGAGGACGCGGTCCGCGCCTCGGGTTCCGCGGAGATCCCGAGCAACGAGGTGGGCCTCGCGATCCTCGGTCCGCTTCGTGACCTCGACGAGGTGGCGTATCTGCGGTTCGCGTCCGTGTACCGGTCGTTCAGCTCCGCCGAGGACTTCGCGCGCGAGATCAAAGAGCTACGCGAGCACCGCGAGTCCCGGGACGACGCCTGAGCCCGAGTCGGCGCACGTTCTGCAGTGCCCTGCGCGTCAGCGCACTTTCTGCATGGCGCTCAGCACCCGCTTCTCGGAGACCGGGATCGGGGTTCCGAGTGTCTGCGCGAACAGGCTGACGCGCAGTTCCTCGATCATCCAGTGGATCGCATCGACTTCGGGTGAGTGCTGCCGTTCTTCCGGCAGGCCGGCGAGCATGCGTTCGTATCCGGCGTACACCCGATCGAGAGCATCCATTCCCTTCTGGTCGCGCGGTGCGCTCCCGGGCAGGGCTTCGAGACGTGCGACGGCGGCCGCGAGGTAGCGGGGCAGTTCGCGCAGGCGGGTGGCGCCGACGTCGGCGACGAATCCGGGAAACAGCAGCGACTGCCGCTGTTCCCGCACGTCGTCGGCGGCCTCGCCGGTCACGCGTTCCAGCACGACGGCGAGACGGTGGTCCGCCTCGAGGACCGGCGACACGAGTCGCACGAGGATTGCCACGTTCCGCGCCATCTCCGCGCGCGCTGTCGCAACGAGAGCGTCGAATTCCTGCGGTGTGCGCACGGGGGTGCCGTGTGCGGCGATCAACTGGTTCGCGGCGGCGGTACGGCAGTCGTCGATCAGGGCGTCGAGGCTGCCGTCGGGGTTCTGTCCGAGCGCCAGTCGCTGCGCGTTGCTCAGACCGGACGTCACCGTCTTCGCCTGGGTGGGAACGGCGGCCAGCAGAAGGCGGCGCGTTCCGTCGCGCATCGCGGCTCGCTGTGCGGCGGCGGTGCTGAGGACGCGGACGGCGACACCGTCCCCCTCGGGGACCAGGGCGGGGTAGCCGGTGACTTTCTGACCGCCGAGTTCGCGTGTGACGGTGGCCTCGAGGGAACCGAGGGTGGCGGGTGTCCACGTGAGTGCGGGGGGCCGCTCCGAGTTCGACGCCGCCTTCGCCACCTCCACCTGGACGCGGGGGGCGAGCGACTTGCGCAGCGACGCGAGGTCCTTGTTCCGGCCGAGGACGGCTCCCTTCTCGTCCACGGCGACGAACGTCATGCGCAGGTGGTCGGGGAGGGCGGTGACGTCGAAGTCCTTGGGATCGATGCGGCAGGCGCCGAGCCGGGACAGTTCGCGTGCCATCGCCGTGGTGATCGGTTCGGAGCGGGGTTTCACCGCGGCCAGTGCGGCGGCCGCGAAGTCCGGTGCCGGAACCACCTGTCGGCGAAGGGTTTTCGGGAGCGTTTTGATCAGTGCGGTGACCAGTTCCACGCGCATGCCGGGGACCAGCCAGTCGAAGCCGACGGCGCGCAGCCCTGCGAGCAACGCGATCGGGATGCGGGCGGTGACGCCGTCGTCGTCGTTTCCGGGCTCGAACTGGTAGGTGAGCGGAACCTGCATGTCGCCCTGACGCCACGCGTCGGGGTATTCGCCGCCGAGCACCGCGGCCGAATCGGCGTTGACGACCGTCGACTGGGTGAATGTGAGCAGGTCCGGATTCTTGCGGCGGGCGACTTTCCACCAGGAGTCGAAATGCCGGGCGGAGACCGCCTCCGGGCCCACGCGCTGGTCGTAGAAGTCGTAGAGGGCGTCGTCGTCGACGAGGATGTCGCGCCTGCGGGCGCGATGCTCGAGTTCCTCGACGTCGTCCAGGAGTGCGCGGTTGGCGTGGAAGAACTTGTGCTGGGTCTGCCACTCGCCCTGCACCAGGGCGTGGCGGATGAACAGGTCCCGGGACGTCTCGGGGTCGATGGTGCTGTAGGTGACCGCACGCCGGGCGACGAGAGGGATCCCGTACAGCGTCACGCGCTCGTAGGCCATGGCGGCGCCGCGTTTCGACGACCAGTGCGGTTCGGAGTACGTGCGTTTCACGAGGTGCGGCGCCAGTTTCTCGGCCCATTCGGGTTCGATACCGGCCGACATCCGCGCCCACAGCCGGGACGTCTCGACCAGTTCGGCGGCCATGACCCATCGCGGCGGCTTCTTGAACAGGCTCGAGCCGGGGAAGACCGCGAACCGGCTTCCGCGCGCCCCGAGGAAGTCTCGTTTGTCACCCTCGCGCAGCCCGATGTGTGAGAGCAGTCCGGAGAGGAGCGACTGGTGGATGGCCGCTTCGCTCGCCGGGGTGCCGGTGGTTTCCCAGCCGAGTCCCCGGGTGATCTGGCGGAGTTGACCGTGCAGGTCCTGCCATTCGCGGATGCGCAGCCAGTGCAGGAACTCGTTGCGGCACATCTTGCGGAACTGATTCGACGACAACTCGTTCCGCTGCTCGCGCAGGTACTTCCACAGTTCGAGGAAAGCGAGGAAATCGGAATTCTCCACGGCGAACCGGGCGTGCTTCTCGTCGGCCGCCTGCTGGAACTCGGCGGGACGTTCGCGCACGTCCTGGATGGAGAGGGCGGCGACGATCACGAGCACCTCGGACAGGCAGCCGTTCCGGTGCGCCTCGACGAGCATCCGGGCCATGCGCGGATCGACGGGGATCTGCGCGAGTTCGCGTCCGACCGAAGTGAGGACGGGCTGCTCGTTCCGGTCCTTCCGTTCGATCGCTCCGAGTTCCTCGAGCAGGCCGATGCCGTCGCGGACGGCCCGCGGGTCCGGCGGCTGCACGAACGGGAACGCGCCGACGTCGCCGAGGCCGAGGGCCGTCATCTGCAGGATGACGGACGCGAGGTTGGTGCGCAGGATCTCCGGCTCGGTGAACGCGGGCCTGGACTCGAAGTCCTCCTCGGAGTACAGGCGGATGCAGATGCCCTCGGCGACACGGCCGCAACGACCGGAACGCTGGCGGGCGGAGGCCTGCGAGATCGGTTCGATCGGCAGGCGTTGCACCTTGGTGCGCACCGAGTAGCGGGAGATGCGGGCGGTGCCCGGGTCCACGACGTACCGGATGCCGGGCACGGTGAGCGACGTTTCCGCGACGTTCGTCGACAGCACGACCCGCCGCCCGGTGTGGGGGGTGAACACCTTGTGCTGCTCCGCTGCCGACAGTCGTGCGTACAGGGGCACGATCTCGGTGCCGCGCAGTCTGCGGTCGCGGAGGGCGTCGGCGGTGTCGCGGATCTCCCGTTCGCCGGAGAGGAAGACGAGGATGTCGCCGTCGCCTTCGCCGGAGAGCTCTTCGACCGCCTCGCACACCGCGTCGACGGGGTCGCGGTCGAAGGTCTGCTCGCCGACTTCCACCGTGAGCGGGCGGTACCGCATCTCGACGGGGAACGTGCGCCCGGACACCTCGACGATCGGCGCGGGCACGCCGTCGGCGGCGAAGTGTTCCGCGAAGCGTTCCGGGTCGATCGTCGCCGACGTGATGATTACTTTCAGGTCGGGCCTGCGGGGGAGCAGTTGCCGCAGGTATCCGAGGATGAAGTCGATGTTGAGGCTGCGTTCGTGGGCCTCGTCGATGATGAGGGTGTCGTATCGGCGGAGCATCCGGTCGCGCTGGATCTCGGCGAGCAGGATTCCGTCGGTCATCAGCTTCACCAGTGTGCCGTCCGACACCTGGTCGGTGAATCGCACGGTGTAGCCGACGGTCTCACCGAGTTCGCTGTGGAGTTCCTCGGCGATGCGTTCGGCGACCGTCCGCGCCGCGAGACGGCGGGGCTGGGTGTGTCCGATGAGACCGCGGACGCCACGGCCGAGTTCGAGGCAGATCTTCGGGATCTGCGTCGTCTTGCCGGATCCCGTCTCGCCGGCCACGATGACGACCTGGTTCTCGGCGATCGCTTTCGCGATGTCGTCGCGGCGCATGCTGACCGGCAGTGCGTCGGGGTAGTCGATGGCCGGGACGCTGTCGAGTCTCCGATTGACGCGGCCGCGTGCGGCATCGATTTCGTCGGACAGGGAGGCGAGGGCGTCGGGAGTGCGGGCACGGTCGAGTCGCCGGCGGAGCCGGTGTTCGTCGCGCAGTGTGAGTTCGCCGAGGCTGTTCTTCAGTTCCCGCCGGCTGGGTGCTGTGGTGGACATGCTGGACCCCAGCCTAGCCAACCCGGTGGATCCCCTGTGCCGCGCCCGCCCGTGTGCGAATATCGGCGGATGGACGCCGCCGTCGTCACGGAGCTGCGAGGTCAGAGGATCGTTCGGGTTCTGCGGGGGGTCTTCGCCGCCTACGGGCTGATCGCGTTGCTGTGGATTCCGCTCCGCAACGTCGGCAGCGACGATTTCTCGACGGCAAACTACCTCAGCTATTTCACCATCGAAAGCAACATCCTCGCCGTCGTCGTCCTCCTGGTCGGCGCGATCCGGGATCCGCAGTCGCGGCGCTGGCAGCTGTTCCGCGGTGCGACGACGCTCTACATGGTCATCACCGGAATCGTGTACGCGGTGCTGCTGGCGAACATCGACGTCATGCTGCAGGACGGCTGGATCAACACGGCCCTGCACCGTCTGCTGCCGCTGGTCCTGCTGCTCGACTGGGTGGTCGCCCCGTCCCGGGTGCGGATCTCCGACGCCCAGAGCCTCGGCTGGCTGATCTTCCCGGCCGTGTACGGCGTCTACTCCCTGATCCGCGGCCCGATCGTCGACTGGTATCCGTACCCGTTCCTCGACCCCCGGGGTCAGGGGTATCTCCAGCTGGCCGTCACCGCGGTCGTCCTGCTGCTGGCGATGGCGTTGATGGCGCTCGCCGTGAACGCGGTGGGACGTCTCGGCGCGCGCCGCCGGTACGGCGACGACCGGTAGCGGCGAAGCTGCGCGCTATCCTCCACACGACAGGCGTCCACGCGATCATCCGTGACTTCGGCAACGGCTGGGAGACTATGTTCGACGAGTTCGCAGGGGAGACCTTCGACCTGCTCACCCGCGACCGCGGCAGTGTCGTCGCCGCCGACGACGGGGTACCACTGGCGGTACGCGAGGTGGGTCCGGCGTTCGCCCCGCTGACCGTGGTGTTCGTCCACGGCTTCTGCAATCGGATGACCGGCTGGCACTTCCAGCGGGTTCAGCTCGAGGAAGCGTGGGGCTCGACGATCCGCATGGTGTTCTTCGACCTGCGCGGCCACGGCAACTCCGGGGTGCCGCGGCGGGACACGTGCACGATCCCGCATCTCGCGCAGGACGTCGACGCGGTCATCCGGGCGCTGGTGCCGGAGGGGCCGATCGTGCTGGTCGGCCACTCGATGGGCGGTATGGCCGTCCTCTCGTACGTCGGCCGGAATCCCGACCTGATCGGGTCCCGCGTCGTCGGAGTGGGCCTGATCGCCACCGCCGCGGAGAAGCTCGGTGACGTCGGGCTCGCGCGCACCCTCAACACACCCGTCGTCGCCGGATTCAGCACCGCGGCCCGTCACCTGCCCCGGGTGGTCCAGAGCGGTCGCGGCGCGAGCAAGCGGGTGCTGGCGCCGATCCTGAGGTCGGCGTCGTTCGGGGACCGCAGCATCAGCCCGGCGATCATGTGGCACTCCGAGCAGATGATCAACGACACGTCCCTCAAGACGCTCGTCGACTTCCTGCCGTCGTTCAAGAATCACGACGAGACGGCGGCGGTGCCGTTGCTCGCGCCGATCGAGACGCTCGTCGTGTGCGGCGACCGCGACCTGCTGACCCCGTTCCGGTATTCGAAGGCCATCGCCGGGCATCTGCCGGACGCGGAACTGCTGAGGGTGCCGGGTGCGGGGCACATGGTGCAGTTGGAGCGCGCGCAGCTGGTCACGGACGCGATCGATCGTCTCCTGATCCGTTCCGTCGAAGCCCTGCCCACCCCGAGCGCCTGGAGCGAGTGGGTGCGGGTGGCCACGGACTACGTGGACCACGTGCGGCACTGGGTCGCCCACGGCGGGCCCGCCGCCTGGTGGCGCGGGCTACGCGGTCGTCCCGTCGTCGGCCCCACGTTCCGGTAACACGCAGAATTCGTCGCCCCCCGGGGTCGGCGAGGACCACCCAGCTCACGGCGATGGCGATGATTCGGCTGGTCATGGGGTACGGGATATCCACGCGACGGCGGCCGCACACCGCCACGGTGGGGCCCCGGCGGGCCCTGCCGGCGCGTCCGTAAATGGCAAACTCGCGACAACACGTGCCACTCGGGACACAATGAGTGAACGCGAAAACCGGCCCGAGGAGGCGGGATCTATGGCATCCGCGAGTTCGTCAGACGAGCAGGAAACGCTCCCACCAGGTGTTCTCCGACGCGCGATCGCGGCGTCGGCGATGGGCAACGCCACCGAATGGTTCGACTACGGTGTCTACGCGTTCACGGTCACGTACATCTCGGCCGCGTTCTTCCCCGGCGACACCGGTTCCGCCACCCTCTACGCGCTGCTCGTGTTCGCGGTGTCCTTCGTCGTGCGACCGCTCGGCGGTCTCGTGTGGGGGCCGCTGGGTGACCGGCTCGGACGCCGTCAGGTGCTGGCGCTGACGATCATCCTGATGGCGGGTGCGACGTTCTGCGTCGGCCTCGTGCCGAGCTACGACGTCATCGGGTTCTGGGCGCCCCTGCTGCTGGTGCTGCTGCGCATGATCCAGGGCTTCTCGACGGGCGGCGAATACGGCGGCGCGGCAACGTTCATGGCCGAATACTCGCCGGACCGCAAGCGCGGCTTCTGCGGAAGTTTCCTCGAGTTCGGCACCCTCGGCGGGTACGCGCTCGGCGCGATCGTGGTTCTCGTGGTCGAGTTGTTCTCCAGCGATCCGTTCATGTCCACCTGGGGCTGGCGTATCCCGTTCCTGATCGCCGGGCCGATGGGCCTGATCGGCCTGTACCTGCGGACCAAGCTCGAGGAGACACCCGTCTTCCGGGAACTGGACGCGGAAGGCGCGGTGGAGTCGGACACGACCCACGAGTTCAAGGACCTGATCACCGAGTACTGGAAGCCCCTGCTGCTGCTCGGCGGTCTCGTGATCGCGTTGAACGTCACCAACTACACCCTGCTGAGCTACATGCCGACGTATCTGGAGACACAGATCGGGCTGACGTCCACCGCGTCGCTGACCCTGTTCATCGTCGGGCAGATCGTGATGATGGCGGTCATCCCGTTCGCGGGCGGGTTGTCGGACCGGGTCGGCCGAAAGCCGTTGTGGTACGGCTCGCTGGTGGGACTGATCGTGCTCGCCGTCCCCATGTACCTGCTGATGCGCCAGGGTTTCGGATGGGCGATCCTCGCCTTCGCGGTGCTCGGGTTGCTGTACGTCCTGCAGCTGTCCACGATCTCGGCGACGTTCCCGGCGATGTTCCCGACACACGTGCGGTTCGCGGGGTTCGCCATCGCGTACAACGTGTCGACGTCGTTGTTCGGTGGCACGGCTCCCGCGGTCAACGAACTGCTCATCGAATGGACCGGCAACACCCTCATGCCGGCGTTCTACATGATGGCCGCGTGCGGGATCGGACTCGTCGCGCTGTACTTCGTGGCGGAGACGGCGGGCGCGTCCATCCGCGGTCGCGGGATCCCGGGCATCGACACCGAGCCCCACCCCACCGCCCTGGCGCAGAAGTGACGCGCCACGATCCTTCCCGGCGCGCCGTGGCATAGTCGGCTCGGGCGGGGTTTTCACGAAGGGATCAGCATGGCGTCGGCACTGTGGCACGGATTCGCGGACATGGGTGCGGTGGAACAGAAGGGCGCCTTCGTGGTGTCCCGCGGCGAGGGCGCGTACATCTGGGACGATCGCGGCAACCGTTACCTCGACGCGACAGCGGGTCTGTGGTTCACCAACGTGGGGCACGGCCGCGCGGAGATCGCGGACGCCGTCGCGGAACAGTTGCGGACCGTGGCCCATTTCTCGAATTTCGGTGACTTCGTTCCCGAGACGACCGCGACGCTGGCCGATCGGCTCGCGGCCATCGCACCGGTGCCGGGCAGCAAGATCTTCCTCACCTCGGGTGGTTCGGACTCCGTGGACACGGCGGCCAAGCTCGCCCGCCGCTACTGGCACGAAATGGGCAAGCCGTCCAAGACGCTCGTGGTCGGCCGTCAGAAGGCCTACCACGGGATGCACGTGGCGGGCACTGCGCTGGCGGGAATCCCCGCCAATCGCGAGGGCTACGGCGAGTTGATGCCCGACAGCGCCACTGTCGCGTGGAACGACGCCAAGAGCCTGCTCGAGCTGATCGAAAAGGTGGGCGCCGACACCATCGCCGCGTTCTTCTGCGAACCCGTCATCGGCGCGGGCGGCGTGTACCTGCCCCCGGAGGGGTACCTCGCGGAGGTCCGCGACATCTGCCGCGAGCACGACATCCTGTTCGTGGTCGACGAAGTGGTCACGGGATTCGGCCGCATCGGCGGCGAGTGGTTCGCGTCGACGCGATTCGATCTGCGGCCCGACATGATGACGACAGCGAAGGGTCTCACCTCCGGGTACGTCCCGATGGGTGCGGTGTTCATCGCCCCGCGGGTGGCCGAGCCGTTCTTCGCCGGTGGGGTGTGGTGGCGGCACGGCTACACCTACGGTGGTCACGCGGGTGCCGCCGCGGCCGCGCTCGCCAACCTCGACATCATCGAGCGCGAGAACCTGCTGGCGGAGTCGAAGCGGCTCGAGTCCTCGTTGCACGAGCACCTCGCGCCGCTCGCCGACCACCCGCGGGTCGAGGAGGTACGCAGCGGTCTCGGTGCGGTCACGGCCGTGCAGCTGGCCGATCCGGCGGAGGCGCTCCCGTTCGTGAACACGCTGCGCGAGTTCGGGATCTCGGGCCGCGCCGCCGGTCAGGGCGCCATGCAGATCTCGCCGTCGTTCGTGATGACGGACGATCAGGTCGCTCAGCTCGCGGACGGGTTCCGCCGGGCACTGGGCTGATCGGAGCCGGCGCCCCGCCTGCGGAGGCGGTGCAGGGCGCCGGTGACCCGGTCCCGCCACGTCGGCGGCGCCAGCGCGATCTCCTGCTGCCCGTCGTGCGCGGCGTACGCGCGGGTGTAGCGCTCGTGCAGACGGGCCCGCACCTCGTCGGGCGTGTACGCCTTGCGTTGCCGATCCGCGCGGACCGCGACGACCCCGGTCGCGGCGACACCCACCACACCGGCGAGTCCGAGAAGTTTCCACCATTGCCTGCCACGCGGTCGCATCCTTCTAGGCTATGTCCCATGGACGCGCCACGGCACACGGACGCACGACGACACGGTTCCGTCATCGACCTCGACACGGCGGTCGAGGTCACCCGCACCGGCGACATCTGGATCTTCCGCGGAGAATCCCCGGCCGACAGGGCCATCCAGACGCTGACGAACAGTCCGGTCAACCACGTCGGCATGTCGGTGGTACTCGAGGACCTTCCGCCGCTGATGTGGCACGCCGAGCTCGGGCATTCGTTGCAGGACATGTGGACGGGCCGCTTCCAGCGTGGTGTGCAACTCCACGACCTGCGCGCCGCGGTTCAGGTGTGGGGTGCGCGGTACGGGCAGCGGGGATGGCTGCGTCAGCTCGCCGAACCCGCGACACAACAGCAGGAGGACGCGCTGCTGCGGGCGATCGCGCGGCTCGACGGAACGCCGTTCCCGTCCACCGCGAAACTCGCGTCGCGGTGGTTCGGTGGGCGTCTGCCCGGGTCACGCCGCCGGCGGGAGCAGCCGGCGAGCCTCGAAAGCGCCTATTGCGCCGAGGTGGTCGCGCAGACCTACGAGGAGATGGGTCTGATCAGCGGTCGCAGGCGCACCAACTGGTACGACCCCGGCAAGTTCTGGAGCGGCGACCGGCTTCCCCTCGCTCCCGGTGTGACGCTGGGCCGGGAGATCGAGGTCACACTGAGCGAGGCCGATCTCGCCGCGGGGCGGGGCAGGCGGTCGCCGTCAGAGGGTGCGTGACTTCTCGGGGTGCACCCGTCCGCCGACCTCGATCCAGCCGGCGGGGTCGTACGTGGTGCGCAGTTCGGACCCTTTGCCCTGGGTGATCAGGAGGGCGTGCCGCAGGTGTGCGGTGATCCGGACGGCAGCGGCGCCGGTGGCCTCGTCCTCGGTGATGCCCATGTCCGGGGCGAACATTCGCGACCGGATCGAATGCTCGACCTTGTCGGTCCAGGCCCACAGATAGTGGTGCCCGGCGCCGAACTTCTTCGGGTCGGCAGCCTGAACCTCGCGCACGCTGTCCATCGGGTACAGCGAGAACTCCGGCGCCCACTCGGGCCGGGCCCGGACCCAGGTGATCGCGCCGGAACGCCGGGTGGCGACGGGGCCTGCGGGGACGTCGAGGGTCGTGACGGCGGCGCCGCGCTCGTGCAGCCACCAGGACAGCCCGACGGTGGGATGTCCGGCGAAGGGCAGCTCGGTGGCGGGGGTGAAGATCTGGGCGCGCGCGTGCTCGTCACCGGGCCCGGGGATGTCGACGAAGATCGTCTCGCTGTACCCGAGTGTGGCGGCGACCGACTGCCGGTCCTCGGGCGGGACGACCGCGGAGTCGACGATGCCGAGCGGATTGCCGTGGCGTCCTTTGTCGTCGGTGAACACCCGGACGACGTCTACGTGGATGGGCATTGACGCACCCTATCGCTCCCGGGGTTCCCGCATCGTGCAGCAACCCGGCCGAAAGGCCGAGGCGATGGAAAGCACTAGGCTGATAGGCATGGCCGATCAGAGTTATCAACCCACACTGTCGCAGCTGCGTGCGTTCGTGGCAGTCGCGGAGTATCGCCACTTCGGCACGGCGGCAGCACGATTGAGTGTGAGCCAACCCACTCTGTCGCAGTCGCTGGCCGCCCTGGAGAACGGGCTCGGTGTGCAGCTCATCGAGCGCAGCACCCGGCGCGTCCTCGTCACCGCGGCGGGCGAGCGGCTCCTCGGTCAGGCCAAGGTCATCCTCGAAGCCGCGGACGGTTTCGTCGCGACGGCCGCGGGTGTCGGCGACCGATTGGCAGGCCCCCTGCGGATCGGACTCATTCCCACCGTCGCCCCCTACGTCCTGCCTGCCCTGCTGCCCGCGCTGCGCGAGGAGCTGCCCGCACTGGAGCCGCAGGTCGTCGAGGACCAGACGGCGCGACTTCTCGAGGCGCTGCGCGTGGGCTCGCTCGACGTCGCGGTGCTGGCCCTGCCGAGCGGTGTCGGCGGGTTCGTCGACATCCCCTTGTACACGGAAGATTTCGTGATGGTCGTCCCGAAGGACCACCCGCTGGCCGGTCGCACCGACATCTCGCCGCCGATGCTGGACGAGCTGCCGCTGCTGCTGCTCGACGAGGGGCACTGCCTGCGCGACCAGACCCTCGATCTGTGCCGCTCGGTGGACGCGCATCCGGTGGCGGGCGACACCCGCGCCACGTCGCTGTCGACGGTGGTGCAGTGCGTCGCCGGCGGGCTCGGCGTGACCCTGGTGCCGGAATCCGCCGTCCAGGTGGAGACCGGACGGGGTCCGCTCGCGACCGCCCACTTCGCCGCCCCCGCACCCGGTCGCACGATCGGCCTCGTGTTCCGGTCGTCCAGTGCCCGCGCGGACGACTACGGGCAACTCGCGCGCCTGTTCACGAAGACGGCGCCGGTGGGCACCCCCGCCTGAAGCGGGGAGCGTCAGGACCGCCGCCGCGGTCTGCCCTTCTTGCCGCCTTGGGGTTTGCCGCCCTTGGCTCCGGTGCCGGAGCGCGGCGTCCTCGTCCCCGCAGCCGATTTCTGGCGTGCGGCCGCCGCGGCGGGACGCTTCTTCTTCGGCTCGGCCGCCGCCGGGGTGCGGCCCCGGGAGCTGTTGACGGTGCGACCCCGGACGATGCCGATGAACTCCTCCACCAGTTCGGTGGTCTCGTCCTCGGGCCACGACAGCGCGATCCGCGACTCCGGGCCGTCCGACACCGTCCGGTAGACGAGGTCCTTGCGGTGGTGGAGCCGGGCGAGCGACTGCGGGACGACGAGCAGCCCGACGCCCGCGGCGACCAGTTCGATCGCGTCGGCCGTCGTGGCCGGACGGTCCGCGGCGGGCAGTCCCGGCACGCGGTCCCACACGAGGACGTCGTCGAGGGGGTGCTGGATGATCTCGTCGGCCAGGTCCGCGACCGACACCTCGTCCACCGCCGCCACGACGTGGTCCTTCGGTGCCACGACGACCGGGATCTCGGTGTACAGGGGGATTGCGCTGAGGCCGGTCCGGTCGATCGGCAGCCGCACCAGGCCCACGTCCGCGTCGCCGCCGCGCAACTGACCGGGTGCCTCCGCGGCGGACACCGGAACGAGGGTGAGGGGGACGTCGGGCAGCCGTTCGGTCCAGATCCGCACCCACTTGGCAGGGGTCACGCCCGGGACATACGCGAGCCGGAAGGGAGGGGATGCGTCCGCGTCTGTCACTCCGTCAGGCTACCGGGCGTGGTCAACGGCACCGCACACGCTCGTTACTCTTGACACCATGACGTCGCACAAGAGCCCTCAGACTATGAAGCCCGCCACCGCGGCGAAGAAGCTGGGTGTGTACCTCGAGGCCACCCCCGCGGAGTTCCAGGAGGGTGTCGTCTCCCGCGACGAGCTCGGCGCACTGCAGAGCGATCCGCCGGAGTGGCTGCTCGAGCTGCGCCGCAACGGCCCGCACCCGCGGCCCGTGGTCGCGGCGAAGCTGGGGGTGTCCATCGCGGGCCTCGCGCGCGGCGGCATCACCGAGGCGCTCACCACCGAGCAGATCGATTCCCTCATGGCGGACCGTCCCGAATGGCTGCAGCAGGAGCGCGCCACCCAGGCCGAGGTCCGCAAGGAGACCGTCCGCATCAAGGAGAAGAACGCGGCCCGGCGTGATCAGCCCCGCCGGCCACGTTCCTGAACCGCTACCCCTCGACGATGCTGAGCTCGTCGAAGATCACTTCACCGGCCGCGTCGGACTCGGGGAGGTCCACGACCGCTGTCAACGCCCACCCGTGATCACCCTGCGGGTCCTCGAGGACCTGCCGGACCCGCCACAGCTCGGGCGCGGTCTCCACCTGGAACAGCTGGGGGCCGCGCGCCGAGGGTCCGGTGCCGAGCGAGTCGTACTCGTCGAAGTACGGCTGGAGCTGGTCTTCCCACTCCTCGGCGTCGATGCCGTCGTCCAGCCCCTCCAGTTCTGCCCACCGCCGCCGCGACGCGAGGTCGATGCGCCGGAACATGGCGTTGCGCACCATCACCCGGAACGCCCGCGTGTTCGCCGAGATCGGGCGCGGCACGTCGGCGCCGAACGCGACCTGCTGGTCGTCCCCCTCGGCACCGGGGTCGGTGAGTGATTCCCATTCGTCGAGCAGGCTCGAGTCGACCTGGCGGATCAGCTCGCCCAGCCACTCGATGAGGTCGTCGAGTTCCTCCGTCCGGGCCTCGGTCGGAACGGTCTGGCGCAGTGCGCGATACGCGTCCGCGAGATACCGCAGCACGAGCCCTTCCGAGCGGGCCAGGCCGTAGTGGCTGACCATTTCGGCGAAGGTCATGGCCCGCTCGACCATGTCCCGCACGACCGACTTGGGCGACAGCGCGAACTCCGTGATCCACGGATGCCCGCCCCGGTACATCTCGAACGCCGGGAACAGCAGCTCCGCGAGCGGCTTGGGCCAGGTGACCTCCTCGAGCAACTCCATGCGTTCCTCGTATTCGATCCCGTCGGCCTTCATCTGCGAGACCGCTTCGCCCCGCGCGAAGTGCTGCTGCGCCATGAGCACCTGCCGCGGATCGTCGAGGGTCGACTCGATCACCGACACCACATCCAGTGCATAGGAATCGGATTCGGCGTCGAGGAGTTCGAGGGCGGCCAGCGCGAACGGGGACAGTGGCTGGTTCAGTGCGAAGTCACGCTGAAGTTCCATCGTGAGCCGGGCCATGCGGCCGTCGGCGTCGGGTTCGTCGAGCCGCTGCACCACGCCGGCGTCGATCAGCCCCCGGTACAGCGACAGCGCCTTGAGGATGTGCTTGCGCTGCGCCGGCCGGGACTCGTGGTTGTCCTCGAGGAGGTGCCGCATCGACTCGAAGCAGTTGCCCGGTCGGGCGATCACGTTGAGCAGCATGGAGTTCGACACGGAGAACCGGGAGACGAGCGGTTCCGGCGATGCGGCGACGAGGCGATCGAACGTGGCCTCGCCCCACGAGACGAATCCGTCCGGCGCCTTCTTGCGCTGCACCTTGCGGCGTTTCTTCGGGTCGTCGCCGGCCTTGGCCAGTGCCCGCAGATTCTCGACCTCGTGTTCGGGGGCCTGCACCACCACGGTGCCCAGGGTGTCGTAGCCCGCGCGTCCCGCGCGTCCCGCGATCTGGTGGAACTCGCGCGCCCGCAGGTGCCGCGTGCGGGTGCCGTCGAACTTGGTCAGCCCGGTCAGCAGCACGGTGCGGATGGGGACGTTGATCCCCACGCCGAGGGTGTCGGTGCCGCAGATGACCTTCAGCAGGCCGTCCTGCGCCAGTTTCTCGATGAGGCGCCGGTATTTCGGCAGCATGCCCGCGTGGTGGACGCCGATACCGTGCCGGACGAGACGCGAGAGCGTCTTGCCGAATCCGGTGGTGAACCGGAAACCGCCGAGGGCGTCGGCGATGGCGTCCTTCTCCTCGCGCGAACAGAAGTTGACACTGGTCAGGGCCTGGGCACGTTCCAGGGCGGCGGCCTGGGTGAAGTGCACGACGTACACCGGGGCCTGATTGGTGGTCACCAGTTCCTCGATCGTCTCGCTCACGGGCGTCGTCGCGTAGGAGAACATCAGCGGAACGGGACGCTCGGTGCCCGCCACGACGGTGGTGGGCCGCCCCGTCCGGCGGGTGAGGTCGGACGAGAAGAAGTCGACCTCCCCGAGGGTGGCCGACATGAGGAGGAACTGGGCGTGGGGGAGTTCGACGAGGGGGACCTGCCACGCCCAGCCGCGGTCGGGTTCGGAGTAGAAGTGGAACTCGTCCATCACGACCTGCCCGATGTCGGAGTCCGGGCCCTCGCGCAGCGCGAGGTTCGCGACGATCTCGGCGGTCGCGCAGATGATCGGCGCCCGCGAGTTGACGGCGGCGTCGCCGGTCATCATGCCGACGTTCTCGGCGCCGAACACCTCGCACAGGGCGAAGAACTTCTCGCTGACAAGGGCTTTGATCGGTGCCGTGTAGAACGTGCGCTTGCCGGTGGCCATGGCGTAGAAGTGGGCGCCGACCGCCACCATCGACTTGCCGGATCCGGTCGGTGTCGCCAGGATCACATTGGCCCCGGACACCAGCTCCATGACGGATTCTTCCTGGGCGGGATAGAGCGTCAGTCCTCGTTCTTCGGTCCAGGAGGTGAAGGCGTCGAAAACGGAATCGGAATCCGCGTTTTCGGGGAGCAGGTCGGAGAGAAGCACTGCTACAGGCTAGCCGGACGGCCGTGCGCCGCTGCCGGGCCTATGTCGCGCTGCGTTCGTCCGATCCCATCGCGTCGAGGACCGCCATGCGGGTGGACGCGCTGCCGGTGATGGTGCTCTCACCGACGCCGGTGACGAGCATCTGCCGCCACTTGGCTTCGTCGAACTGCAGGGGATGCGTTCCGGACAGGAACTTCTCGATGGTGCGCAGGAACCGCATCGGGTCGTCGCGGAACGGGAAATGTCCTGCGCCGCGGAAGATCTCGAGGTGAGATCCGGGCATCGCCGCGTGCGCGAGGTGGGCGTGGCTCACCGGAATGACGGCGTCCTGATCGCCCCAGATGAGCTGCACCGGGAGGTTCTCGGTCAGATAACATCGGTCGAGCATCGTGACGACCTGCCCGCGCCAGTCGACGACCGCGCGGAGGGTGCGCAGGTACGCCTCGTAGGCGGTGGGGTCGTACAGCTCCGCGAGTACCCGCACCAGGTCGGGAGTGTCGTGGAGCATCGCACCGGGGCGCAGGCGGGTGCCGTTCAGCTGACTCAGCACGTTCCCCACCAGCCGCACGGTGGGCATCGCGCCGGGAATGCGCAGCAGTTTCAGCGCCTCGTTGACCACCGGGACGGATGCCAGCCGCAGCAGCGGGTGCACGTCCTTGGTGACGCCGCCGGCCGACACCAGGACGAGGCGGTCGACCATCTGCGGGAACTGGTAGGAGAACTGCATGGCGACGCCGCCGCCGAGCGAGTGACCGACGACGGTGACCTTGTCGATGCCCAGGGTGGACAGCAGGTCGCGCATGCCGTTGGCGTACGCCGCCACCGAGTAGTCGGCCCGCGGCTTGTCGGAGCGTCCGTGACCGAGCAGGTCGGGGGCGATGACGGTGTAGTTCTGGGCGAGATGCGGGATGATCTCGGTCCACGTGGACGAGTTGTCGCCGATGCCGTGGATCAGGAGCAGCGCGGGACCCTCGCCTGCCATGCGGAACGCGCGGCGGTAGCCGTGGATCGTGCGGAACATCATGCGGGTTTCGGCGTTCGGAACAGGCCTGAGCTTACGAATGCGGTTGTCGCTCATGTCGCCTCCTGAACTAGATGCATTTCCCGAATGTTGACAGCTCAATCATCCGCGTGGTCTCGACGCTATTGCACCGGTCCCGGCCGGACAACTGGACCGTGCGGTCGCACAGTGCCGGAAGGGCGACCGCACAACCGCTACCCGGTCAGGCCCCGCCCTGCGATCCCCCCTCCTCGTCGGAGTTGCCGCTCTCCCCGTCCTGCATCGCCTGTTCGGCCAGGAAACGCTCGAATTCCGCACCGAGTTCGTCGCCACTCGGCAGGTCTTCCTCGCTGGCCAGAAGCGTGGACTGCTGTTCTTGAGCCGTTACGTAGGCATCGTACTGACGTTCCAGGGCGTGGACGACGGTTTGTACCTCCTCGTTACCTGCGATGTGCTCGTCGACCTGTTCGCGGACGCGGGCGGCGGCCTCGCCGAGCGCGGCCAGCGGCAGATCCAGGTCGGTGACGTCACTCACATTCTCGAGGAGGGTTTCCGCCGCCCCCGGATAGTCCGTCTGAGCCAGGTAGTGGGGAACGTGCACCGAGAATCCCACCGACTCGTGGCCGTGTTGCGCCATCCGCAACTCGATCAGCGAGGACGCGCTGCCCGGCACCTGCAATTCACCCGACCAGCGCTGGTGGTCCTTGATCAGGTCCTTGTTCGTGGAATGCGCGGTCACACCGAGCGGGCGGGTGTGCGGGATGGCCATGGGGATGGCGTTGATGCCCACGGTGCGGCGCACGCCGAGCTGCTCGGCCAGCAGCCGCACCGCCGTCGTGAACCGCTCCCAGCGCAGGTCGGGCTCCATGCCGGCCAGCAGCAGGAACGGGGTGCCCGCCGTGTCCTTCAATGCATACAGGTTCAGCTCGGGCTGGTCGTAGTCCGAGAAGTGATCGGCCTTGAACGTCATCGTGGGCCGACGGGAGCGGTAGTCCACGAGCTCGTCGACCGCGAAGGAGGCGACCAGCTCGCTCTCGAGACTCTCACGGAGATGCGTCGTGGCGAGTTTGACGGCGTGGCCTGCGTCGGAGAAGCCCTCGAGTCCATGGATCAGCACAGGTCCCTGCCCGTCCGCGGAGGACAGTTGCGGTGCCGGGAACTCCAACTCGTACATCTTCGACTGTTCGTCCATTACAGACCTCTTCTCCTTCGTGCCTGGCCTCCAGTGTCCCCTATCGTCTCCGGCATCGATACGTCGGACTTTGCTCTCGGAGGCCCTGCTCTGGGGCAACACGCCACGCGCGACCGATAATTCCCGCCGGACGGCGCCCGGTGTTCGCCCACAGCGAGATCCCGCACGCGGTCTGTGGCAATGTGAGGAACGGCACGATCCGAGACGGACGACCCTGGAGGTGCGCGATGTCGACCCGGACACGAGCGACACAGCGATCGGAGGTCGGGTCGTGAGCGTGCGCATCGACCGGGTGGTCACCTCCGGCACCTTCAGCCTCGACGGTGGCACGTGGGACGTCGACAACAACGTGTGGATCGTCGGTGACGACGCCGAAGTCGTGGTGATCGACGCGGCGCACACCGCCGCCCCGATCGTCGAGGCGGTCGGCGGCAGGCGTGTCCGGGCGATCGTCTGCACGCACGGCCACAACGACCATGTCACCGTGGCCCCCGAACTGTCCGCGGCGCTGGATGCCCCGCTCTTCCTCCACGGGGCCGACGACGTGTTGTGGCAGCAGACGCACCCCGCCGTCGCCTACACGCCGATCGAGGACGGGCAGGAGATCGCCGTGGCCGGAACGGACCTCCGCGTACTCCACACGCCCGGGCATTCTCCCGGTTCCTGCTGCCTGTATCTGCCGGAGGCGGGGGAGTTGTTCAGCGGCGACACCCTGTTCTCGGGCGGTCCGGGAGCCACCGGGCGCTCCTACTCGGACTTCCCGACGATCATCGGGTCCATTCGCGACCGCCTGTTCGCGCTGCCGGCGTCGACGACGGTCCGCACCGGGCACGGCGACGGAACCACCATCGGCACCGAAGCCCCGCACCTGGAGGAGTGGATCGCCCGCGGCAGCTGAGCCGCAGCCTCCCCGCCGTCGGCACGTGGGCGTGGCAGAGTGGCGGACAGGGCCCATCCGACACGGGAGGACGACGGTGAGATCTCGGCGCACAGCGGTACGGACGGCCGTCGCCCCGGTGGTCGCGCTGGCCGCCGCGGCGATTCTCGCCGGGTGCACCTCGACGGTCTCCGGTGTCGCGCAGCCGGGCACCACCATCTCGGCGGGATCGCCCTCGGGAAAGGGGCTGTCGAAGCTTCTGGTCGATCCGGCCGACTTCCCGGCCCGGTACGAGGCGATCGTGCTGCCCGCCCAGGCCGTGTCGATGGCGGCGCCCGACCTGACGGGGGTTCCGCAGGGTGCGGTGGTCGACCCCGCGGACTGTGCGCCTCCTGCGCAGGACTACGGACCGACCGGCACCGTCATGGCGGTCGGTACCGACAACGCGAGCCGTTCGACGATCTCGGTCGAGCTCACCACGACCGAGACACCCCTCGGCGACCTGGCGGAACAGACGAAGCGGTGCGGTGAGGTCACCGTGACGGACAGCGGGGCCGAGTCCACCGTCACCACCGAGACCACGCCGGCTCCTCCCGTCCGGGCGGACGACACCCTCGCGCTCCGGCGGACCGTCCGGTCCGGCGCCGGCAGCGAACAGGTCACCCAGTCGATGGTGACGCTGATCGCGCAGGTGGGGGACGTGCGGGTGTCCGCGACCTTCATGTCGTTCGGCGACGCGAAGGCCGACACCGTCGCACTGGACGAAGTGTTCACCGCCGCCGTGCAGAAGGTGCAGAACAGCTGAGCAGGCACTAGCACAGGGCTCCGACAACTTCTCGGCCGAACGGCGCGTCCGCCCGGCGCGGCGGCCGGGGTGTCCACAACCCGCCGCCCATCCACAGGCCTCTGCATTTCCCCAGCTCGCCCACCGACCCCGCGACCTCGACCCGACAGAGTTCGAGGCATGACGACACCCGCATTCCCCCACGGTTCCGGCTTCTCCGACGATCCCGGCGGGGAACCGCCCCCGCAGCAGCACACGGTCACGCTGTCCGCTCCGGGCGACCTCCTGGCCTCGGTTCCCGCGCTGCTCGGATTCCGGCCGGCCCGGTCGATCGTGGCGGTGTGCCTGAACGGGAAGCGCAACCCGTCGGTCGGCGCCGTCATGAGACACGACCTGGTCCTCGGAGGTGCCGGAGATCCGACCCCGGCGATGTGCGCGGCGCTGGGCCAGTTCGCCACCGTCTGCGAGCGCGACCGCGCCCGCGGGGTCATCCTGGTTCTCGTCGACGACCGCTTCACCGGCCCGTCCGCGCTCTGCCTCGACGAATTGTCCGCGATCGTCGAAGAATTCGAGGAGCTCCTCGACTTCACGCCGACCGACCTTCTCGACGTCTTCGTCACAGCGGAGATCGCCTCGGGCGGTGCATGGTTCAGCCTCTTCGGGGGCAACTACGGCGTCCAGTCCGATCCGGCGTCGTCCCGCGTCGCGCTCGCGCGGGTCCTCGAGGGCAAGCCCATCCGCGCCTCGCGCGAGGAGATGGAGGCCACGATCGAGGTGGGGCCGGTGCTCGAACGGATGCAGATTGCCACTCTCATCGAACGTGGCCGCGCGTCATCGCTTCTGCGAAGGGAACTGGCCGAGCGGTCGTCCAATCCGGACCGCTGCCACCGGCTCGAGCTCGAACTGGTGCTGACACACGTGGCGCGGGTGTCGTCCGGCGAGAGACTCCTCGCGCCGGAGTACGCGGAACTCGCGCTCGCGCTGGACAATGTCACCGTCCGGGACAGCGTGCTCGCGCTCGCCGTCGGCCCGTACGCAGAGGATGCCGAGCAATTGTGGATTCTCCTGGCCCGCAACCTCCCCGACCCGGAACGCGCGAACCCGGCGGCGCTGCTCGGCTACAGCGCCTACCTGCGGGGGGACGGGCCGTTCGCCGGCATCGCGTTGGCCGCAGCACTGGACGCGGAGCCGGGGCACGTGCTGGCCACCCTGCTGGACGGTGCACTGCACAGCGGAATGCGGCCGGCGGAGGTGCGGGGACTGGCCGACGTCGGTTACGAACGCGCGAGCGCGGTCGGTGTCGTGCTGCCCCCGCCCCTCGCCGGCTGAGCCGGCGTCAGCGACGTGCCGCGTGCGACCGGTCGCCCAGTTCCTGCAGGTAGGTCCAGGCGTCGGCGACGATCTCGTCGAGGTCCGTGTGTTCCGGCCGCCACCCGAGTTCCGCGATCGCACGGTCGCTCGACGCGACGAGCACGGCGGGATCGCCTGCCCGGCGGGGTGCGTCCTCCACCGCGATGGGGAGCCCGGTGACCCGTGCGCACGCCGAGATGACTTCGCGCACACTGAAACCCGCGCCGCTACCGAGATTGTAGATGCGGTGCCTGCCCTCGATCGACGATTCCAGGGCAAGCACGTGCGCCTCGGCGAGGTCGAGCACGTGGATGTAGTCGCGGATCGCCGTTCCGTCCGGGGTCGGCCAGTCGGTTCCGAAGATCGAGATCTTCTCCCGCTGGCCGAGCGCCACCTGGAGCACGAGAGGAATCAAATGTGTTTCGACGACCCGGTTCTCGCCGGCCGACTTGTACGCTCCCGCGACGTTGAAATACCGCAGGCTGGTCGCCGCGAGCGAATGCGCCACCGAGTAGGAGGTGATGGCGTGGTCGATCGCGAGCTTCGTCGCCCCGTACGGATTGGTGGGACGCGTCGGATCGGCCTCCGTGATCGGCGAGTGCTCGGGTTCGCCGTACGTCGCGGCCGTCGACGAGAACACGAGTTTCTGCGTCCCCGAATGCCGCATGGCCTCCAGGAGTTCGAGCGTGGTGACGACGTTGCCGCGCCAGTACTTCTCCGGGTACTGGACCGACTCGCCGACGAGCGACTGTGCCGCGAAGTGCAGGACCCCGTCGAACCGGGGGGTGCCGCTCGTGCCGAGCACGTCCGCCGCCACCTCCGCGACGTCGCCGTCGATGAACTCGGCACCGAGCGGCACCGCGTCGGCGTTACCCGTCGACAGGTCGTCGATGACGACGACCTCGTGTCCTCGTTCGAGCAGGACCGTGCTGCAGACGCTGCCGACATAGCCGGCGCCGCCGGTGACCAGAAGTTTCATCGACTATCCCTGAACCTGCTTCACCTGGACGGCGTGCGCCATCTCCTCGGACAGATCGAACCCGCTGTGGCCGGGGACCGTGATCGTGACCGACCCGGGCTTGGTCTCGACGGTGACGCGCGCGTCCGGGACGACGCCCGCCTCGCGCAACTGTCCGATGACGTCCGGATCCGACTGGACGTGCTCGGCGAGACGGCGGACGACGACCGCGGTCGGCTTGCCCGGCGGCACGTCCGTGAGGCGGATT
>JBCEBZ010000380.1:0-13972 GCA_039206675.1 Rhodococcus sp. (in: high G+C Gram-positive bacteria) | reverse complement strand
CGACCGGGCGGTCCAGCCCGAGCAGCGCGAGCCCCGGAATCGGGTTGCCGTACGGCGAGGTGGTGGGATTGTTGAGCACCTCCACCAGGCGCCGCTCCACCTCCTCGCTCATGACGTGCTCCCACCGGCACGCCTCCGCGTGAACCTCTTCCCACCGGAGACCGATGACGTCCACGAGGAGTCGTTCGGCCAGGCGGTGCTTGCGCATCACGGACACCGCGAGTTCGCGGCCCTTCTCCGTCAGTTCCAGGTGGCGGTCACCGGCGACCAGGAGAAGCCCGTCGCGTTCCATCCGGGCGACGGTCTGGCTGACCGTCGGACCGCTCTGCTCGAGTCGTTCGGCAATACGTGCTCGAAGTGGGACGACGCCCTCTTCTTCCAAGTCGTAGATCGTCCGGAGGTACATCTCCGTGGTGTCGACCAGATCCTTCACACTCACACCCCTTCGTCTCGGTTGATTCTACCGGTGATTGCCCGGCACCGGCGCCGTCCGTCCCCGCCGCGCGTCGGTGCCGGTCCGGCGGGGTCTGCTGACACCCTCGACGGCAGACCAGTAGCGTGAGTCCATGACCGCGTCGTTCAGTTCCGGGGAGGATTCGGCTGCACTGGTATCGAACCGTGCCGTCGTGTGGAGTCCGGACTATCTCAGTTATCGGTGGAGTGCGGACCACCCGATGAATCCCACGCGGCTGGAGCTGACCATGTCGCTCGCGCGCAGCCTCGGCACCCTGGAGGGGGTGGAACTGTTGCGGCCCGCCGCCGCGTCGGACGCAGATCTGTTGCGGATTCACACTCCCGCGTATGTCGAAGCGGTCAAACAGGCCGGTCATTCCACGACGTCCGGTGTGCTCGGCGCGGAGGCGCCGCACGGGCTCGGCACCGAGGACAATCCCGTCTTCCCCCAGATGCACGAGGCGAGCGCGATCCTCGCCGGCGGCTCCCTCGCCGCGGCGCAGGAGATCGCCGCGGGCCGCACCCGCCGCGCCGTCAGCATCGGCGGCGGCATGCACCACGCCATGCCCGACTGGGCCTCCGGCTTCTGTGTGTACAACGATGTCGCCATCGCCGTCTCCTGGCTGCTGGACAACGGTTTCGACCGGATCGCCTACATCGACGTCGACGCGCACCACGGCGACGGCGTCCAGCACGCGTTCGCGCACGACCCGCGGGTCCTGACGATCTCGCTGCACCAGCACCCGGCGACCCTCTGGCCCAACACGGGGTGGTCGAGCGAAGTGGGCGAGGGATCGGGGGAGGGCACCGCGATCAACCTCCCCGTGCTGCCCGGCACCGTCGATGCGTTGTGGCTGCGCGGTTTCCACGCCGTCGTGCCCGGTGCCCTCGCCGCGTTCCGGCCGCAGATCGTGATCAGCCAGTGCGGTGTCGACAGTCACCGGGAGGACCCGCTGGCCGACCTCGCGCTGACGGTCGACGGCCAGCGGGCCGCGTTCCTCGCGATGCGCGACCTGGCCGACCGCTACGCCGAGGGGCGCTGGCTCGCCGTCGGCGGCGGCGGCTACGGCCTCGTCCGGGTGGTCCCGCGTGCGTGGACCCACCTGATCGCCGCAGCGCTCGACCGCGAGATCGACACGGCCCGTGCCGTACCCGAGGCCTGGCAGGAGCGGGCGCACGCGCTGGCACCCAGTGTCGACCTGCCGGAGACGATGGGCGACGGCGGGGAGGTCGACTACCTGCCCTGGGACGGTCCCGGTGGCACACCGGAAACCGGGATCCCGTCGGTCGACCGCGCGCTGACGCGGATCGACTCCGCCGTCATCGCCACCCGCCGCGCCTGCTTCCCCCTACTCGGACTCGACCCGGAGGACCCCCGTGACTGAGCAGGCGGACGACAACGAGACGACCGGCGCCACGGAGTCGTCGGGCGGCACGGCGACGTCGACCGGTGCCGGGGCGACCGGGAAACCCGACCCCGCGCACAACTACCCGCGGCACTGGGTCGCCGACGTGCTCGCGGCGGACGGCGGGGCGGTCGCGCTGCGGCCGATCGTGCCCGAGGACGCCGACAAACTCGTCGCGTTCCACTCCAAGCTGTCCGAACGCACCCGCTATCTGCGGTATTTCGGTCCCTACCCGACCATGTCGCAACGGGACGTCGTGCACTTCACCACCGTCGACCACCACGACCGGGTCGCGTTCGTGGTGGTGCTGGGGGACGAGATCATCGCCGTCGGCCGGTACGAGCGGCTCACCGGCGAGGGCGACGGCAAATCCGCGGAGGTCGCATTCGTCGTCGCCGACGCGCACCAGGGCCGCGGACTCGGACCGATCCTGCTCGAGCACCTGGCCGCGGCGGCCGCGGAGAGCGGTCTGACGATGTTCGTCGCCGAGGTCCTCGCGGAGAACCGGAACATGGTGACCGTCTTCCGGGAGGCCGGATATCAGGTGAGCCGCAGCTTCGAGGGCGGCGTGCTCAGGCTCGAGTTCGCGATCGACCCCACCGAAGCGATGGTGTCCGTGCGTAATTCCCGCGAGCGGGCCGCCGAGGCGCGGAGCATGCGCAACGTGCTCAGTCCGCGTTCGGTCGCGGTGATCGGCGCGTCCACCGACCGGGCGAAGGTCGGTAACGCCGTCCTGACCAACCTGCTGCGGGCGGGATTCACCGGCCCGGTGTACCCGGTCAACGCCGAGCACCGGTCGGTCCACGGCGTGCGGGCGTACCCGACGGTCCGCGACATTCCCGACGAGGTGGATCTCGCGGTCGTCGCCGTCCCCGCCGAATCGATCAACGCCGTCCTCGACGACTGCCTGGACAAGGGAGTCAAGGCCCTCGTCGTCGTGTCCTCGGGGTTCAGTGAGACCGGAATGGACGGACGGCAGTCCGAGCGCCGCCTCGTCCACGCCGCCCGCGCACACGGGATGCGGCTGATCGGTCCCAACGCGCTCGGCGTGGCCAACAACGACCGTGACGTGTCGTTGAACGCCACCCTCGCGCCGGTGCTGCCCAGCCCCGGCAACGTCGGATTCTTCTGCCAGTCCGGCGCACTCGGCATCGCCATCCTCGACGAGGCGGCGCGGAGTCGAATCGGGTTGTCCGCGTTCGTCTCTGCGGGAAACCGTGCCGACGTTTCCGGCAACGACCTGCTGCAGTACTGGGATTCGGACCCGGCGACCGAGGTCGTGCTGCTGTATCTGGAGAGCTTCGGCAATCCCCGCAAGTTCTCGCGCATCGCGCGGAGGGTGGCGCGGAACAAGCCGATCGTCGCGGTCAAGAGCGGGCGGCACGCCGTCCCGCCCGCGCTGGCGGCCAGCGGCGGCGAGATGGACGATTCGATTGTGCGCGCCCTCTTCGAGCAGGCCGGAGTGGTGCAGGTCGGGTCGATCTCGCAGCTGTTCGACTGTGCGCTGCTGTTCGGGTACCAGCCGCTGCCCGCAGGTCCCCGGCTCGCCGTGGTCGGGAACTCCACCGCGCTCGGTGTCCTCGCCGCCGACGCGGCCCGCAGCGAGGGTCTGCAGGTCGGCGACCCCGTCGACCTCGGCCCGCAGGCCGGTCCCGAGGAATTCGCGTCGGCCGTGCGGACGGCACTGGCGTCGTTCGACGTCGATTCGGTGATCGCCGTGTTCGTTCCCCCGGTCGCCGTGCCCGCCGAACCCTATGCGCAGGCGCTGCGGGAAGCGGTGCGGGACGCCGACAAGCCCGTGCTCACGACGTTCCTCGCGGCGGAGGGCGTGCCCGACGTCCTGGCGGTCCGAGGTGAGGACGGGCATCCGACACGCGGTTCGGTGCCCTCCTATCCGGGTCCGGAACGCGCGGCGCTGGCGCTGGCCCGGGCCTGGCGGTACTCGGCGTGGAAGAGTAAGCCGTCCTCGAAAGTGGTGCGTCCCAACGGGATCGACCCGGAGCGGGCGAAAGCGATGGTCGACGGCTGGCTGTCGACGTCGTCCGGACGGTGGCTGTCGGACTTCGAGGCGTCGCAGCTCCTCGCGTGCTACGGCGTGGACGTCGTGGAATTCCGGTCCGCCACCACCGAGGAGGAGGCCGTGCAGGCCGCGGAGGAACTGGGGTACCCGGTCGCGGTGAAGGCGACGGGGGAACAGTGGCGGCACCGGCCCGACCTCGGCGGCGTCCGCCTCGACCTGGTCGGACCGGACTCCGTCCGCTGGGCCTACCGCGATCTCGCCGCCGCATCCGGTGAACCCCTGCTCCACGTGCAGCGGATGGCCACCAAGGGGATCGGCTGCGTCGTCGGCGTGCAGGACGACCCGTCGTTCGGTTCGCTCATCTCGTTCGGACTCGCCGGCGTGATCTCCGACCTGCTCGGTGACCGCGCGTACCGGGTGCTGCCCCTCACCGAGGACGCCGCAGCGGAGCTGATCGACGCGCCGAAGGCCGCACCGCTGCTGTCCGGTTATCGCAGCGCGGTGCCGGTGAACAAGTCGGCCCTCGTCGACCTCGTGCAGCGGATCTCCGCCCTCGCCGACGACCTGCCGGAGGTGCGGGAACTGGCCTGCGAACCGGTGCTCGCGTCCGCCGAGGGTGCGCTGGTCACGGATTCGCGCGTGCGGATCGGCCCGGAGCCCAGCGTCGCCGACCTCGGTCCCCGCCGGCTGCGCTGAGCGGGCCGGCAGGCGCCGGAGGAAGCAGCCCCCGCACAGCACAGCGCCGGTGCCGGTCGCGTACGACCGGCACCGGCGCTGATTCGGAGGGGAGAGACCGGGGTCAGCTGGCGTAGGAGCGGAGCCGCTCGGCGCGGTCGCCCTGACGCAGCTTGCCCATCACCTCGCGCTCGATCTGACGGACCCGCTCGCGGGAGAGCCCGAAGAGCTTGCCGATCTGGTCGAGGGTGCGCGGCTGACCGTCGTCGAGTCCGTAACGCAGGCGGATGACCTGCTGCTCACGTTCGTCGAGGGTGGCGAGCACGGTGCGCACGTCGCTGTGCAGGAGACCGGCGATCACGGCGTTCTCCGCGGATGTGGCCTCGGAATCCTCGATGAAGTCGCCCAGCGGGGCCTCCTCGTCGTTGCCGACCGGCATGTCGAGGCTGACCGGGTCGCGGCTGTGGTCGAGGAGATCGGCGATCTTGTGCGCCGGGATACCGGACTCCTCGGCCAGTTCGTCGTCGGTCGCCTCCCGCCCGAGTTGCTGATGCAGCTCACGCTTGATGCGGGCCAGCTTGTTGACCTGCTCCACGAGGTGCACGGGGAGCCGGATCGTGCGGCTCTGGTCGGCCATGCCGCGGGTGATCGCCTGACGAATCCACCAGGTGGCGTACGTCGAGAACTTGAACCCCTTCGCGTAGTCGAACTTCTCCATCGCGCGGATCAGGCCGAGGTTGCCCTCCTGGATGAGGTCCAGCAGGGGCATGCCGCGACCGGTGTACCGCTTCGCGAGCGACACGACGAGCCGCAGGTTGGCCTCGAGGAGGTGCGCGCGGGCGGACTGGCCTTCCCGGACGACCGTCGCGAGGTCGCGCTTCTTGGCGGGGGAAAGGCGCTTCCCGGTCTCCAGGATGTGCGCAGCGTACAGCCCAGCCTCGATTCGCTTGGACAGTTCCACCTCGTCTGCGGCCGTCAGCAGAGCTGTGCGGCCGATTCCGTTCAGGTAGACGCGGACCAGGTCGGCAGCGGGGCTCTGGGCGTCCAGATCGGCAGCGCTGGGGCGAATGCGAGTAGTGGTGCTGGGGCTTGTCATGACTTGCCTCCTCATCGGTGGTGTCTCATATGGATCAACGCACCGACGGGCCGGGAAAGTTCCCGGCCGGTAATTTGCGAAGAGGCTGTGACCTGCAGGTTCCTCGATTCGGTCCTGAGAAGTTGCTGAGAACACGTATAAGGGGGACGGATCGGGAACCCGGCGGCTACGCGGGAAGCACCAGCCCGTGCCGGACGAGGGCGTGCACGAGCGGCACGGCCGACCGCGCGAGTTCTCCGGCGTCCACCCCGTGCGCGGCGGCGAGGAGTTCGATCAGTTCGCCCAGCACGAGGCCGTCGCCGCGCATACCCGCGACGAGCGAGGCGACGAGGTCGTCGACCTCGTGCTGCCACGCCGGGCCGTTCCCGCGGTGCAACCGGGCGACCACCTGCGTCCATCCCTCGTCGCCGGGCAGGAACACGCGTTCCAGGGCGGTGCTCTCCTCGACGCGGAACCGCGCGGTGAGCACGTCGTGGTCGCGCAGCCACGCCACCCGCTCGAAGTACGCGAGGGCCTCCGCGCCGAGCGGATCGGTGTAGCCGTGGGTGAGGTCTTCCGCCATCAGATCGGTGGGTGTGTCGGTCCGGCGCAGGTAGACGAACCCGAAACCGATCCCCTCCACGTCCGCGCCGGCGAGGTGATCGAGCCAGTCCCCGGCGATCGTCGCGGTGGCCGGGTCCCGGGTGTCGAGGCCGCCGTCCCGCATCCAGGTGCCGACGTACAGGGCCGGGTCGGCGACGTCCCGCTGCACCACCCAGGCGTCGATCCCGTGGGCGGGCAGCCAGGACGCCACCCGGGCGCGCCAGTCCTCGCCCTCGACGTGGATCCACGATGCCAGCAGCGCCGCCGTGCCGCCGGGCGCGAGGTAGTCGGCCACGCGGGAGATCATCAGTTCACTCGCGCCGTCGAGGTCGAGGCCGGAGTCGCGGTAGGTGTGGCCCACCGTGGCGCGGCTCACGACGAACGGCGGATTGGCCACCACCTGATCGAACGTGCGGCCCTCGACCGGCTCGAACCACGACCCGGCGAGCAGTTCCACCTCCTGCTCGTTCAGCGCCGCCGTGACGGCCGCCAGGTCCACCGCCCGGACGTTCAGGTCCGTCGCGGTGATCGAGTCGGCGTAGGACGCGCCGTGCAGGGCCTGGATGCCGCACCCGGTTCCGATGTCGAGCAACGTCCCGACCGGTGCGGTCGGTGTGGCCTGCAGTAGCGACAGCGACGCGTGCCCGACGCCGATGACGTGATCGACGGGGGTCTCGCGGGGGCGGAGGGAACCGTCGAGGTCGGAGAGCACCCACCGGTTGCCCCCGCCGATGTCCAGCGGCCGCAGGTCGAGGGCGGCCCGGACGACGTCGCCGTCGGATTCGAGCAGGCCTGCGGCGACGGCGTCGTCGACCGCGAGCGGGGACAGCGCCCCGGCGACCTCGCCGGCGGGACAGTCGTCGGTGAGGAGGAACAGGCGGATCAGGGTGCCGAGTTCGCCGCAGGTCGCGCTGGCCCGGCGTACCGGGACCGGTTCGTTGCGGCTCAACGCCGCATGGACCTCGGGGCCCAGCGCGTCGAGCAGGGTGTCCGTGTCGTACCGATTGCGGAGGAGGGCCGCACGCAGAGACGGGCAGATCGACAGCAGTTCGTCACGGTTCACCCGTGCATTGTTGCAGGACGACCCGCGGCGTCAGCCCTCGATCGTGTGGTGCGGCGGCGCGGGCAGCGCGGTGGACGGCGACTCGCGGTGGTCGTACCGGCTGGGCTCGTCCTTGGTGCGCGGCGGCCGGTCGTTCGCGATGAGGACTGCGATCCACGGCAGCGGGATCGACACGCCGATGATCGCCATCGAGATCCACGGGTTCTCCCAGATGCCGTACGCCACCGCCGCGAAGATCAGCGCCGGGAACCGGAACGACATGATGAGCAGGTACTTGCGGACACGGGCACGGTGCTGATCCTCGATGGATCGCGCTGCCTCGGTGATGAGAACCGGATTACTCGGTGAGCCGGCGTCGTGGGACCCACCGAACCCTGCACTTCGTGCCATGACTCCACTGTTCCACTGTCGTGCCGCAAATGCACACGGGGGGTGGGATCGCCGGCCGGTTGCGGCATTATTGAGGGGTGAGCACTCAAACCAAGGAACGGCCCGACGTCACCACCGACGAGTCGACCGATGACGACACTCCCAAGTTCTTCCACTACGTGAAGAAGAACAAGATCGCGGAGAGCGCCGTCATGGGCACTCACGTCGTCGCGTTGTGCGGCGAGGTGTTTCCGGTGACGAAATCCGCGAAGCCGGGATCGCCGGTCTGCCCGGACTGCAAGAAGATCTACGACGGATTGCGCAAGGGCGACTGAGGTTTCGCCGGCGCTCGTCGCACACCCGGTGGCTCGGGAGATTCTCGTACCGGGCCGTCGGGTTCGCCGTCGTTCCCGGGGTCCTGCCCGGCCGGCTCCGGACGGGCGCGGTCGCCGACGACCTTGATCGGGCCGGTGGCGATGCGGCGTGTGAGGCTGGTCACCGGACCCGTCGACGGTGAACTCTCGGCCTGCGCGGCGATCCAGTCCCGCATCTGGTCGATGCGGGTCGCCCGGGCCGGCCAGAACTCCTGCACGGTGGCGTTGAACTCGGCGCCGAGCACCACCGCGAACCCCAGGAAGAACGTGAACAGCAGGAAGGCGATCGGCGTGGCCAGCGCCCCGTACGTGTACCCGGTTCCCGCGACCCACGAGAGGTAGCGGCGCAGGCAGGTGCTCGCGCCGAGGAAGAACACTCCCGCGACGAGCGCGCCGCCGAGCAGCCGGTGCCAGGGCAGCGACCGGGGGAGCGCCACCTTGTACAGCGTCGTCAGGCCGACGATGAGCAGGAGCCCCACGCCGGGGTAGTAGAACGTGTCGACGATCTCCGTCCCGATCGTGCGCCACGACTCCGGGAGCACCTGCCCGACGAGCGTCGGCCCCAGCGCGACCAGCGGCAGGGTGAACACGGCGAGGATCAGGAACATCACGTAGAGCAGCAACGCGAACACGCGCTGCCACACGGGGTGCCGCGCCTCCTGCTGGCCGTGGGCCTCGACGATCGAATCCACGAACGTGGAGATGGCCGACGAGCCCGCCCAGAGGGACAGCAGGAAGCTCAGCGACACGATCTCGGGGCGGCCCCGTTCGAGGACGTCCCCGACCGTCGGGCGGATGATCTGCTCGACCACGCTGTCGCTGAAGACGGTCCCGCTGAAGTTGACGATCTTCGACTGGATGATGTCGACGGTGTCGGGTCCGAACCACCCGCCGACGTAGCCGAGCATTCCGAGCAGCCCGAGCAGGAGCGGGGGCAGCGACAGCGTCTGCCAGAAGGCCGCGGTCGCGGCCTTCCCGAAGATCGAATCGTCCCACGCCTTGCTCGCTGTGCGACCGATCACGCTCAGTGCGCGACGTAGCGGATGCCACCCGGACCGGGGTGGATCACCGCCACTCTGCGGTGTTGTCGAGGGTGTTTCGGTCATGATGTTTCCAGCATCCCTGACGACACGCCCGGTTGCCCACCGCTGCTGTCCTCGTGTCGCGACAAATCTGTCACTATCGGAACTCGCGAATGCGGTTCGCGTCGGATCCGGGCGCTAGGCTCCTTGACGGACAGCGCCTTCGGGTGTGGACCGGACGTGTCGAACGAATACCGAGGAGTGCGAGCAAACAGTGCCAAGCCAGCGGAGGGCAGCCCGTGAGTGCTGAGACAGTGGGCTCCCAGTCGGCGCCGAAAGTGGAAACCGAGGCCGCGCAGATCGTGGGCACCGAGGCCTACCTCGCACAGACCGAACCAGCCAGGCCCGCGGGATCACTGCGCGCCTGGCAGCGTCGTGCGCTGACCAAGTACCTGTCCACCGGACCGCAGGATTTCCTCGCGGTCGCGACGCCGGGCGCCGGTAAGACCACCTTCGCGCTGCGGGTCGCGTCGGAGTTGCTGCGCGACCGCACCGTCGACCAGGTGACGGTGGTCGCGCCGACCGAGCACCTCAAGCACCAGTGGGCGGAGTCCGCGGCGCGCAACGGCATCGCGCTGGACTCGTACTTCTCGAACTCGACCGGGCAGACGTCCAGCGACTACCAGGGTGTCGTGGTGACGTACGCGCAGGTCGCCTCCCACCCGTTCAAGCACCGGGTCCGCACCGAGAGCCGGCGCACGCTGGTCATCCTCGACGAGATCCACCACGGCGGCGACGCGAAGAGCTGGGGTGACGCCATCCGGGAGGCGTTCGGCGACGCGACCCGGCGCCTCGCCCTGACCGGTACGCCGTTCCGCAGCGACGACAGCGCGATCCCGTTCGTGACGTACGAACCCGACCGCGAGGGTCTGATGCGCTCGAAGGCGGATCACTCCTACGGCTACTCGGACGCGCTCGCGGACGGCGTCGTCCGGCCCGTCGTGTTCCTCGCGTACTCCGGCGAGGCACGCTGGCGGAACAATGCGGGCGAGGAGTTCTCCGCGCGGCTCGGAGAGCCGCTCAGCGCCGAACAGACGGCCCGGGCGTGGCGCACGGCCCTGGACCCGTCGGGCGACTGGATTCCCGCGGTCCTGCACGCCGCCGACACCCGCCTCGGCCAGTTGCGCGCCGGCGGCATGCCCGACGCGGGCGGCCTCGTGATCGCCACCGACCAGACCGTCGCCCGCGCCTACGCGGAGACCCTGAAGGCGGTCACCGGGGAAGACCCGGTCGTGGTCCTCTCCGACGACCCGACGGCGTCCAAGCGGATCGCCGAGTTCGGCGCGAGTACCCAGAAGTGGATGGTCGCCGTCCGCATGGTGTCGGAAGGCGTCGACGTCCCCCGCCTGGCCGTCGGCGTGTACGCCACCAGTGCGTCCACCCCGCTCTACTTCGCCCAGGCGATCGGTCGTTTCGTGCGGTCCCGCCGCAAGGGTGAGACCGCGAGCGTGTTCCTGCCGTCGGTGCCGGTGCTGCTCGACCTGGCGAGCCAGCTGGAGGCGCAGCGCGACCACGTGCTCGGCAAGCCGCATCGGGAGAAGGACGGCTTCGACGACGACCTTCTCGCCGACGCGAACAAGCAGAAGGACGAGCTCGGCGAGGAGGAGAAGGCGTTCACCTCGCTCGGTGCCGATGCCGAGCTCGACCAGGTGATCTACGACGGCTCGTCCTTCGGGACGGCCACGTTCTCGGGATCCGACGAGGAGGCCGACTACCTCGGTCTGCCCGGTCTGCTCGACGCCGATCAGATGCGCGCCCTGCTGCGTCAGCGTCAGACGGAGCAGCTGGACAAGCAGGCCCCTGCTCCCGCCGCGCCCGCGCCGGTTCCCCAGGTCGCGGACCGGGTGGCCGCCGCCGGTCAGCTCGCGCAACTGCGCCGCGAACTGAACAGTCTCGTCGCGATGCACAACCACAGGACGGGCAAGCCGCACGGCACCATCCACGGCGAACTGCGCCGGGTCTGCGGGGGACCGCCCACGGCGATCGCCACCGTCGAGCAGCTGACCGAGCGGATCTCCACCCTGCGGCAGTGGTGACCCCCGTCACCGGGTGACGCGGACGCAAAGAGACCGGCGAGTGCAGTGCACTCGCCGGTCTCGTGTTGCTGAAAGAGGTGAGCCTGGGACGGGTCACCCGGGCTGACGTATCAGATTGCAGCTTCGGCTTCGGACACGATCGTGGCGTTCATCTCGCGAAGACGGTCTGCGTGCTCGTTGGCGTGGTGACCGCAGAAGAGCAACTCTCCTCCGGTCGGAAGGACCGCGCGAACGCGGGCTCCCGCACCGCACCGGTCGCACCGGTCGGCTGCGGTCAACGGGGGGCTGGTCAGTGTTCCGGGCATGACTCCTCCGTACTGGCTTTTCGACTGATGCCGAGTGCCTGGGGCCTTGGTCCGCCGCGTCGGGGGTGGCGCGGTGGATCTACTCTGTCAGACGTTTGGGGTTTACGCGTTGTTCCCGATGGCGTTTCTCAGTGTTGCATCACACACGAAACCGGCCGGAAAAGTGCGCATAGGGACGTGACGAGCACCGATGTGAACAGACCGATCGGTCCGAGTTCGCTGACAGCTGATTCGATTTCGGGCGTGACGCTAGTCTCGCCGTGTGAAATCCGAAGACCAGCTCGTTCACATCTGCAGCCGCGACGAATGGCGCACCGCGGAACGCGAGGGCTCTCGCGTGCCCGCCACGTTCGCCGCGGACGGATTCGTGCACCTCTCCACGCCTGCCCAGGTGCACCTGCCCGCCAACCGGTTGTTCGCCGGGCGCACGGACCTCGTCCTTCTCCGACTCGACCCCGGTGCGCTCGGTGCGCCGGTGAAGTGGGAGCCGGGTGTGCCGGCCGATCCGGCGTCGATGCTGTTCCCACACCTGTACGGGCCGCTACCCGTCACCGCGGTCACCGCCGTCGAGGAGTACCGCCCCGAGGCCGACGGAACGTTCCCGGCCCGGCGCTGACGCGAGCCTCCCGCGGTTGGTCACCCTCATCGGACTACCGTGGAGGCATGAACGTTGAAGTGACGCCACTACCCGGTATCGGGGTGCGTAAGGACTTCGAACTCGCCGCCGGTCGACGCATCGGTGTCATCACCCATCGCGACGGCCGCACGGACCTCATCGTGTCGAAGGCCGACGACCCCGACGCCTGCGCCGCGTCCGTGCCGCTCACCACCGAGGAAGCGGCCGTGCTCAGCAATCTGCTCGGAGCACCGCAACTGGTGGCGCAGCTGGAGGAGGAACACCGGGACCTGCCCGGCATCCGCACCAAGCAGCTGTACATCAAGGAAGATTCCCGGTTCGACGGCCGCCCGCTCGGCGACACCGCGATGCGCACGCGCACCGGGGTCTCGATCGTCGCGGTGATGCGGGCGGGCCAGGTGTACCCGTCACCGAAGCCCGACTTCCTGCTCACCTCCGGCGACCTGCTGGTCGCCGTCGGAACCACAGACGGACTGGACGCGTCAGCCAAGCTCCTGGCCAACGGCTGACAGACCCGTGAACACCACCACGCTCGCGCTCATCGAACTGGGCGCGGTGTTCTTCGCGCTCGGCCTGCTGGGCCGTCTGGCAGCTCAATTCGGGATGTCGCCGATCCCGTTCTATCTCCTCGGAGGCCTCTGCTTCGGCAGCGGCGGATTCGTCAATCTCGGCGACATCAGCGAGTTCAGCCACCTCGCGAGCGAGATCGGGGTGGTCCTCCTCCTGCTTCTGCTGGGGCTGGAGTACACCGCGTCGGAACTCGTCACCGGGCTGCGACGGTCGTGGATGGCCGGTGTCGTCGACGCCGTCCTCAACGCCGCGCCCGGAGCGGTCGTCGCCCTGATGCTGGGGTGGGGGACCACCGGTGCCGTCGTGATGGCCGGCGTCACCTACATCTCGTCCTCGGGCATCATCGCGAAGGTGCTCAGCGACCTGGGACGGCTCGGTAACCGCGAAACGCCGGTCGTGCTGTCGATCCTGGTGTTCGAGGACCTCGCGATGGCCGTGTACCTGCCCATCCTGACGGCCCTGCTCGCCGGCGTCAGCTTCGCCGGTGGACTCGAAGCGGTGGGCATCTCCCTCGTCGTGATCTCCGTCGTCCTCGTGATCGCGCTGCGGTACGGCCGCTACGTGTCCGCCCTGCTGGACAGCCCGGACAGCGAAACCCTGCTCCTGAAGCTGCTCGGTGCCGCGCTCCTCGTCGCGGGGATCAGCTCGGCGATGCAGGTCTCGGCCGCCGTCGGGGCCTTCTTGCTGGGAATCGCGATCTCCGGCACGACCGCCCACAACGCGAGCCGCGTCCTCGAGCCGCTCCGCGACCTGTTCGCGGCGATGTTCTTCGTCGTGTTCGGGCTCAACACCGATCCCCGGGCGATTCCGCCGGTCCTCGGCTGGGCCGCGCTGCTCGCCGTCGTCACCGCGCTGACGAAGATGGTCACCGGTGCGTGGGCGGCGAAACAGCAGGGGGTCGGGCGACTGGGCCGGGCCCGCGCCGGGGTCGCGTTGATCGCACGCGGCGAGCTCTCCATCGTCATCGCCGGCCTGGCGTTGTCGGCAGGCGCGGTGGAGAGCGAACTCGTGGCACTCGCCACCGCGTACGTGCTCCTGATGGCCGTCATCGGCCCGGTGGCGGCACGGGTGGTCGAACCGGTGGCGGGCGCCTGGATCCGGGTTCGCACCACCGCGTGACGGGCCGCCGCGGGATGCCCGGCGCACGGACGACGATGCCCTCGGACGACGATGCCCCCGGCCGCGCTCGGCGTCCGGGGGCATCGCAGTCTGTGTGTGTCAGTCCAGGTAGTCGCGCAGCACCTGCGACCGCGACGGGTGGCGCAGCTTCGACATGGTCTTGGACTCGATCTGGCGGATGCGCT
>JBCEBZ010000379.1:0-13413 GCA_039206675.1 Rhodococcus sp. (in: high G+C Gram-positive bacteria) | reverse complement strand
CTCCGCGCCGGCGAGGCGTAGCCGCTACAGGAACTTGCTGAACTGGTCGTTCGCCCGCTGCATCACGAAGTCGTACGGCGGCGAGAACTTGCGGGCCCACCAGTAGCCGAACCGGATGTCCGGTGACGTGTACACCAGGTACCGGTCCCTCTTGATGCCGGCGATGATGCAGGACGCCACCTTTTCGGGCGTGACAGCGCGCTTCTCGAAGCGGTGGATCGCCTTCTGGATGCGCGGATCCTCGCGGTCGACGCCTGCGATCTCGACGGTCCCCACCAGCGGCGTCTTGACCGCGCCGGGCACCACGAGGCTCACGCCGATGCCGTGCCGTTTGAGGTCGAACCGCAGAACCTCGGAGACTCCGCGAAGCCCGAATTTGCTTGCGCTGTATGCCGCATGCCACGGAAGCGCGAGCAGCCCGGCGGCGGACGAGACGTTGACCAGGTGGCCGCCGCGTCCCGCCCGCACCATCGGGGGCACGAAACTCTCGATGATGTGAATCGGACCCATCAGATTGACGTCCACCATGGACTTCCAGTGACGGTGTTCGAGATTCTCGACCGTCCCCCACGCGGAGATGCCGGCGACATTCATCACGACGTCGAGGCTGCCGAACTGCTCGTGGACATCGGCGGCGAATGCGGCAACCGCGTCGTAATCGGACACGTCGAGCGCACGCGAGAAACTGACGGTGCCCCCACCGCTGCCCACTTGCTCGACTGTCTGCGCCAGGCCGACTTCGTTGATGTCGGTGAGGAACAGTTCGGCGCCCTCGGCCGCGGCAGCCAGGGCGGTTGCCTGCCCGATTCCGCTACCTGCGCCTGTGATCAGGCACTTCTTGCCGTCCAGCGTCTTGATCGCCATAGCCGTGTGCGCCCCCGTCGTCACCGATCCGTGTCGGCTGGAAGTCTACGCACGCAATCTGATTGCGCGCACGCAACTGCGGGGCGCATGTGCCCGGAAGCGACGCGAACCGGCCCTCGGCGGGCCGGTTCGTGACGGTTCACAACCGCTGGGTCATTTCTTCCTGATAAGTACGAATCGTCCTCTCGATCCCGTTGGCGTCGTCGTCGTTTCCTCGGTGCCGGGCATCGTCGGCGCGCTCGCGCAGAACTCGAATCGCCTTCCGAAGCTCGGCGTCACTCATTCTGTGTTCCATATCACAATCATCCCCGACGGCTTCGATTTTGACCAGACTCGGAGGTCGTCGCCACTGCTGAACCCCACCTGAGCTGGACATTCGTCCAGCTCGCCGGGACGGGTCCGCGCTCGACGCGCAGCGGCCGGGCCGCGGAACGACGGCGCGCGGCCCGCCGCCCGTGCAGAGGGCTCTGCTTCACAGTAGTGTTCACCAAGCCCCGCGGGCCGCGAGCGACCTCCGGACGTTGCGATGCGCAACGCAACACATTAGCCCTGAACAGGGACGATAGGCACGCCGACCTCACGGCGCACACCCCTGCAACATTGCCAGCAAACTCTCAGTGATTGAAAGGGCAACGATGCGGCCATGCCCTCGACCGCGCACGCCGCCGCGGATTCCGCTTCGCCCGCATCGACGCCTCCCTTGAACTTTCAACGGTAGACCGCGTGTGACGAGCACAGAAAGCGCCCGAAAAGCCGGCGATCCACGACCGGGCATCGCGGTGTGATTGAAACATATATGAGATACGACACGCTCGACCGAACGGCGTTTTGGCTCTATGTTCGTGAGTTATCAATCGGTTATCATCGTGGTACGGTGTCGTTCACACGACTGACGCGCGCACGAGAGAGGACCCGGCGGCTCACAATGGCAGATTTTGCTGCGCGGTTGAACAAGCTTTTCGACACGGTCCACCCTCCGGGACGTAAACCGCATACCAACGCTGAGGTCGCTGCGGCGCTGATCGCAGACGGACATCAGATCTCGAAGCCCTACATCTCCCAGCTCCGATCGGGACAGCGCACCAATCCCTCCGACGAGACGGTCGCGGCATTCGCCCGCTTCTTCAAGGTGAAGCCCGACTACTTCTTCAACGACATCTATGCCGCGAAGATCGACCACGACCTCGAGCTTCTCTCGCAACTCCAGGGATACGGACTCCGCAAGCTCTCCAGCCGCGCGTTCGACCTCTCCGAAGAGTCACAGAATCTGCTCACCACGATGGCCGAGAAACTCCGCGCCAGCGAGGGGTTGCCGGAGGTTCCGCCGGACGCGTCCCGCTGATCGCGAGAACCCTTGGGCAGCAACGAGTTCGCCGGAGGCAGCACTCCGTGTCCGCCCAGGACCCCAGATGTCGCGCCCGACGACACCGCCGGATTGTCCTGCCCGGCGTGCCTCCGTGGCGCATGATGGAGCAATGGTTGACAGACCGCAGCTCGGTCCCACGATCTTCGTCCTCTTCGGTGCCACCGGAGACCTGTCCAAACGCATGGTCCTCCCCTCCTTCTTCCAGCTCGCCCTGTCGGGGCTCCTGAACTCCGAGTGGATGCTGATCGGCACCGGGCGGGGCAACGTCTCCGACGACCAGTTCCGCGACCACGTGCGCGACGTCGTGAACCAGTTCGGAGTGCCGCACGACGACGCCGACTGGGAACCGTTCGCCCGCCGGCTGAGATTCGCCGGCGGCGGATTCACCCCGGACGACCCGGGAACGCTCCCCGCGGCGGTGCAGCAGGCACGGCAGGACCTCGGCGCGGCAGATGCGCAGTTGGTCCACTACCTGGCGCTGCCACCGAGCACGTTCGCCGAGACGACCCGTGCGCTCGGCGTCCACGATCTGGCCCGCGGCGCACGCGTCGTGTACGAGAAGCCGTTCGGGACTTCTCAGGAGGCGTTCACCGAACTCGACGAGGCCGTGCACCACGTCCTCGACGAGAAGCAGATCTATCGGATCGACCACTTCCTCGGCAAGGAGAGCACTCAGAATCTGCACATCCTGCGCTTCGCCAACGGGATGATCGAGGGCGTCTGGAACCGCGAACACGTCGAGCAGATACAAATCGACGTGCCCGAGATCCTCGACATCGACGACCGCGCCCGGTTCTACGACGCCACCGGCGCCGTCCTGGACATGCTGGTGACGCACCTGTTCCAGGTCGCCGCCGAGATCGCGATGGAACCGCCGGAGACGTTGGGCCCCGACGATCTCCAATCCGCACGGGAATCCGTGATCGGGGCGTTCCGGCCCCTCGATACGGCAGACGTGGTGCTCGGCCAGTACGAGGGGTACCGCGACGTCGACGGTGTCGCGGACGATTCGACGACCGAGACGTTCGTCGCCGCCCGGTTATGGGTCGACACGGACCGCTGGCACGGCGTGCCGTTCCTCCTGCGCACCGGAAAGATGCTGGGCGTCAGCAAGCAACGGGTGAGCCTGGTCTTCCGCAGTCCCCAGGGCCCGCTCACGGACATTCCGCCGGACGGCGCCGTCCTGACCTTCGACCTGTCCGGAGACGGCGAGATCGACATCTCGATGGTGGTCAAGGAACCCGGACCCGACGACAGCCTGTCGGTGGGCCACCTGGGGCTGCCCCTCGACACGGTGCCGCTCGGCCACGCCCTCGCACCCTATTCGCGGCTGATCCTCGACGTCCTGCACGGCGACCGCTCGCTGTTCACGCGGCCCGACGGCCTGGCCCATGTCTGGACCGTCGCCGACGCGCTGCTGCGGGACCCTCCCCCGGCCAAGCCGTACCCCGCCGGATCCATGGGGCCGCCCGAGGCCGAGGACCTCGCCGCCCCCTGCGGTTGGCTCGTCACCGGATCGCCGGATTGACCGGCCTCAGGGGCCGCTCCGGCTAGTCGGCGGCCGAGTCGGCGGTGTCCGCCTGCGCGGGAACCCGGGCCGACGTGCCGAACTCGGCGTACGCGCCCGCGAGTTCGAGCACCCAGCGGCGCGGCGACATGCCCGGGGGCGGCGCGATCCATTCGGTGTCGAGGACGTCCGACGCGATCGGGTCGTCGATCCAACGCGCGAGAATCCGGGCCCGCTCGGCCGTCGAGTCCGGAAGGTCCTGTTCGTCCGTGTCGAGCATGCCCGCACCGGCCTGCAGGTACAGCGCGTCCATGACATGGGCGACGGCGTCGGAGGCGCGGAGAACGGTGGTGCTGCCCTTGCCGTCGCCCTCGACCACCTCGGGGAACCGGGTGATCAGCACCGAATGCAGAGTGTCCATGCGGCGCAGGTCCTGCCGTGCGCGCAGCCAGGTTTCGACGAGCACCCACACGGTGCCGACCGACACGATCACGGCGGCGACGGTGTACGCGGGCGACGAGCCGACGACCCACGTCTGCCCGGACAGCTCACGCACCAGTCCCACGACGGCTGCCGTCAGCACCGTCGCAGATCCGACGACGATCAGCGAGATTCCCCGGCCGAGTGGGGTCCACGCGACGTGCCGGACCCCGGTCACGACCACCGCGGTCAGCGCGATCACGATGAACACCAGCGCGGGAGCGGGAATGCCACCGGCTAGCCCGATTCCGAGCACGACGGCGAGGGTGTAGACGATCACGGCAACCGCACGCAACGCCGGACGCGGGAGTACCGGCCACACGGAGACCGCGCCGACCGCGCTCGCGGCGGCGAACAGCGTCCACGCCAGTTGGAGGACGATCTCCGACAGCCCGGCCGCCGGGGCAATGGTGTCGACGCGACCGGCGACGTCCGGGACGGCCAGCGTCGAGGCGATTGCCGCGCTGAACACCGCAACCACCATCGCCACGCGCAGCGGCGTCGGCTGACGCGCGGCGACCCGGCCGATCCTGGCACCCGCCGCCGTCCAGACGACGAGCGCAACCAGCCAGCCCATCAGCCGATCGCCTCGTCGTACCGGAGCACGGACACGGGAGTACCGCGCCCCTGCATCGTCTTCAAGCGGATCAGCAGCATCGACGCGAACGTCTCGGCCTCCCACTCGGCCACCGCGTCGGCCGGCTGTTCGTCTCCCCGCCGCCGCGACCGCTGGCTGAGCATGTAGGCGATCAGGTCGTCCCCGGCTTCGAGGGTCGCGGCCACGATCTCCGCTCCTTCGTGCCGAAACACGATGTGCCCCAACTCGTGCGCGAGCGTGCGGTCGAGGTCCGGCAGACCCGGCGCCAGCACGATCACGTCCCGGTCCGGGTATGCGCGGCGCTGGCCGCAGACCCCCGGTGCCATCGGCTTCGTGAAATCGAGTTCGATGGCACGCTGCCGTTCACGGGCCACCGCGTCCACCACGTGCCGTAGCGTCACTGCCTCGACTCTGGCCGCCGCGTCACACACCGCATCCACGGCCGCCGCCACCCGACGATGAGATCTGTTCGCTCCCACGACTACACCCCTCCATTCGACGTGGGCGGGAAGAATTCCGCCCGCGCGGCCGCGATGCGCGCCTGTTGGGCGCGAGCACCCTTGAAGGTCAGCGCACCCGCGCCGCCGGCACAGCACAGCAGCACGCCGACCCCGCCGAGAACGGTGATCGCAGGCAACGGCTCACTGTGGACCACCGGAACCATTCCCGGCGGCGCGGCGGCCGGATCGCTCTGGGCGGGCGCCTGCGCGTCGGGCGACTGTGCGTCGCTGCCCGGGGTCTCCCCCTCGGGCCGGTCCTGGGGCGCTGAATCCGTGGCACCGCGCGCACCCGGTCCTGCGGCGCCGGCGCCGGGACCGGACCCCCCTGCCGGTGCTCCCCCGGAAGCGGGGGGCGCGGCAGCGTTCTCGGAGCCCGGGGCGGCAGCAGCGTCGGAACCCACGTCCCCGAAACCCACGTCCCCGGAATCCAGGTCCCCGGAGTCGTCGCCTCCGGACGTGTCCGGGCGCAGGACCTTCGGTTCGGCCGGGGGCGGCAACGTGATCGGACGCGGCGGAGCGACCACGACCCGTGACGTCGAAGGAGTCGACGTCTCCGTGGGTTCGGCGGTCCCGGACGGCTCCGTGGTCTCGGACGGCTCCCGGGTCTCGGACGGCTCCGTGGTCCCGGATGGCTCGACCGTCTTGGTGGGCTCGGCCGTCTCACTGGGTTCCTGTGTCTCGCTGGGCTCTCCGCCACCGCATCCGCGCCGGCTCTCGCACGGTGGACGGGGGTGCTGAGGCTTGCCGCCGCCGGGGGATCTGGTGGAACCATCTTCGCAGCGACCGCCGTCGCATTCGTGATACTGCGGGCCGGCGACGGCGTCGGACGGGAACGCCGAAACAGTGATCCAGGCGAGCCCGGACAAGAAGGCCACAGCCAGCCCGACCACGGTCAGCCTGCGAAAGACACGACGCGCGCTCACCATGCACCCCCCTCGCATTCACGACACGACTCCATGTTCACGGCGACGTCGCCGTGAACATGGTAACGAGCGAATCGAGCGGAGGTGCTGGTGGTGCCGGTGTCGGGGAACCGGCACCACCAGCGATGCCCGAGCCAGGTGGGACTCGAGCAGCTTCGGAGAACCCCTACGGGCTCGGCGTTGCCGCCTGGAGGCGCGGATCGGTCGGGGCAGTCGCGACGTCGATCGGCCGGCCGGAATTCACAGAACGTTCACCAGCAACATCGTCGCGGTGATGGTCGCGACCACCGTCGCCGGCTCCAGGAACTTCGAGATCTTGCGCATTGCCTGCATGTATTCCACCCCGTGCGATCGACCCCATGATGACCTACCGACAGTAGACAGCATTCAGTTACCTTTTGGCAAATTTCGGACCGGGGAGTCGGGTCCCGAACCCGCGACGACGGCACTCACCCGGGCCGGAACGCAGAAGAGGCACTCCCTCCGGATGGAGTGAGTGCCTCTTCTGTGGTGGAGCTGAGGGGAATCGAACCCCTGACCTCTTCGATGCGAACGAAGCGCGCTACCAACTGCGCCACAGCCCCGCGCGGCTCTTGCGATCCGCTCGGCAAACTCTAGCAGGCAACCCGCGGAGGGAGCGAATCGCCTGCACCGACGTGGCTTTCGGCCCGGATCGGAGGACTACTCACCGGCGGCCCGGCGCATCGTCGCCTGCTGCATCGGCTCGTCGTCGAAATGCTCGAGGTGATCGAATTCCGGGTCCCCGTCATCCACCTCGAGGACGACGGCACCCGGACGACGCAACCGGGCGGGAATGAGCCGGAGTTCCTCGTCGCTGCGGGACTCGACGCCCAGCCGCGACCGGTTGAGACGTGCCGTCCGCCGACGACGGATCTCCTGCTCTATCTGGACCTGCCGGCGCAGGTACGCCATGTAGGCGATCAGACCGGCCACGCCGGCCGCGAACGCCCACCACATCAGCGGCGAGATGATCAGCCCGAGCGCCGCCGACATGATCGTCGCGAACACCAACCCGAGAAGCAATCGCTGCCGAAATCCGTAGCGGGCCTCGCGCGCGATCGCGTCGGCCTCGGGATCGAAGCCGCCACGTCCCCGGCGCACCGGCACGTACTCGCCGACCGGGGCCCGCTCACCGTCGAAATCGTCTTCCTCTGCGTGAGTGTCCACAAGGTCCTCCGCGTCGTAGCCGTAGTGGTCCGGTTCCGGTTGCCAGTACGGGTCGCTGCGGTGCCCTGCCGCGGGTCCACGCTGCACGGGACGTTCGTCGCCGCGGTGCAGCACGCGCGTCGCGAGTGCTGCGTCACTGGTTTGCCGAATTCGGGGGCGGTTGTTCACCAGCATCGGGACCAGGACGAAGAGCCACACGACGACGAGCCCGATCCAGAGAAACGAGTTCGGCATTCGGCGACCTCCTCCCAATCGTCTACCAGCATGGATACCGCTGTTGACCCATCCAGGCTAACCGCATGAACACGGACATCTTCGCAGACGCGCCGATCTCACCATACTCAGGTGTCACATGCGTAACGCGAAAATGTGGTGCTCGACATGCCCCGAGCGGGCGAAGGAAACGATCGGGCAAAGACTCGCCGAAAGCGGAGTCCCGGTCGGGGAGCTTTGATACCGTGAGATAACTGCCGCATAGCTGGACGTTCGTCCATGTCCGATTCGGCGGGTGAATCCGGGCGGCTTCGCCGGTCACGCCCACACGGCGTCGGCGATCACGCCCAGGTGGCTTTGCCGCTCCGCACGAGCGAATCCGCCACCGTGCCGGGCACGTCCTCGACGGTCATGCCGACCAGAATGTGGTCACGCCACTGCCCGTCGACGTCCAGGTAGCGCGCGAGCAGACCTTCCTCTCGGAAGCCGACGTTGCGGAGCACCGCCTGGCTCGCCAGGTTCTCCGGTCGCACAGTGGCCTCCACGCGGTGCAATCCCACGGGCCCGAAAGCATGATCGAGTCCCAGCGCGAGCGCGCCCGTGGCCACGCCGAGCCCGTTGACGTCGCTGGCCACCCAGTAGCCGATCCACGCGGAGCGCAAAGCACCCCGCACCACGTTGCCGATCGTGATCTGGCCGCAGAAATTGCCGTCGAGTTCGATGGCCATCGGCAGCATCCGGCCCTTCCGCGCCTCCGAACGCAGGCTGCTGCACAGTCCCGGCCATCCCGAAATATGGTGGCGCGCTTCCCAGGGCGCCTCCCCCGTCGGCTCCCACGGTTCGAGGTGCGCGCGGTCGCGGGTGCGCAGACGGCTCCACGCCGACGCGTCACGCAACCTGATGGCGCGCACCGTGACGACGCCACCCTTCACCCGCAGGGGCCCGAGATGCGGCGGCCAACCCGGATGCTGCGTCATCCCGTCTCACACCGATGCTGTGTCATGCCGTCTCACACCGTGTCCTCAGCCGCGCTGCGCCAAGAACGCCACGTCCACCTGGTCACCCGTCCGCACCTCGGTGATCTCGGGTTCGATGAGGACGAGGCAGTTGGCCTCGGCCAGCGTGGCGAGCAGGTGCGAGGACGCGCCCGGCGCCCCGCCGAGAGCCTGGACGAGATACTCCCCCGTGGCCTCGTCGCGCATGAGCTGACCGCGGAGAAAACCCTTGCGGTTCTCGATGGACGTGATGGGTGCGACGGTGCGGGCCGTGACGACGCGGCGCATCGGCTGCCTGCGACCCAAAGCGATGCGGATCAGCGGGCGCACCATCACCTCGAACACCACCAGGGCACTCACCGGATTGGACGGGAGCAGGAACGTCGGAACCTCGTCCCGGCCGAGCTGGCCGAAACCCTGGACCGATCCCGGATGCATCGCGACCCGGTCGACCTCGAGGTTGCCGAGATCGGCGAGCGCGTCCCGCACGTCCTCGGAGGCGCCGCCGCCGACCGCACCCGCGATGACGACGATCTCGGACCGGATCAGCTGACCCTCCACCACCTCGCGCAGACGACGCGCGTCGGCGTTGGCGATGCCGACCCGGTTGACGTCGGCGCCGGCGTCGCGGGCGGCGGCGGCCAGCGCGTAGGAGTTGACGTCGTAGACCTGACCGGGCCCCGGGGTCCGGTCGACGTCGACGAGTTCGCCACCGACCGAGATGACGGACAGCCGGGGCCGGGGATGCACGAGCACCTTGTCGCGCCCCACCGCGGCCAGCAACCCCACCTGGGCGGCGCCGATGATGGTGCCCGCCCGGACGGCGACGTCGCCGGGCTGCACGTCGTCGCCGGCGCGGCGCACGTAGTCGCCGGAGCGGACCGGTTTGTAGATCTTGACGCGGGCGCGGCCGCCGTCGGTGCGGTCGAGCGGGAGGACGGCGTCGGCGAGCGTCGGGAGCGGAGCGCCCGTGTCGACCTTGACCGCCTGACGGGGCTGCAGCCGGATCGGCTGCCGCGAACCGGCCGTGACCTCGCCGACCACGGGCAGGGACAGTTCCACGGGTGCACCCTCGTCGTCCCGGATGTCTGTTCCGGCAGCCTGGACGTCGACGCTACGGACGGCGTAACCGTCGATGGCGGCCTGGTCGAACCCGGGCAGCGGCCGCTCGGTGACCACTTCTTCGGCACACAGCAGCCCCTGGGCTTCGGAGATCGCCACACGGACCGGCCGCGGCGCCACCGCGGCGGCGGTCACGATCGTCTGTTGCTCCTCGACCGACCGCAAGTTCTTGCCTCCCGAGCTTCTAGGATTCCGTCCGCTTCAATCGGTCGATCAGCCATTCGCGCAACGACGGGCCGTACTCTTCCATGTCCAACGCAAAGTCAACCGCAGCACGGAGGTAGCCGCCGGGATTTCCGAGATCGTGTCTCGTGCCTCGGTGCACGACGACGTGAACGGGGTGGCCGTCCTTGATGAGGAGGGCGATGGCGTCGGTGAGCTGGAGCTCGCCGCCGGCGCCGGGTTCGATCCGCCGCAGCGCGTCGAAGATCGCGCGGTCGAGGAGATAGCGACCGGCGGCCGCGAACGTGGACGGCGCGTCCTCGATGGCGGGCTTCTCGACCATGCCGGTGACCTTGAGGACGTCCGGGTTGACGGCGTCGGGCACCGTTTCGACCTCGAAGACGCCGTACGCGCTCACCTGGTCCTTGGGGACGTCGATGGCGCAGAGCACGGTGCCGCCGCGCTTGCGGCGGACCCGGGACATCGTCTCGAGCACGCCGCGCGGCATCACGAGGTCGTCCGGGAGGAGCACGGCGATGGCGTCCTCGTCGTCGTCGAGAACCGACTCCGCGCAGCCGACCGCGTGGCCGAGGCCGAGGGGCTGGTCCTGGACGACGGACTCCACCTCGAGCAGCCCGGGGGCCTTGCGCACCTTTTCGAGCAGGTGGTACTTGCCGCTGGCCTCGAGCTTGCTCTCGAGCACGAGGTCCTCGACGAAGTGGGCGACCACTCCGTCCTTACCGGGCGACGTGACGATCACGAGCCGGCCGGCACCCGAATCGGCGGCTTCTCCGGCCACGAGTTCGATACCTGGGGTATCCACGACCGGGAGCAGCTCTTTCGGCACGGTCTTGGTGGCGGGGAGGAATCGCGTCCCCATTCCCGCTGCGGGCACGACAGCCGTGCGAAAGGCGCTGGCGGTGTGCGGGGCGGCGTCTGTCATGCCCACACCTTAACTGTGCGGACCTACCAGTCAGTCACCAAGATCCTGTCAGCTACCTCCCGGAACCCGTCGGAGACGCTCTCCGGCCGGCTCTAAGGTTGGGGCATGCACGCACGAACGAAGGACGAGTGGCGGCAGCTGGTGCTCACCGGGCGGCGCGGGCTGACCCCCGAGCTACGCACCGCTGAGGACCAGGCGATCGTCGCGCTCGTCACACGGGAAGTCGCCGCCGGATCGACTGTCTGCGCCTACGTCCCCACCGCGCTCGAGCCCGGCTCGGTGGACTTCCTCGACGCCCTCCGACGGGTCGCCGGACGCGTCCTCGTGCCCGTCACCCGCGGTCCCGGCCCGCTCTACTGGTCCGAGTTCACGGGCGCGGACGGTCTCGCCGCCGCGAGTTACGGCCTGCGCGAGCCCACCGGACCGGTGCAGGAACCCGGCGAGATCCGTTCGGCCGACACTATTTTCGTTCCCGCCCTGGCCGTCGACCGACGGGGCGTGCGACTCGGCCGCGGTGCGGGCTTCTACGACCGGACACTCGGCCTCGCCGCGACCGGCGCGCGGTTGATCACCGTGGTTCGCGACGAGGAGCTGGTGTCCGAGCTCCCCGAGGACCCCCATGACGTGCGTATGGGGTGGGCCCTCACGCCCGGCTCGGGCCTGGTTCGCCTCGGCGACGACTGAGGGCGGCGGCACCCCCGGAATACTTCTCTGATTAGCGTTGTTGGCACTGTCGGCTGTAGAGTGCTAAAACCTGCGGTTTGACTACACAGTGCGGAGGAACCCAGTGCCCACCTATTCATACGCGTGTACGGAATGCGACAACCGTTTCGACATCGTCCAGTCGTTCAGCGATAACTCCCTGACCGTCTGCCCCGCGTGCTCGGGCAAGCTTCGCAAGCTGTTCAACTCCGTCGGCATCGTCTTCAAGGGCAGCGGCTTCTACCGCACCGACAGTCGTGGCACGTCCGGCGCGGCCAGCGAACCGGCCAAGACCGATTCCACTCCCGCCGCCAAGTCGGAAAGTTCCTCGACGGCCTCGTCCAGCTCGACGAGCACCGCGACCGCTGCACCGGCCAAGGCTGCTGCCAGCTAGTTCTCGCACTTCCGCGGGTTTATCCACAACTTCTCGTCCATCCACAGGCGGGTCCGTTCGGCATACCGACGGGCCTGCCTGTCTTCTAGCGTCGGACCATGCCGTTCGACCGCGCACACCGAAGCCTCAGCCCGTCATGGGCCGACCGGCTGTCGGATCTCACTCATCCCGGCTGGGCTCGCACCGTCGCCGCCAGACGTGTCCTGGCCGCCGCACTCGTCTGCCTCGCGCTGGCCCTCCTCGCCCGCGGGGACCCCGGCTCCACCCGCTCCGCCGCCGTGGTGGCCGCGCGCGACCTGCAACCCGGAGTCGTCCTCACGAACGCCGACGTGGAACTGGTCGAACTCGAAGCCGGGAGCCTGCCGGACGGGGCCGTCACCGCCGTGGCGGACGTCGACGGACGCACCCTCGCCGGACCGACCCGAGCCGGTGAAACCCTCACCGACGTCCGCGTACTGGGCCCGCGACTGGCCGCTGCCGCAGCAGGGATGGACGACGCACGCATCGTCCCGGTCCGGCTCGCCGACCCCGCTGTCACGGAACTCCTGCGCGAGGGCGATCGCGTCGACGTGCTCACGGTCGACCCCGACACACCCTCGAATCCGGACCGGCGGCCCGGAGCCACCGTCCTGGCGTCCCGTGCCGTCGTCGTGCTGGTGACTCCATCCGAGAACGGACGTGACCAGCGCGAACGGGTGGTGATGCTGGCGCTTCCGGCCTCCGACGCCACGACCGTGGCCGCGGCATCCCTGACGAGCGCGATCACCGTGACCTTTCAGTGACCCGTCACGCCGAGCCGCGCTGATCTAGGCTTTTCGGGGAGACAGTGCTGGATGACTTGCCACCCACTCGAGGAGACGTCGACATGCTCAAGGGATTCAAGGACTTCCTGCTCCGGGGGAACGTCCTCGACCTCGCAGTCGCGGTCGTAGTCGGAGCCGCGTTCACCGCCATCGTCACATCGTTCACCAACAACGTCATCAATCCGCTGATCGCCGTTGCGGGCGGCGCCAACGACCTGGGTTGGGGTTATCAGATCATCGCCGACAACCCGGCCACCTTCATCAACATCGGCGCCGTCATCACAGCCGTGATCAACTTCGTGATCATCGCCGCGGTCGTGTACTTCATTCTCATCGTCCCGGCCAACGCCGCGAAGAAACGGTTCATCACCGAACCCGCGGACAAGAAGGCCAGCGAGGCCGACCTGCTGATCCAGATCCGCGACATTCTCGAGGCGAGCCTCCAAACCAACGGGGCGGCAGCGAGTTCCGACGGAGCGCACGCCATGCCCGCGGAGAAGGCGGCGAAGCTCGAGCAGACCCGCGAATAGCGTCTCGACGACTCCGGGCCCGTGCAGCAGCTGCGTGCACGGGCCCGGAGTCGTTGGTGGAACGATTATCAGCCGAGGCTGAAGGGCTGTCCCCACAGGGTGACGGTGCCGTCGACCGACTCG
>JBCEBZ010000378.1:0-3362 GCA_039206675.1 Rhodococcus sp. (in: high G+C Gram-positive bacteria) | reverse complement strand
TGGTCACTCGCGGCAGTTCTTCGGAGGTCCGCCACATGTGCTGGGCATCCTCTCCTGCATCGCATCGCCCGGGAGGACACCACCGATCCGCGGCCTGCCTGCGAACTGGTGTGGGCGGCGCCGAGCTGACGCGCACCCCGCGTCACGGAAGGGGAGCGGACCACCGGAGAGTGGTTCCACCGCCGAGAGTCGAGTCGACGGCGCAGTGCCCGTTCACTTCCCGCGCCCGGGAGACCAGATTGTCCAGCCCGCTGGTGACGACGTTTCCCTCGAACCCCTTGCCGTCGTCCGCGACCTCGATCGCGAGATCGTCGTAGACCGAGATGCTGACCGTCACCGTGTCGGCCCCGGCGTGCCGGACCGCGTTGCTCAACGCCTCACGCAGGACCGCCTCCGCGTGCTCGGCGAGCGCGGCGTCGATGACGGACAGCGGACCCGACATGTGCACCGTCGTCCGCAACCCGGTATCCGCGGTGGTCTCGGCCACGATCTCGTGCAGCCGCCGCCGGAACTGGGTCATCCCGCCCGAACCACCGTGCAGGTCGAAGATGGCCGTGCGGATGTCCCGCACGATGTCGTGCAGATCGTCGATCGACTGTTCGAGCCGGTCCTTGACGACGGGTGCCTTCGCCCGCTGCAGGGTGCTCTGCAACGACAGGCCGACCGCGAAGAGCCGTTGGATGACGTGGTCGTGGAGGTCACGCGCGATCCGGTCGCGGTCGGACAGGACGTCGAGCTCGCGCATCCGGCGCTGACTGTTGGCCAGCTGCAACGCGACGGCCGCCTGATCCGCGAATCCCGACATCAACGCCAGCTGGTCATCCGTGAACGGCGCCGCATCGACGCGCCGGAGCGTCACCAGAACCCCGGACACCGATTGCGCGGCACGTAGGGGCAGCGCCAGCGCCGGACCGAACCGGGTTCCGGTGTCGAACCCGGGATCGAACGCCAGCGCGGTGACGCGGAGTGGGGTCCGCTCCCGGAACGCCTCACCGGATGTCGACCGCTCGACCGGGATCGCCCGGCCGATGATCCGATCCGACACCGTCCCCGCCGACGCCGTGACCACGAGCTCGGTGACCTCGTCCGACGGGATGTCGGGATCGTCCGGCACCGCGAGAAAGGCACTGTCGGCGGCGGTCAGGGCGAGCGCGTCGTCGGCGATCACCTGCAGCACCTCGTGGGTCTCGCTGCCGGCGAGCAACTCGGTCGCGATCTCCCGTGTCGCCTCCAGCCACGCCTGCCTCGTCCGGGACTCCTCGTACAGGCGGGCGTTCTCGATCGCGATACCGGCGGCGGCCGCCAGTGCGCGGAGAAGCACTTCGTCGTCCTCGGTGAACTGCGCACCGTTGGCCTTCTCGGTGAGATACAGATTCCCGAACACCTCGTCACGAACCTGAATGGGAACTCCCAGAAAGGTTTTCATCGGTGGATGATCGGGCGGGAATCCCACCGACACGGGATGGCGGGACAGGTCCACCAGCCGGACCGGCTTCGGATCCGTGATGAGGAATCCGAGGACGCCGCGTCCGCGGGGCAGGTCGCCGATCCGCTCCCGCGTCTCCTCGTCGATGCCCTCGTAGACGAACTCGCTCAGCCCCTCGGTCGGGGCGAGGACCCCCAGCGCACCGTAACGGGCGTCGACGAGATCGATCGCGGCGTGCACGATGGTGCGCAGCGTGTTGTCGAGGTCGAGCCCCGACGTGACGACGAGCATCGCCTCGAGGAGGCCGTCGACGTGATCGCGCACATCGACGATCTGCGCGATGCGTTCCTGCACCTCGGTCAGGAGCTCACGCAGCCGAAGCTCGGACAGGCTACCGAGCAGGGGCCCTCGGTCGCGCTCGTCCGGTTGACGGGTCACACGACGCATTCTCCCACCCGGCGACGTCACGGGGAGCCGGAACCACCACAGGTCTTGTCAGATGCCGGACGGTTTCGGCGGCATCTTCGCGGCCAGCACCGCCGCCTGCGTCCTGCGCTCCACCCCCAGTTTGGTCAGCAGCCGGGACACGTAATTCTTCACGGTCTTCTCCGCGAGGAACATGCGTGCGGCGATCTGCCGGTTGGTCAGCCCCTCACCGAGTAGTGCGAGCAACGTCCGCTCCTGATTGGTCAGGTGCGCGAAGATGCCGTCCTTCCCATCGGCGTCCGCACGAACCTTGTCCATCAGAACGCCTGCGGCGCGACTGTCGAGCAACGACTTGCCCGCCCCCACGTCGTGGACCGCCTGGGCCAGCTCCATGCCCCGGATGTCCTTCACGACGTATCCGCTGGCCCCCGCGAGAATCGCGTCGAGCATCGCCTGCTCGTCCGTGAACGACGTCAGGATGAGGCAATGCAACTCCGGCATCAGCGAGTGCAGTTCCCGGCACAGCTCGATTCCGTTGCCGTCGGGCAGACGCACGTCCAGGACGGCGACATCCGGTTTCAGGGCAGGCACCCGCGCCATTGCCTGCGCGTACGACGCGGCCTCACCGACCACCGTCAGAGCAGGATCGGAGGTGAGGAGATCCGCGATCCCTCGTCGAACAACCTCATGATCGTCCACCAGGAAAACCCTGATCATGGGCACCCTCCAGACCTGGCTGCGTCACCCTCGGAGAATCCAGATTACGCCGGCGAGCATCGGAAACGGGGCCGGTCAGCGCGCGGCCTGCCGGAACGGGCCGGATCCGCGACGGCGCGGCCGGTGCGGCATCAACATTGCCGCCGCCAACCCCACCGTGGCGACGAGCGTGGCCGCGGCGCCGACTCCGACGAGGGGAGTCGCGAGCCATGCGCCGAGCAGGACCACCAGACCCGCGGTCACCGCTCCCGACACCACCGCGAGCGCGAACCCCGCCGCCAGCACGTACAGGAACTCGCCGGGTTCGTCCTCCCACCGGTGACGATCCTCGCGCGGCGATGCGGTGGAGTGTTCGAACATGGTGTCCTCGTTCCTTCGCCGGCTCCGATGTCGTGCGCCGGCCCACGTACAACGGTGCGATAACGGCGAGCGCAATGCCAGGGCCGAAGGTCACACGTCCGTCCTCAGGCTCCCGCGGCGAAGAACCACGTGGGCAGCACACCGAGCAGATCCCGCTGATCGTCACCGACCCACGCCACGTGGCCGTCCGGACGCAGCAACACCGCGGCCACGTCCAGTTCCTCGCTGCGGTCGACGACGTGGCCGATCGATCCGTCCAGCCCGGTGCCGCCGGAGCGTGGAGACCCCGCCTCGGACAGTTCGACGGTCACCCCGTCGGCGTCCATCGACCCGTGCTCCCACGGTCGAGCCGAATTCTGGTCGTCTTCGTCGTCGTCGACTTCGACGGCCCGTGGGTCGACGGCATGGGGCGGGGTCTCGGGCGGGTGGGAGC
>JBCEBZ010000377.1:0-13414 GCA_039206675.1 Rhodococcus sp. (in: high G+C Gram-positive bacteria) | reverse complement strand
CCGAATCCCACCACCGACGCCACGCTCAATTCAGCAACAGCCTCCAGGGACTCGTTAACCACGCACGGGGCGCCGAAGGTGCCACCATGGAGTGATGTCCACAGCTCTCACGCATGCCGCCGCTGCCCAGCAGTTCGCGGAGAACGGCCGCATCTCGATCGAACCCAATCACAAGCGCATCCGGGTGTTCTTCGGCGGCCGGGTGGTCGCCGACACCACCCGTTCGGTGTACCTGTTCGAGAAGGGACACCTGCCCGTCTACTACATCCCCCGCGACGACGTGAACTTCGACCTCCTCGAGCCCGTCGACGCGAGCACGACCTGCCCGTGGAAGGGCAAGGCGCGGTACTGGGATCTCGTCGTCGGCGACCGCCGCGCCGAGCAGTCCGTGTGGGGCTACGACGAGCAACTCGCAGACTCCCTCGACCTCAGCCCGTACGTCGCGTTCTACTGGCACAAGATGGATGCCTGGTACGAAGAGGATCAGCAGGTGTTCGTCCACGCCCGCGACCCGTATGTCCGCGTCGACGTGCTGCCGTCGTCCCGGCACGTCGAGGTGTACATCGGGGACACCCTGGTCGCCGACACCGTCCGCCCGCGACTGCTGTTCGAGACGTCGCTGCCGGTGCGCTACTACATTCCCCGCCTCGACGTGCGGTCCGAGTTCTTCGCCGCCTCCGACACGAGGACGTCCTGCCCGTACAAGGGGACGGCGTCGTATCTGTCGTTCACCGGGTCCGAGGACACCGAACGGGTCGAGGACGCCGCCTGGTTCTACCCGTTCACGACGGCGGAGGCGTCGGGCATCGACGACCACGTGTCGTTCTACCCGGACCGCGTGAAGATCGTCGTCGACGGCGCACCGCTGGAGAGTTAGCGGGCCGGCAGCGGCGGCAGCTCCAGATTGTCCCGGAACGTGCCGCCCACGTAGTCGGTGCCGACGATCCCGCGGCGCCGCAGTTCGGGCAGCAGCCCGTTGACGACGAAGTCCCGGGTCCGTTCCTCGGCGAGCCCGCCGAGGGAGATGACGTCGAGGACGCCCGCGTCGTAGCGTTCCTGGACGGCGTCGGCGAGTTGTTCCGGTGTTCCCGCGACCGCCCAGTGTCCGGTGTCCTTGGACGCGATGATCAGCTCCCGCAGTGTCCGCCCGGTCGCGGCGAGCCGGCTGAAGATCTCCACCCGGCCGCGCCGGCGGTTCACCGACCGGACGTCGGGCAGCACATCCGCGGGGATCGGTTTGTCGAGCGGCAGCCCGGACAGGTTGATGTCGCCGCCGAGCATGTCTTCCAGCCGGATTCGGCCCGCGTCGAGGTCCGTCGCCTCCTCCTGCTCCCGGACCAGCCGTCGCACCTCCTCCTCGGATGCGCCGTAGGTGGCGTGGAACGAGCTCATGATCAGGGGCAGCCCGTCGGCGCGGCCGAGTTCGGTGGCGCGCGCCCGGATGCTCTTGGTGTAGGTGACGGCGTCCTCGAGGGTGGGCAGCGACGTGAACACGACCTCTGCGAACCGGGCGCCGAGTTCCACACCGGCCGCGGACTGGCCGGCCTGGAACTGCACGGGACGACGCTGCGGCAGCGGCGGAATGTTGATTGGCCCCTTCACCGTGAAGTAGGTGCCGACGTGGTCGATCGGCCGCACGCGGTCGGCGTCGAGTGTGGTGCCCCCGGCGCCGTCGGGCGTGAGAGCCCCGGGCTGCCAGCTGTCGAACAGCGCGTTGATCACCTCGAGGGATTCGGTGGCGCGGGCGTACCGTTCCTCGGGGCTCGGCAGGTCGTGGTCGCTGTAGTTCTCCTCCCCGAGCGACGACGTGACGGCGTTCCAGGCGGCACGGCCGTTGCTGACGTGGTCGAGCGTGCCGAACAGCCGCGCCAGGTTGTAGGGGTGATGGAACGTGGTGGTCACCGTCGCGATCAGCCCGACATGCGAGGTCACGGCGCTCAGCGCCGACAGGAAGATCAGGGGTTCCTGCGCGCCGATCGCGCCCTGCGCCCCGAAGCTCAGCAGGTCGGCGGCGAACAGCGCGTCGAACTTGTTCGCCTCGGCGACCCTCGCGATCTCGATCGAGGATGCGACGGTCGACTGCTGGGGGTCGATGGCGGCGGCATAGGTACTGACGGCGCCGCTGACTCCCGTCACCGTCTTCAGCGGTCGGCGTCGCGAAGTGCTCATCCCCCGAGCCTAGAAACGACGGGCTCGTCGGCCCAGCATTGAGATCAGCCGGATTCTGACCGCCCACGGGACGTTCCGGTTACCGTCGGGGTGTGCTGTTCTCGCAGATCGTCGCGACGTCCCGGGACGTGGGGGCCACCCGGTCGCGGAAGGTGAAGGTCGGGGCGCTGCGCGAGGCGCTCACCCAACTGGAGCCTGACGAGGTGGAACCGGTGGTGGCGTGGCTGTCCGGGGAGCTGAGGCAGGGCCGGATCGGAATCGGCTGGCGGACAGTCGCGGACATTCCCGCCGCGCCCGTCGACGTTCCGGCCGTCACCGTGTCCGACGTCGACGGCACCATCTCCGCCGTCGCCGAGGTCTCCGGATCCGGATCGGCCGCACGCCGGCGCGACCTGCTCGCGGACCTGTTCGCCCGCACCACCGCCGACGAGCGGGACTTCCTGCTGCGACTGCTCACCGGCGACCTCCGTCAGGGCGCGCTCGAGGGGGTGATGACGGACGCGATCGCCGCGGCCGCCGACCTTCCGATCGAACCGGTGCGCCGGGCGTTCATGCTGTCGGGACGCCTGCCCGCGACGGCGGTCGCGGCGTTCGACGGCGGCGTCGACGCGCTCACCGCGTTCCGGCTGGAGGTGGGCCGTCCGGTCCGGCCCATGCTCGCGTCCCCCGCCGAGTCGCTCGCCGACGCATGGTCCGAACTCGGCGGCGACGTCAGCGTCGAATACAAACTCGACGGGGCGCGAATCCAGGTGCACCGCAACGGCGACGAGGTGCGGATCTTCACCCGCACCCTGCGGGAGATCACCGGCAGCGTCCCGGAACTCGTCGCACTCGTCGCCGGCCTGCCGTGCACGTCGGCGGTGTTCGACGGGGAGACGCTGGCGCTCACCGACAGCGGCCGCCCCCGGCCATTTCAGGAGACGATGAGCCGCTTCGGCGCCGAGTCCTCCCGCGACCTGCTGCTGCACCCCTACTTCTTCGACTGCCTGCACCTCGACGGGGTCGACCTTCTCGACGCACCGCTGGAGGAGCGGCTGGATGCCCTGGAACGCGTTGCCCCGCAACACCGCATCCCCGGACTCCTCCGCCCCGACAGTGAGAGCGCCGCAACCCATTTCGACGACGCCCTCGCCGCCGGACACGAAGGCGTGATGGTCAAGTCGCTGACCGCGCCGTATGCGGCGGGCCGACGCGGACGCGCGTGGCAGAAGGTGAAACCGGAGCACACCCTCGACCTGGTGGTGCTCGGCGCCGAGTGGGGGTACGGGCGGCGCACCGGCTACCTGTCCAACCTGCACCTCGGCGCGCGTGACCCCGACGGCGGCGCACCGATCATGGTGGGCAAGACGTTCAAGGGCCTCACCGACGCCCTGCTGCAGTGGCAGACGGACGAATTCCCGCGCCACGAACGCAGCCGCGACGACCACACCGTGTACCTGCACCCCGACCTCGTCGTCGAGATCGAACTCGACGGCGTCCAGGTGAGCACCCGCTACCCCGGCGGGCTCGCGCTGCGATTCGCGCGCGTCCTGCGTTACCGCCCCGACAAGACGGCCGCCGACGCCGACACCCTCGACGCCGTCCGGGCCCTGCTGCCGGGGTGAGTGCTCGTCCTGCGTGGCGCGCGCCGGGGCGGTAGCCTCCCCGGCAGAACAAGTCGCCGTGCCGCGAGGGGGTCGACCAGTGACATTCGTGTCCCGCTTCGTGCCGTCGCTGGTCACACGCACCGTCGAGAAGGCCACCGCCGCCGCCGAGCGGCCCGTCCGCATCGCCGTGTGCACGGTCACGGTGCCGATCGAAGTGGCGAAGACGTCGTTCCACATCCTCCGGCTCACCGAGGAACTCATGGAGGAGGTCGTGTATCTGCTGCGGACGATGCGGCCGGTGGTCGAGGCGGTGAGCACCACCCGGCAGTCCGAGAATGTCGACACGATGGTCCGGACATTCGAACAGATCCAGCAGTCGGCCGACGCAATTGCCCGCACGCCGATCGGGGTGGTCCGCAGCGTGTTCGCGCCGGCCCGGCCGTCACCCGACGAGGTCGATTTTCACCCCACGATCATCGATGCCGAACCGGCGACGCCTCCCGGTTTCGCGGTCCGGATCGCGTCGATCACCGTGACGGCACCGAGCATCACGTTCGGGCGGCCGAATCGCTGACCCGAGCTACGCTCGTATCGTGTCCGAACACATCCTCGTCACCGGTGGATCGCGCGGCATCGGCGCCGCGGTGGTGCGTCTCGCCGTCGACCGCGGGTACCAGGTGACGTTCACGTTCCAGCACGACGCGGAGGCCGCCGACCACCTCGTGCACCAGTGCGGCATCCGCGCCCTCGCGGTGCGGGCCGACGTGCGCGATGCCGCGCTGGCCGCCGCCGTGGTGAGCGCGGCCGACGAACGCGGGCAACTGACCGCGGTGGTCAACAACGCGGGGACCACCGGACCGCTCGGCACCTTCCTCACCACCCCGGACGCGGCGCTGCGGGAGGTGTTCGACGTCAACGTCTTCGGCGCCCTGAACTACGCCCGCGCGGCCGCCGAGCACTGGGTCCGGGAGGGGCGTCCCGGTGTCATCGTCAACCTCAGTTCGGTCGCGGCCGGCACCGGGGCGCCGGGCGAATACGTCGGGTACGCGGCGTCGAAGGCGGCCGTCGACAGTGTGACGACGGGACTCGGGCGGGAACTGGCGAGCGCGAACATCCGCGTCGTCGGCATCGCACCCGGCACGACGGACACCGACATCCACGCCGCGGCCGGCGACCCGGGACGACCCGGCCGAGTGGCAGGCAGGGTGCCACTCGGCCGGGTCGCGCAGCCGGAGGAGATCGCCGAGGCGGTGCTGTGGGCGCTGTCCCACCAGGCGTCCTACGTCACGGCCACGACCATCGCCGTCGCCGGCGGTCTGTGAGCTACCGCCCTCGCGAGCCGACCCGCGGGACGAGCATCGGCACCCGCGTGCGGTAGGTGCGGTAGTCGTCGCCGAACGTGTCCACCAGGTCGTGTTCCTCGAAGCGCACCGCGACCAGGATGAAACCGGTGGTCCCGACGGCGAACAGCAGCCGGCCCCACGTCATCGTCGGCGCCACCCAGAACGCGATGATGAAACCGGCATAGAGCGGGTGCCGGATCACCCGGTACAGCATGGGCGTCCGAAAGTGGCTGGGCAGAGCCGACTTCCCGCTCTGGTTACGCAGCACCTGGCGCAGTCCGAACAGATCGAAGTGGTCGATCGCGAACGTCGCGGCCAGCACGAGGGCGTACCCGCCGAGCGAGACGGCATACAGGGTGATGCGGATCCAGTTCGTCTCCACGTCCCAGATCTGGTCGGGCAGCGGACGCCATTGCCACATCAGCAGCGCCAGCGCGGCCGTCGCGAACAGGACATAGGTGGACCGTTCCATCGGCTCCGGGACGATCCTGGTCCAGCGTTTCTTGAACCAGGGCCGGGCCATCACGGAATGCTGCATGGCGAAGATCGTCAGCAGTACCACGTCGACGCCCACGGCGACCGCCACCGGCGCGTCGGGTCCGTCGTTGATCGTGTGGGGCACCACGAGGCCCTCGACCCATCCGATCGCGTACAGGAACACGACCAGGAACGCGACGTAGACGACCGTTCCGTACGCGGTGATGAGTGCTCGCGCGACCCCGCGTGGGCGGTGCGCCTGCCGTGCTTCGACCATCTCGGCCATGGTGTTCTCTCCGATCACAGTGTTCGTCCCCCGACCCACCGAAGTCTCCGATCGGACGCGATGCGGAACAAGGAACCCTGGGGTGGGGTTCACGGCACCCCGATCGGGAGGTGAACCGTGTCGGAGCGATTGACTACCCTGTCGGCATGCTGCCTGGGGAATTCCGTGACATCGACGTGGCGTCGATCAAGGCGGTCCTCGGCACCACCACGTACACCCGCGGCGAGACGTACGCCCGCGACCACGCGGTCGTGGACATGGCGTGGGACCCGGACGCCAAGGAGTTGTGGGGCGAGGTGGCGGGCACTGCGCCGGAGCCGTACACCGCGTCGGCGTTCGTCGTATCCGTTCCCGGCCGCATCGTCTACCGGTACGGGCTGTGTTCCTGCCCGGTCGGGATGAACTGCAAGCACGTCGCCGCCCTGCTGATCACCGCGATGCGACTGGCGAAGTCCGAGGCCGAGGCGGCGGTCGCCCCCAACTGGGAACGCTCGCTCGGCTCCCTGCTCGACCCGACCGATCCGTTCGGCGATTCCGGACGGCGTTCGCCGCTCGCCATCCAGTTCCGGGTATCGGCGTCGGCCGGAGACTCGGCACCTCAGCTGCTCATCCGACCTGTTCAGCCGGGTTCGAAGGGCTGGATCGTCGGCGGGCTGGCGTGGAACAAGCTGGGCAGCCACTATCAGCATCCCGCCGAGCAGATCCGCGTGCTGCACGAGATCCACCTGCTGGCCGGTGGCGGTCTGAACTATCGCCGCCAGAACCACACCGACCTCGACCTCGGGGTCTTTCCCAGCCGCCAGCTGTGGTCGCTGCTCGACGAGGCGGCCCGGGTAGGGGTCGAGCTTCTCCACTCCTCCAAGCGCCTCGGCGCACTCGCCCGCTTCCGCTCGGCGGAGGTCTGCCTCGACGCCACCCGAGACGGCGCCACCGCCGCACTTGTCGTGCGACCGGTGCTCCGCATCGACGGCGAACCCGTCCACGCGGCGACCGTCGGCTTCATCGGCCTCCGGGCCCACGGCCTGTTCTACGTCGACGCGGACGAGCGCATTCACCTCGCGCGGCTCGACTCCCCCGTGCCCACCCCGTTGCAGGATCTGGTGCGTCGCCGCACGCCCATCGAGGTTCCCGCCGCCGAAGAGTCCCGGTTCCTGACGGACTTCCTGCCGAAGCTGCGCAACCTGGCCACCATCATCTCCTCGGACGGCTCGTTCGTCCCACCCGTGATCTCCGAACCCACGCTGACGGTGCGGGCCACGTATCAGGCCGACCACCAGGTCACCGTCGACTGGGAATGGTTGTACACCGTCGGCGACGACGAGCACCGCGCGCCGCTCGCGGCCCGCACCCCCGGGGACGAGTACCGGGACGCCGCCCGCGAACAGGCACTGCTCGACGAACTCGACATCGCCTGGGACAGATACGGGTTGGGGTCGAGCGGGCCGGAACCGACGGCACTGCACGGGCTCGACACGATGCGGTTCACCACCGAGGTCCTGCCCCTGCTGGGCGGCAAGTCCGACGTGTCCGTCGACGTCGTCGGCGAGCCGGCCGACTACCGGGAGGCCGGCGACTCCCTGGCCATCGGCGTCTCCACCACGCCGTCCGAGGGCGGCACCGACTGGTTCGACCTCGGTGTCACCCTCACCGTGGAGGGCCGGGACGTTCCGTTCGACCAGGTCTTCTCCGCACTCGCCGCGGGGAAGACCGAACTGCTGCTGCCCGACGGCGCCTACTTCGCCCTCGACAAGCCCGAGCTCCACACGCTGCGGAAACTGATCGACGAGGCGCGTGCGCTGCACGACCGCTCCGACGGAACGTTGCGGCTCAGCCGGTTCCAGGCGAGCCTGTGGGACGAGTTCGCGGCGCTCGGCACCGTCGAGCGTCAGGCGTCGGCGTGGCGGCAGCAGGTGGACGGCCTGCTGACACCGAGCACCGTCGAACCCGTGGACGCCCCGGGCACGCTCGATGCCCAATTGCGCCCGTATCAGCTGGAGGGGTTCCGCTGGCTGGCCTTCCTGTGGGAGCACGGGCTCGGCGGCATCCTCGCCGACGACATGGGGCTCGGGAAGACGCTGCAGGCGCTGGCACTGATCTGTCATGCGCGGCAGACGAATCCGGGCGCGCCGCCGTTCCTCATCGTCGCACCCACCAGTGTCGTGTCGAACTGGGAGTCCGAATCGGCCCGCTTCGCCCCGGGCGCGACCGTCGTCGCGATCGCGGACACCCTGAAACGCCGCAAGGTTCCGCTCGGCGAACTGGTGCAGGGCGCCGACATCGTCGTCACGTCGTACACCCTGTTCCGCCTCGAGTTCGAGGCGTACGCGGAGTGCACGTGGTCGGGGTTGATCCTCGACGAGGCGCAGTTCACCAAGAACCATCAGTCCAAGATCTACCAGTGCGCCCGCCGGCTCGAGGCGCCGTTCAAGTTGGCGATCACCGGCACGCCGATGGAGAACAACCTGATGGAGTTGTGGTCGCTGCTGTCGATCACGGCCCCGGGACTGTTCCCGAATCCCACCCGGTTCACCGACTACTACCGCAAACCGATCGAGAAGCAGGGCGACGCCGAACTTCTCGCGCAGCTGCGCCGCCGCGTCAAACCGCTGATGCTGCGCCGCACCAAAGAGCAAGTGGTGAAGGATCTTCCGGCCAAGCAGGAGCAGGTACTCGACGTCGAGCTGCACCCGAAGCACCGCAAGGTCTACGACACCCACCTGCAGCGTGAGCGGCAGAAGATCCTCGGCCTGCTCGCCGACGTCGACAAGAACCGCTTCACCATCCTGCAGTCGCTCACCCTGCTGCGGCAGCTGAGCCTCGACGCCGGACTCGTCGACGACGAGTACCACGACGTCCCGTCCGCCAAGGTCGATGCACTGCTCGAGCAGCTCGCCGACGTCGTCGCCGAGGGCCACCGCGCGCTGGTGTTCAGCCAGTTCACCGGGTTCCTCGGGAAGGTCCGCGACCGCCTCGACGACGCGGGCATCGCGCACGCCTACCTCGACGGCAGGACCCGGCGCCGCGGTGACGTGCTCCGCGATTTCAAGGAGGGCGACGCCCCGGTGTTCCTGATCAGTCTCAAGGCCGGCGGCTTCGGGCTGAACCTCACCGAGGCCGATTACTGCTTCATCCTCGACCCGTGGTGGAACCCGGCCACCGAGGCGCAGGCCGTCGACCGCGCGCATCGCATCGGCCAGACCCGCAACGTGATGGTGTACCGCCTGATCGCGAAGGACACGATCGAGGACAAGGTGATGGCGCTGAAGGCGAAGAAGTCGGCGCTGTTCACGAGCGTGATGGACGCCGACACCCTGCTCAGCTCCAGCCTCGACGCCGACGATCTCCGTAGCCTGTTCGAGTAGTCCCCCGGCGCGGGCACCGTCGGCCCTGGGTAATGTCCGATCCATGCCTCGTTACACGCTCCCCCTCCGGAACAATCCCCGCCCGGACGCGCCGGCGTCCGTGAGCCGCCATGTGCCGTTCTACTGTGCGCACGAGGCGGCGGCCGCGGCGTGGACCCGGGCGCTCGTCGAGGCGTGCGGCGACCTGCTCGACCCGGTCACGCAGACCGCCGTGGTGAACGTCGTCAGCAACTTCGGACGCGAGCTGTTCACCGGCGACGCGGACATCGTCGTCACCCTGGATCGCATCGGAACCACCTCGCTGACCCTGCTGATCACCATCGCGCAGGACGGCGTCCAGGCCGCGGAGCTGACCACCACCCTCGTCCAGCTCGATTCGAGCCGGGTGAACTCGGCGCCGTGGTCGCCGGCGCAGATCGCGGCGCTCGAGACGTTGCGGAGTGCTCCGGTCGTCGCCTGACCTCGACCGATCGAAGTTTCAACAACGCGTGATCTGGGCATTTGAGGGATATGAGTATCGAAGACGGGCCCGGTGACACGCTGAGCCCCAGCGAGAGCCTGGACTCCGACGACGTGCGGAACAACGACGGCGACGACGTCGTCGATCCGCCCGACGGCTGGAGTGAGGCCGACAAATTCGGTACCACGGCGCGCGAGGAGCGCGAGGGCGAGTCGCTGGACGAAAAGCTGTCCGAGGAGGAGCCCGACACCCCGCTGGAGGAGCAGGCGGAGGTGTCGTTGGCGGATCTGCCCGACGACCAGTTGACCGAGGACGTCGACCGGGTCATCGACGACGAGGAGATCGACATTCCGGTGTTCGGCACCAAACATGCGCACGTGGTCGAGGGCGTCATCGTGGAGGACTCGCGCACCGACCGCGGCCAGATCGACGGGGCCGCGGAGGACGGCGACTCGTTCTTCACCGTCCTGGACTGATCACGCCCGACGATGCGCCGTCGCCCGATGCCGCAAGATCAAACGGCGGGAAACGCGTCGGCGGGGCGCTCACCCTCGTCGTAAACCGTTGCGGGAGAACCGATGACGAGCGAATCGGGTTTGCCGACGACGCGGTCGTCCTTGCCGGTGTAGTCGAACCGGTTGAGGATCCAGCGGATCGCCTCGAGACGGGCGCGTTTCTTGTCGTTCGACTTCACGACCGTCCACGGCGCCTGCGGGGTGTCGGTGTAGAACAGCATGGCCTCTTTGGCCTCGGTGTAGGCGTCCCACTTGTCGAGGCTCGCGAGGTCGGTGGGTGAGAGTTTCCACTGCTTGACGGGGTCGGTGCTGCGGGCGACGAACCGGGCGTGCTGCTCCTCCCGGCCCACCGAGAACCAGAATTTCACGATGTGGATGCCCGACTGCACGAGCATCCGCTCGAACTCGGGCGCCGACCGGGTGAACTCGAGGTACTCGTTGGGGGTGCAGTAGCCCATGACGCGTTCGACGCCGGCCCGGTTGTACCAGGAGCGGTCCATCATCACGATCTCCCCGCCCGCGGGCAGGTGCTGCACGTACCGCTGGAAGTACCACTGGGTGCGTTCGCGGTCGGTGGGCTTCTCCAGCGCCACCACCCGCGCGCCACGGGGGTTGAGGTGTTCGGTGAACCGCTTGATGGCACCTCCCTTGCCTGCGGCGTCGCGGCCCTCGAAGATGATGACGACCTTCTCGCCGTTCTCCTTCACCCAGGCCTGGAACTTGAGCAGTTCGATCTGCAGTTTCCGCTTGCGGTTCTCGTACTGCCGGCGGGTCATTTTCTTGTCGTACGGATACCCGTGCCGCCAGGGTTCGTCCTCGTCGTCCACCGCGTGTTTGCGGCCGGACTTGCGCAGCAATTCACCGATCTCGTCGATCTCCGGTGTCACGTCGATCTGGTCGGCGCGCGCGAGTTCGAAGGCAGTTGGATCGTGCAACTCGTCCATTCCCAAAGGCTACCGCCGGTGACGCCTCGATGGCGGGTCTCATGAGATCGTGGACCGCATGAGCATCGACCACATCGTTTCCGCGCTCGACTCGAAGGTCGCGGCCGAACTCGCGGCCGCCCTCGACGGGTCGCCGGTCGTCACCCTCGACGGAACGGTGCTGCCCGACCCCGCGCGCGACGCCGTCGTTGAACTGCTCACGCTCCTCGCCGACGGTCAGAGCGTGGCGCTGGGCGCGGTCGCGGATCTGCTCACGACGTCGCAGGCCGCGGAGATCCTCGGCGTCTCCGACACGTATGTGCGCCGGCTCGCCGACTCGAACGCACTACCGATCGAGATGCGCGGCACCCACCGCCGGTTCCGGCTCTCCGACGTCATGGCCTACCGCGAACAGTTTCCGCGCACGAGCTGATCCCCGTCGATGTCGGGATCCGCAACCCCGGAACGATCGGGCACGTCAGTTGCGGGCATGGTGCGGTCTGCGCGCCTCCGGACCGGCGGGCGGGATCATCGCGGCGAGGTTGGCCTGGGCCTCGAAGCGGGCGCGTTCGTCGCCGTCGTCCGACGCCGCCGCATCTTTGGCCGCGGCAAGGAACGGGCGAACCAGGTCGAGCGGCATCGGGAAGACGACGGTCGAGTTGTTCTCGCCGCCCATCGCGCTCAGGGTCTGCAGGTAGCGCAGCTGCAGGGTGGTGGGGTTGCGGCTGATGACGTCGGCGGCCTCGACGAGTTTGGCGGACGCCTGGAACTCGGCTTCGGCGTTGATGATCTTGGCGCGGCGCTCGCGTTCGGCCTCGGCCTGCCGGGCGATGGCCCGCTGCATGTTGGTGGGGATCTCGACGTCCTTGATCTCGACGGTGGTGACCTTCACACCCCACGGTTCGGTCTGCTGATCGATGACCTTCTGCAGGTCTTCGTTGAGGCGTTCCCGCTCGCCGAGCAGGGCGTCGAGGTCTGCCTTGCCGAGGATCGAGCGCAGGGTCGTCTGGGCGATCTGCAGGGTGGCGGCGAAGAAGTCCTCGACCTCGACGATCGCCCGGTCGGCGTCGACCACCCGGAAGTAGGCGACGGCGGTGACCTTGGCCGGCACGTTGTCGTGGGTGATCACTTCCTGGACGGGGATCTTCAGGGTCACGGTCCGCAGACTGACCCGTTCCATCCGGTCGATCGCCGGAATCAGCAGAACCAGGCCCGGGCCCTTCAGGTCGACCAGCCGGCCGAGCCGGAACACGACGGCCCGCTCGTACTCACGGAGCACCCGGATCGAACTGCTCGCGAGAACGGCGAGGAGGGTGATGACGACGCACAGGATGACGATGATGGTGGTCATAGCTCAAGCTCCCAAGGCTCGCGGCGGCGCACGGTGAGGGTGAGACCGCGGATCTGCTCGACGATGACGGAATCGCCCGCGGTCGGTGTCTCGTCGTCCCCGAACAGGGTCTGTGCTCTCCACAGGCTTCCGGCGGCCTCGACCTGACCTTGCCGGCCTTTCCAGTTGCGGACGGTGGCGTCGGATCCGATGAGGGATTGCATTCCGGTGCGCACCGGCGCGTGTCCGGCGGCGAGCGCCTTCCGACCACCCACCACGGCGAGACCGACCCCGACCACCGCGACTCCCGCAGCCGCCGGGATGGCGATCATCTGGGCGGTGTCGCTGGACGTGAACAGCAGCCACACCCCGGCGCCGACGAACAGTGCCCCGAGCCCGCCGAGCACACCCGCGGTCGGTGCGTGTGCCTCGACGACGATCAACAGCACACCCAGCACCAGCGCCAGCACGCCCAACGCGGTCATCTCGCATCACCCACGATCACGCTTCGCGAGGACCCGGTCGCGCTCGCATAGCCACTCGGCGATCGAGCCCTCAGTTCAACGGTAAGCGCAGGTGGGCGGCAATGCCACCGGCAATTCCCGGCGGGTACCGTTCAGCAAATGACGAACTTAGACCATGGAGATCCCGGCGACGCCCCGACCGTGCCGCCGCCGTTGGAGGAGGTCGCCAATCCGGCCCGCCCGTCCGCTGCCGAGGAAGCCCGGACGGTCGCGGCCACGACGAACGTAGGCACCCTCGCGAGCCTGACCAGGGACGGCGACCCGTGGGCGTCGTTCATCACCTACGGTCTGCTCGACGGCTCCCCCGTGCTGTGTGTCTCGCAGATGGCCGAGCACGGCCGCAACCTCGCGCACGACCCGCGCGCCAGCATCGCGATCGTCGCACCGAACCCGCCGTCCGATCCGCTGGCCAGCACCCGCATCACCCTCGCCGGATACG
>JBCEBZ010000376.1:0-3364 GCA_039206675.1 Rhodococcus sp. (in: high G+C Gram-positive bacteria) | reverse complement strand
GGCCGAAAGCCACTGTTCACGATCGACCTGGTGATCTTCACCGTCGGTTCGGTCCTGCAGTTCTTCGTCGACTCGACGTGGCAACTGTTCCTCGTCCGGTTGCTGATGGGTGTCGCCATCGGCGCCGACTACTCCGTCGGCTGGCCGCTGCTCGCCGAGTTCTCCCCCGCCCGTCTGCGTGGCCGGTTGATGGCCTGCAACGAGGTCGCCTGGTACCTCGGGTTCATGACGGCGTTCGTTGCCGGGTTCCTGATGACCGCCGTGTGGTCCCTCGACTGGCGAATCGTGCTCGGCTCGAGCACCCTTCCCGCCGTCATCCTGCTCCTGGCCCGGTTGGGTATGCCCGAATCGCCACGCTGGCTGATGAACAAGGGCCGCACCGCAGAGGCGACCGACATCGCCCACACCTACCTCGAGGACCCGTCGGACGTCCTCGACATCACCAATGAACCGACCCGCAAGGGCACCTTCGGGATGCTGTTCTCCCCGGCGTACCGGCGCGCGACGATCTTCATCTCCGTCTTCTGGTTCTGCGTGGTGGCACCGTATTTCGCCATCGCCACCTTCGCTGCCAGCGTTCTGGAAGGCTACGGTCTCGGCGACGGCCTCGCCGGCGCCCTCGGGGTCAACGGACTCGCCCTGCTCGGTGTCGTCGTCTCGGTCGTTCTCATCGAACGCATCGGCCGGCGGAAGCTGACCATCCCGCAGCAGTGGGTGTGCGCGGCGGTCCTGGCCGTCATCGGGTTGTGGTCCTCGGCGCCGCCGGTGCTGGTGCTGATCGGCTTCCTGGTCTTCGCGTTCGCCAACGCCATGTGCACCGCCCTGACCGGGGTCTACCCCGGTGAGATCTTCCCGACCGAGATCCGCGGCCTGGGAACCGGTTTCGCGACCGCCTTCAGCCGCGTCGGAGCCGGCCTCGGCACCTTCCTGCTGCCCTGGTCGATGCACAACCTCGGCGCGGGCACCACGATGCTCATCGCCGCCGGGATCTGCGTGGTCGGCGCCTCGGTCTCCCAGGTTCTCGCCCCGGAAACGATGGGCCGCAGTCTCAGCGAAACCTCCGCTCCGCACCAGCGGTAACCCCCGATCCCGAGCGCGGAGTCGCCGGACCGACAACGATGTCCCCCGGCGACTCCGCCTCGACCCGAAACCGTTCCACCACCGTGCATTCGCCTAGGAAGGAGCCAGCGATCATGTCGACCATCTCGGAAGCGGTCACCGCACTCGCAAACAAGGGAATGGTCCTCGTCGTCGACGACGAAGACCGCGAGAACGAGGGCGACCTGATCATGGCCGCCGAATACGCGAGCACCGATGCGGTCGCGTTCTTCCTCGAACACACCTCCGGATTTCTCTGCGTCGCCATCGACGAGTCCCGCGCCGACACACTCGGCCTCGACCTGATGGTCCGCGACAACACCGAATCCCACAAAACCGCCTTCCTGGTCAGCGTCGACTACCGGCACGGCACCACCACGGGTATCAGCGCGGGCGATCGCGGCGCCACCATCCGGGCGCTTGCCGATCCGGCACTGCACCCCGCCGACCTCGCCCGGCCCGGCCATGTGATGCCGCTGCTCGCGAAGCCCGGCGGTGTCCTCGAACGCCCGGGGCACACCGAAGCCGGGGTCGACCTGTGCCGCATGGCCGGGCTCAGCGGCGCTGCCCTGCTCTGTGAGATCGTCACCCCCGACCGGCGCGAGATGATGCGACGCGACGACCTCGAACGACTCGCCGCGGAGCACTCGATCCCCATGATCTCCATCGCCGATCTGCGCGCCTGGCGTTCGCGCACCGAGGGCACGGTGACTCCGCTGCGCCACAATGCCGTTCGCCCCGGGGACGCCGTCCTCCGGTCCGGTCGCAGCACCCTGCCGACCGAGGTCGGCACGTTCGACGCAATTGCCTATCACGCACCCGGTGACGGCGTCGAGCACCTGGCCCTCGTGATGGGTGACGTCGCCGCCGGCGACGCGCCGCTGGTCCGGCTGCACAGCGAATGCATCACCGGCGACCTCGCCGGCTCCCTGCGCTGCGACTGCGGCCCCCAGTTCCGATCCGCCCTGAGCGCGATCGCCGACGCCGGCGCCGGCGTCCTGATCTACCTGCGCGGGCACGAGGGCCGCGGTATCGGCCTGGGCCACAAACTGCGCGCGTACGAACTCCAGCAACACGAGGGCCTCGACACCGTCGACGCCAACGTCAGCCTCGGCCTGCCGGTCGACGGCCGCGACTACCGCGTCGCCTGCGAGATCCTCGACGACCTCGGAGTGGGCCGAGTGAGGCTGATGACGAACAACCCCGACAAGGTCGGGGCGCTGAGCGACCACGGCATCACCGTCACCGAACAGATCCCCCACGAGTCCTCGCCGACCGCCTACAACCGGTCCTATCTGACCACCAAACGCGACCGCATGGGCCACACCCTGCAGCGGCTCGGCTGACGACCTTCACGCTGCCGCAGTCGGCCACGGCGGTCCCGCGCCGGAACCCGAACCGAAAGGACGTGGACTCCATTCCGCCGAACCCGCAGACGCCACCCGCACGAGACAGACTGGTCTTGGTCACCGGTGTCGAACACCCCGAGGGCGCCTGTGCCGCCCGCACTCTCGGCACCCTCGGATTCGACGTCGTCGCACACAGTTTCACTCCCGCTATGGCCGAACAGATCGCCCAGGACATCGTGAGCGTCGGAGGCCGCGCAACCGCTGCCGTCGCCGATCTCACCGTCCACGGGGAGGTCGACCGGCTCTTCACCGACATCGAAGACACCCGCGGTCGTGTCGACACCCTCGTTCACGCCGCCTGGATCCCCGGGCCCGAATCGACCGGCGCACCGTTGCAATCGATCCACCCTCACGACTGGGACCGGTTCCTTCACGCTCACCTGCGCATGTTGTTCACCACCGTGCGCCGGGCGATGCAGTCGATGAATGATCCCGGTCGCGCCGGATCCGTCGTCACCGTCGCCGGAGCGGACCGGGCCGACACCCGTGATTCCTCCCTGGCGCGCCGGGTGATCGACGGTGCGATCGAGGCATTCACCGCTGCAGCGGTCCACGACCCCGGCACACGAACCGTACGGATCAGCACCATCCGCTTGGTGGACGAACTCCCCTCACCGGAACTCCGAGACGAGTACTGCACACCGGATTTCGGCGCTGCCCTCGCCCTTCTCGCCGACCCCGGCGACCACAGCTGGTCCGGCAAGGTGCTCTCCGCACCCGCACCCGCGGTCGGGTTCGCCGCCCTGCGCTGACAAGCCATCACCGATTCCCGCCCACCCAACCACCTTTGGAGTAACCGTCGTGACTGTCGTGTCCGAACCCACCACACCGCAGAAGGTCGAGCTGACCGACGAGGA
>JBCEBZ010000375.1:2662-13426 GCA_039206675.1 Rhodococcus sp. (in: high G+C Gram-positive bacteria) | reverse complement strand
TCGCTCCGACGTGGCCGCGGGGCGCCGATCGTCGCGCCGGTCATCGCGGCGGTCGTCGCGTCGATCGTCGCGACGGAATCCGCCTGCGGTGCCGCGGTTGTCGCCGAAGTCGCGGCGCGGCGCGCTGCGGTCGAAGCTGCGCTCGCCGGAACCGCGGTGGCTGTCGCCGCGGTCGCCGTAGTCGCGCCGGGGTGCGCTGTCCCCGAAGTCGCGGCGCGGAGCCCGATCGGAGAACGTGCGGTTGTCGCGGTCACCGCGGTAGCCGCCGCGGTTGTCGCCGTCGCGCTGGGGGCGCTCGCCCCGGTAGCCGCCGGACCGGGTGTCGGTCTGGTCGCGGCGCGGGCCCCGACCCTCGTAGCCGCGGCCACCCGACGGACGATCGCCGTAGCTGCGCTCGCCGCGGTCGTTCCGGTTGCCGCGGTAGCCGCCGCCGTCGCGTCCGGCGTATCCGCCCTCGCGGCGCGGTCCGCGGTCACCGAACTTGCGGTCGCCGCCGCGCTCGCTGCGGAAGTAGGTGTCGCGCACCGGTTCTCCGCTGGGCGCCTTGGCGCCGGTGATGCTGGCCAGCTTCTCCGAGCCCGGGGTGACGGGCACGGCGGTGGCGTCGACGCCCGCCATGCCGGTCAGCCGGCGGAACGTGCGCTTCTGGTTGGGGAGCACGATCGCGACGACGGTGCCCTTCTCGCCTGCCCGGGCGGTCCGGCCTGCGCGGTGCAGGTAGTCCTTGTGGTCGGCGGGCGGATCGACGTGCACGACCAGGTCGATGCCGTCGACGTGGATGCCGCGGGCGGCGACGTCGGTGGCGACGAGCACCGGGGTGCGGCCGTTCTTGAAGCGTTCGAGCACGCGGGTGCGCTGGTTCTGCGCCTTCCCGCCGTGCAGGGCCTCGGCGGCGATGCCCACCGCGCGGAGGCGGTCGGTGATGCCCTCGCAGCCGAGCTTGGTGCGGGCGAACATGATCGTGCGGCCTTCGCGGGCACCGATTTCGGCGAGGACGTTGTCCTTCTGGCCGCGGTCGACGAGCAGCACGTAGTGCTCCATCGTGTCGACGCTGGCGCGACCGTCCTCGGTGGAGTGCTGCACGTGGTCGGGCAGGAACTGGCGGACCAGCGACTGCACCTCACGGTCCAGGGTGGCGGAGAACAGCAGCCGCTGGCCGTCGGCGGGGGTCTCGCCGAGGATGGACCGGACCTCGGGCAGGAAGCCCATGTCGGCCATCTGGTCGGCCTCGTCGAGGGCGGTGATCTCGACGGAGTCGAGGATGCACGTGCCCTGACGGAGGTGGTCGCCGAGGCGGCCGGGGGTGGCGACGAGGATGTCGACGCCGCGGCGCAGCTGGTCGACCTGCTTGGTGAACGGGGTGCCGCCGACGGCGGGGCGGACGGCCAGCCCCATCGCCCCGGCGTACGAGTTGAGGGAGTCGACCACCTGGAAGGCGAGTTCCCGGGTGGGGACCAGCACCAGGGCGCGCGGCCGCTTGGCGGCGGGCCGGTCCTCGTGGCGGGCGAGGCGGGCGAGCATCGGCAGGCCGAACGCGAGGGTCTTCCCCGAACCGGTCTGTGCGCGGCCGAGGACGTTGGTGCCGGCCAGCGCGTCCGGGACGGACAGCGCCTGGATCGGCGACGGGACGGTGATCGAGTTGCGGGCGAGGGCCTGCACCAGGGGTGCGGGCAGGCCGATCTCGGCGAACGTCACGGTGGCCGTGTCGGCCTCGGTGGCGGTCTGATCGTGGGTTTCGGTCTCGGTCTGCTCGAGTGGGGCAGACGTCGTCTGGACAGCGTTGGTCACGCGGGTACCTCTCCGGGCATAGGGCGCGTCGCGGAGCGGGGGCTGTCATGCAGCACGCACAAAGGGACGAGCCAGGGCACATGTCACCTGGTCAATCCATTCGCGGAAGTGCGGGGAATTGGGCTGTGTGCCGTTTCAGTGTTGATGGGCCGCAGTGGCGACCGCCGACCAGTGTACGCGACGGGGCACCCGGTTATCGAACCCGGCGGAGTGTGAGCTGGGCGACTATACGGCGCTGAACAACCGGCTCAGTTCGGTGAGCCAGGGGACGGCGACGGCGATGGTCGGCACCACGAGGATGGCCACCGACGCCGCGTAGGCGGCGAGCGCGACCCGGGTGCCCTGTTCCGTGGACGCCAGGCGCTGCACCCGCAGCAGGGTGCTGGGACCGCCGGCGGCCATGGCGCCCTTCGGGGCGATCGACCCCGAGCAGGCGACGAGTGCCCGTGCCAGTGCGGTCGGCCCGGTGGCACGGACGGCGGAGTCGTCGGCGAGCATCTCCACGAGCAGCTGCACCGATCCCAGCGCGGACTTGCTGCGCACCACGGTCGGGAAGGCGGCGTTGACGGCGGTGAAGGCCTCGAGGACGAGGTCGTGCCGGGCCCGCAGGTGGGACCGCTCGTGGGTGAGGATGGCGGTGATCTCGGCATCGTCGAGGTTGGCGAACGTGCCCTGGCTCAGCACGACCCGCTGACGCAGTCCGGGCAGGCAGTAGGCGATGGGCTCGGTGACGTCGAGGACCCGCAGGTCGGGGGTGCGGGCGAGGGGAGACGTCGAGTCGCAGCGGTCGAGGAGGTCGACGAGCATGCGGTGCCGGGCGCGCCGGCGCCGGGTGCGGACACCGACCTGCACGATCGCGAAGATCAGTTTGGCCCCGACGAGGAGGGTGAGCGCGAAGACCACCACGTACAGCAGCCACAGCGGCAGGCCGAGGGCGTCGATCTCGGCGACCGGCGCGGTGGTGGGGCGGCCGTCCGGTCCGGGTACGAGGAGCTGGCTGGCGATCGCGAGTCCCGAACTGAACGCGGACAGGACCGCGGCGAGGGCGATTGCCTGCCACAGCACGAGTGCTGCTCGGGGGGCGTGATGCGGCCATCGGGCTCGACTCAGCAGCGCAGGGACAGGCCCTGCGAGAAGAAGTGCGAGTACTCCGAATACCAGCGCGGTGGTGGCGTCCATGTCCTACTCATCATGCATGACGAACGTCAGCCGGCGCGAACGGTTCCCGACTGATTGTCTCCGGTGGTCCGTTCCTTGGCCTCGAGCGCGGCGAGGGCCTCGCGGAGCGCGTCGGCCTCGTCGGCGCCGACCTGGCCGACGAAGTGCACGAGGGCGGCGGCGCGGCTGCCGGACTTGTCGGCCTGCTGCAGGGCGTCCACCATGAGGCTTGCGACGAGTTCCTCACGCTGGTGCACCGGCAGGTACCGGTGGGCGCGGTCGTCGCGCTGCTGGATGACGAGGTGCTTCTTCGCCAGCCGCTGGAGCACCGTCATGACGGTGGTGTACGCGAGTTCACGGCGTGCCGCCAGTGCCTCGTGCACCTGCCGTACCGTCTGCGGTTCCGAAGTGGACCACAGGTGATCCATCACTGCGCGTTCGAGTTCGCCGAGTCCAGCCATACACCGATTCTACGGATACGACGACGCAGATACGTACTACTGGTAGTAGTAAAACCGTGTCACGGCGTGTGGTATTGGCCATACTCCGAACGGGTGGATTACGGTCGGGTTGGCTAGCGGCCGACCCGCCGGGCAAGCTTGCGTACTCGACATCGCGGAGAGTGGGGACCTGGCGGATGAAGACCGACGACGGCGCGGCAACCGGACACGGTACGGCAGCGAGGGTCAGGGGTCGGACGGGGCGGGCCGCGGAACGGGTCTGGGGCGGGGTGCGGGGCGCGCCGGTCAGTATCTCGCTCCTGGTCGCGATCTGGATCCTGGCGATCGCCACGTCCAGCGTGATCGGCGGGCCCTCCCACGAGTTGTCCCAGCACGTCGCGATCGGGATCCGGGCGTTCCAGAACGGCTGGGTGTGGACGCTGCTCACCGCCGGGCTGTGGGGCGACGACGTCCTGGCGTACCTGTCGACGACCGTCCTCGTCCTGCTGGTGGCCGCGCCGCTGGAACGCCGGATGGGGTCGGCGCGGTTCACCCTGGCCGCCGTCGCCACCCAGGTGCTCGGCGGGTTGCTGGCGCTGTCGGTGGCCGCGGTCGCGAAGGTCGTCGACGCGAACTGGGGTTTCCGGCTGCATGTGGGGATGGCCGTCGGCCCCAGCACCTGGATCGTCGGTGCCGCGATGGTGGCCAGTTCCAACATGGGCACGCTGTGGCGTCGGCGGATCCGCGTCGGCGTCCTCGCGTTCACGATCACCCTGGCACTGTTCAGCGGTTCGCTGCAGGACGTGGTCCGGCTGGCCGCGGCCGTGGTCGGTCTGGTGATCGGCCGCTGGATCGTCGGCCGCTCCGCCCGCGGCGAGCGGATCGCGGGCACCCAGCGGGAGGGCCGGGTGCTCGTCGCGATCGTGGTGGCGGCCAGCGCGATCGGCCCGATGATCGCCGCGCTGTCCGCGGAGGCGGTCGCGGCGCTCGCCGTGCTGCGCGACCTGTTCCGGGGGGTGCCGTACACGGCAGGGGAGGTCCGCGACCTGTGCGAAGTGTCGGCGGCGGACCCGGAATGCCGGCGGGGGCTGCTCGAACTGCGCCTGTCCGGGGTCGGGCCGACCCTGCTGAGTCTGATGCCGTCCCTGTTCCTGCTCACCCTCAGCGACGGCCTCCGACGGGGCCGTCGCTTCGCGTGGGTGGCGTCGGTGATCGCCCAGGTGATCCTGCTGGTGCTGTCACTGCTGAACTTCGCGGTCCGGTTCGTCGACTCCCTCGACGAGGATTCCCTGTTCTACGGTCTCGCCGACCCGAACCTGTACCGGACGCTGGTGCCGTTCCTGACCCCGCTGGCGATCCTGATCGTGCTGCTCGCGACCCGGCGGTTCTTCGACGTCTCCGCCCCGGCCGGGACGTACCGCCGGCTGGCGGGTGTCCTGGTGGCACTCGTCGCCGGTCTCGCCGTCCTCTACGTCCTGGGCGGACTGTGGGCGCGGCACGGGTTCGACCCCCGGCCGGGGTTGCCGACGCTGCTGGCCGACTTCCCGGAACGGCTGATCCCGCCCGTGTACCTGCAGTGGCTCGACCCGCGGCTGCTGCCGGAGAGCATCCCCGCGACGCTGCTGTACGAGTGGACCGGGGTGGTGTTCTGGGTCGCCCTGTGCGCGCTGGTCGCCGCGACGTTCCTCAGCCCGGCCATCGGCTCGGACTCGAAGTCCACCGAACGCGCCCGGGCACTGCTGAAGGCGGGGAGCGGGAGCCCGCTGTCCTGGATGACGACGTGGCGCGGCAACAACTACTGGTTCTCCGCCGACGGCACCAGCTACGTCGCGTACCGGGTCCTCGCCGGGGTCGCGCTGACCACCGGCGACCCGGTCGGCCCCCCGGACCGGTTGCGGGACACCGTCGAACACTTCGCCGAATTCGCCGCCGGCAACGGCTGGATTCCGTGTTTCTACTCGGTGACCGGGGAGGTCCGCGACGTCACCGACTCCCTCGGCTGGAGCGGCATCCAGGTGGCGGAGGAGACGGTGCTGGATCTGGGGCAGATCGCGTTCACCGGCAAACGATTCCAGGACGTCCGCACCGCCCTGAACAAGGCGAAGAAGTCGGGGATCACCGCCGAATGGGTCAGCTTCCCCAGCGCCCCCCGGGCGATCACCGATCAGATCACCGCGATCTCCGAGGAGTGGGTGGCCGACAAGGGCATGCCCGAAATGGGTTTCACGCTCGGCGGACTCGACGAGGTCGACGACCCGGAGGTGCGCTGCCTGATCGCCGTCGACGAGGACCGCACCGTCCACGGAATCACCTCGTGGCTGCCGGTGTACCAGGACGGACGGGTGGTCGGCTGGACGCTCGACTTCATGCGGCGGCGGGCGGAGGGCTTCCGGCCCGCGATGGAGTTCCTCATCGCGTCCGCGGCACTGAAACTGGAGGAGGAGGGCGCCCAGTTCCTGAGCCTGTCCGGCGCCCCCCTCGCGAAGGTCGAGCAACCGGACGGCGACGCCGACGAGCGGGAACGGTCGGAGTCGTCGAGCCTGTCGGCGGTGATGGACAGCGTGCTCGACCTGCTCGGCCGCACCCTGGAACCGGTGTACGGGTTCCGGTCGCTGCTGGCGTTCAAGTCGAAGTTCCAGCCCCGGTACGTCGCCATGCACATGACGTTCGCCGACCCGGCCGCGCTCCCCAGCATCGGCAACGCCGTCGGCAGGGCGTACCTGCCGACGGTATCGCTGGGGCAGAGCTACCGGCTGGTGCGGACCATGATCGGCGGCAGGCGCTGACGGCCGCTACTTCGCGTCCGGTCCGCCGATCGCCCCGTACACGTGGCGGGTGCCGATCGGCACCACCAGGGGACGGTCGGACACCGGGTCGGAGATGACCGCGGCCTCCAGACCGAACACCTCGAGCAGCAGTTCGGCGGAGATGATGTCCTTCGGCGCCCCGGACGCGACGATGGTGCCGTCCCGCATGACGATCAGCTGGTCGCTGTAGCGGATCGCGAGGTTCAGGTCGTGCAGCACCATCACCACGGTGCGGCCCAGCTCCTCGTGCATCCGGTCCACCAGGTCGAGGACCTCGACGGAATGCGCCAGGTCCAGGTAGGTGGTGGGCTCGTCGAGCAGCAGGATGTCGGTGCCCTGCGCGAGGGCCATCGAGATCCACGCGCGCTGACGCTGACCGCCCGACAGCTGGTCGACGGGGCGGTCCGCGAGGTCGGACACCCCGGTCAGCGCGAGCGCCTCGGCGACCTCGCCCTCGTCGTCGGACGACCACTGCCGCAGCCACGACTGGTGCGGGTGCCGTCCGCGGGCCACCAGGTCGGCGACGGTGAGCCCCTCGGGGGCGACCGGCGCCTGCGGGAGCATGCCGAGGGTGCGGGCGACGTCCTTGGTGCGCATCGACCCGATGGCCTTGCCGTCGAGCAGCACTGAACCGTTGCGGGGCTTCAACAGCCGCCCCAGCGCGCGCAGCAGGGTGGACTTGCCGCAGCCGTTCGGCCCGATCACGGTGGTGATCACCCCGGTGCGCACCTCGAGGTCCAGGTGGTCGACGATGATTCGGTCGCCGTACCCGAGGCTCAGGTTGTCGGCGATCAGGCGAGAGTCAGTCTGCACGGTCATGCCGAGACCTTCCGATTGTTGCGAACCAGCAGATACAGCAGGAATGGGCCACCGAGTGCCGAGGTGACGATACCCACGGGCAGCTCGACGGGCAGGATGGTGCGGGCGACGACGTCGCTGGCCACCACGAGCACGGCGCCGGTCAGCGACGACGCGATGAGCGGCGGGCCGGCGGAGCGCACCAGACGCAGAGCCACCTGCGGTGCGGCGAGGGCGACGAACCCGACCGGGCCGGCCGCCGCCGCGGCGATGCCGGCGAGGGCGACGGCCATGAGCAGCAGCCGGGCCTGCGACCACTGCAGCCGCACCCCCAGCGACACCGCATTGTCGTCGCCGAGCCGCAGCGCGCCCATCGTGAACGACGAGATCACCGCGTAGCCGCCGACGAGGACGACGGCGATCGTGACGGGCCACACCTGACTCCAGGCGGCGCCGTTGAGGGACCCGTTGAGCCACACCTGGGCCCGCGACGCATCGTTGATGTCCGCCGAGATGAGCAGCCACCCGGTGACCGCGATCAGCATGGCGTTGACACCGATGCCGATCAGGATCAGCCGGTACCCCTCCACCCCGCCGCGCCACGCGAGGAGGTAGATGACCAGGGCGGTGAGGAGTCCCCCGAACAGGGCGGCCAGCGGGATCCCCAGAGTGGCGAGGATGCCGACGAAGCTGCCGCCGCCGCCGAGGACGATCAGCGCGACCGCGGCGGCGCTGGCACCGGATGTGATGCCGAGGATGTCGGGGCTGGCGAGGGCGTTGCGGGCGATCGACTGGGTGATGGCGCCGGCCAGGCCGAGGGCCATGCCGATGAACACCCCGGTCAGCGACCGCGGCAGGCGGAGGTCCAGGACGATGAAGTTCTGGGCCTTCGTGCCGCCGCCGAACAGCACCCGGGTGACCTCGGGGATCGACAGCGGGTAGTCGCCGCGGCCGATGTTGAGGCACAGCACCAGGAACAGGGCGACCAGCAGCGCGACGTTGACGGCGATGCCGAGGGGGCGCAGGACCAGGGAGACCGGTCCGAGGCGGAACGCGGGGCGTGCCGGCACCCGGCCCGCCGGCGCGGCGCCGAGGTCGGGGCGCACGTCGTCTCGAGTGCTCACAGGCTTGCCAACTTTCTGCGCCGAACCAACGCGATGAAGAACGGTGCCCCGAACACGGCGAGCACGATTCCCACCTGCAACTCACCGGGCCGGACCACGACACGTCCGATGACGTCGGCGGTCACGAGCATGACGCCGCCGAGGAGCCCGGCGTAGGGGACCAGCCACCGGTAGTCGGGGCCGGTGATGGCCCGCGCGACGTGGGGGACGACGAGGCCGATGAACGCGATCGGACCGCACGCCGCGGTGGCCGCACCGGTGAGGAGGGTGATGGCGACGATGCCGAGCGCGCGGCTGGCCGCGATGTTGGTGCCCAGCGACCGGGCCACGTCCTCGCCGAGACTGAGGACGTTCAGGCCCGGGGTGCTGACGAGGGCGAGGATCAGCCCGAGGACCAGGAACGGCAGCACCTGCCACAGCACGTCGAAGCCGCGGCCGGCCACCGACCCGACCACCCAGAACCGGTAGGAGTCGAGGCTGGACTGGTCGACGATGATGATCGCGTTGGTCATCGCCTGCAGGAAGAACGCGACGGCGGCGCCGGCCAGCGCCAGGCTCAGTGGGCTCGCCGCCCCGTTGCCGATCGACGACAGCCCGAACACGATCACACTGGCCGCGAAGGAACCGGCGAACGCGAACCACAGGTATTCGCTGGGCGCGCTGAACCCGAACAGGTACATCGACAGCACGACGAGGAACGCGGCGCCGGCATTGAGGCCGAGCAGTCCGGGGTCGGCGAGCGGGTTGCGGGTGTGCCCCTGGATGAGGGCGCCGGCGACACCGAGCGCCATTCCGACGACCAGGCCCAGCACGGTCCGCGGGCCGCGGAGCGTGCGCACGATGATGTCGGTCTGCGAACCGTCCGGATCGACCAGGGCGTGGAAGATCTCCGCGAACGACAGCGGCCGCGCCCCGACCGCGACGCTGGCGAGCAGGACCAGTCCGAGCAGGATCACGAGGACGCCCAGCCCGATCAGCCGGCGGCGCCGGATCGCGGCGACGCTGACGTCCTTCTCGCGGACGGCGAATCCCTCGTCGGTGGCGGTGCTTTCCCGCACGACCTCGGTGCCGGTGTGCCGGAACGCCCGCTGCAGCGACCGTTTCGGGCCGATCGCGTCGCCGGTCCGGGTGTCGCGGGTGACGAGGCCGACCCAGCCCTTGCCCGAACTCTGCCCGGTGTTGCCTTCGCGGAATCCGCGGTTCCACAGGGCGAGTCCCAGCGCGATCGCGACGGCGGCGCCGCCGAACACGACGCGGTCGGCCTCGCCGCCGCCGTTGTCGTCGCGGAGGGAGTCGACGATGTACCACCCGAGAACGAGCGGGATGGCCACTATCCCGATGTCGAGCAGGCCCGCGAGGGCCCGGAGGTACAGCGGGGCGGGACCGCGCGGAACCTCGCGCTTTCCGTAGGGCTCGTCGGTCGGCAGGTGCGGGATGTCGCTGCCGAACTGTCTCGTCGTGGTCACGGGCGGGGGAAGCTCCTGACGTGTGTGCCTGTGCACGGGATCTGCACTGATTCAACTACTTAGGTTACGGAACCCTATCCCCGATGCCACATCCGGCGGGGCGTCCCGGGCGCCGCGGTTCGCGGGGGTGCGCCACATCACATGATGTCAAGTCTTGATATTTGGTTAGGCTCACCTATGTTTGGTGATGTTCCATCCCGACCGATTGGAGTGCACGGTGACTTCGACCCTGTCCGCCCCCGCGACCGCACTGGACGTGTCCTGCACACGACTTCGCGCGCTGAACGCCGAATATCCGCGCATGTACGCGGTCGCGACGATGGCAGACGAGGGTAAACGCAGGTGGTGGTCGCTCGCCGACGACCTCGACGGCGACCGGGTCCCCCGGATGTGGGCGCGTTCGCTCGAGGACGTCCCCGATCCGGACGTCGCCGCCATGCAGGTGGCCACGGCACTGATTCACGCGGTGGTCGGGCGTGTCACCGCCCTCGTCGTGCTGGAGGGGCGGGCCTGGGACCCGGGGCTCGAGAACCTGTGGATTCACATGGACAGTGACGAGGGGATCGACTGGGCGGGTGTCGCCGACGACACCATGCGCGTCCTGCCGGACGACCCCTACGCCGGCGCACCCCGGACGGTCACCGTGCCGTGCGAACGCGCGCTGCTGCTCTGGACCGTGCACCGCAGCCTCACGTCGCTGCACGCGGTGTTCGACGCGATCGCCCGGCTGACGCCGATCGACGCGTCCCGCTTCTGGGGGCTCGTGGGGGAGTCGGTGCTCGGCGCCGCGACGTACGTCCCGATCCTCGCCGGTGGCGGCGAGGCCGCCGCGCAGCGCCGCGGTCAGGGCATCCTGGACGCTTTCGTGGCCGCCGGGGTGCCGGTCCGCTCGAAGACCCGGATCACGCGCCCGCACTGCGGTCGCCTGGGGCAGACGCGGAAGCGCTTGCTTAATTAGGGAAGCCTTGCCTATACTCATGGCAGACGTCGAGCGGAAACGCCGGCGCCGAGAACCGAACTACCGGACCGCGCAGGAGTCCTGAGGGCTGCAGTGACTCCCAGGTCCATCCCCCGGCGGGGCGGCACCGGTACAAAACGGGTGGCCCGCCCACCCGTTTGCCCCACCCCGGTTTACCCCCCCCCCCCCCGGCGGGTTGGCGGGGGTGGCGGGGGGCGCCGCCGC
>JBCEBZ010000375.1:0-2652 GCA_039206675.1 Rhodococcus sp. (in: high G+C Gram-positive bacteria) | reverse complement strand
CCCCCGGACCCCTCTGTAGTCCGCTGCGCTCCTGTGCCCCCCTGGACCACCCCCGGGGGCCCCCCCCGCTAAAAACGCGTCGGCCCCGCCGATCCGTTTGCCCCACCTGCTGTTCCCGCCGCCCGTCCCGTCGTGTAGGCAGGAGTCCGGGTGCGCCGCGCGAGCGCACAGCGATCCGATGGAGAGTGCGATGGTGGATTCCGGGCAGCAGCAGGCATCGAACGGCGACGGGCACGGCGACACGGCCGCCCTGGCCGATCAACTGGGCAAGGGATTCGACGCCCTCATCGGACTCGAATACCTCGAACTCGGCCCCGACCGCGTACGGGCACAGTGGACGGTCACACCCGACCTGCAGCAACCGGCCGGAATCCAGCACGGCGGCGTGTACTGCTCGGTCATCGAATCGGTCGCCAGCACGGCGGGCACGGTCTGGCTCGGCGGACGCGGCCACGTGGTCGGCGTCAACAACAACACCGACTTCCTCCGCGCGACGCGCGAGGGAACGCTGACCGCCGAGGCCAGCCCCGTCCACCGCGGACGCACCCAGCAGTTGTGGGAGGTCCGGATCACCGACGAACAGGATCGACTGGTCTCCAAGGGGCAGGTCCGGCTCGCGAACATCACCGACACCGGACGCCTCGGCAACTGACACACCCGGACACGGCGGAGGGGACGAACCCGACGGTCCGTCCCCTCCGCGTCCAGCTCAGGTGTGCGAGAGCGTCACCCGGCGGCTGTGCGCTGCTCGCCGCCGGACGACTTGTCCGCGGACTCCTTCTCGCGCTCGTGTCGCTCCAACTGCTCCATCGCATTGCGGGCGAACACCCACTGCTCGGTGGAGGCCATCTGCGCGCGTCCGCGACCGAGGAACGTGACCGTCCACGACAACAGGGTCGACAGGCGGCTGCGGAACCCGACCAGGTACATCAGGTGGATCGCCAGCCAGGCCACCCAGCCGATGAATCCGCTGATCTCGAGCTTGCCGACCTTCGCCACCGCGCTGAACCGCGAGATGGTGGCCATGCTGCCCTTGTCGAAGTACTTGAACGGCTGCCGGTCCTCCGGCTTCCCACCGGTCAGGCCCGCCTTGATCTGCTTGGCCGCGTACTTGCCGCCCTGCATCGCGACCTGCGCCAGGCCCGGCAGCTTGTCGAGCGACATCATGTCGCCGATCACGAAGACGTCGGGGTGGCCGGGCACGGAGAGGTCCGGCCGGACCAGGACCCGCCCGGCCCGGTCGATCTCCGCGTCGGACTGGTCGGCGATCTGCTTGCCCAGCGGGCTGGCCTGCACACCGGCCGACCACACCTTGCACTGCGACTCGATCCGCCGGTGCGTGCCGTCCTTGTCCTTGACGACGAGGCCGTCCACGTCGACGTCCGTGACCATCGCCCCGAGCTGAATCTCGACTCCGAGCTTCTCCAGCTGCTCACGCGCCTTGCGGCTCAGCTTGCCGCCGTACACGGGCAGGACGTGGTCGGCGCCGTCGAGCAGGATCACGCGAGCCTCGCGGGGGTCGATGTTGCGGAACGCCCCCGACAGGGTGCGCCGCGACAGCTCCGCGATCTGGCCGGCGAGTTCCACACCGGTCGGGCCCGCTCCGACCACCACGAACGTCAGGAGCCGGGCCCGTTCGGCGGGATCGCTCGACAACTCGGCCTGCTCGAACGCGCCGAGGATCCGGCCGCGCAACTCCAGTGCGTCGTCGATCGTCTTCATGCCGGGCGCGAACTCGGAGAAGTGATCGTTGCCGAAGTACGACTGGCCCGCGCCGGCGGCGACGATCAGGCTGTCGTACGGGGTGACGGTGGTCCGGTCCAGGAACCGGGAGGTGATCGTCTTCGCCTCGAGATCGATCTTCTCGACATCGCCGAGCAGCACCTGCGTGTTCTTCTGCTTCCGCAGCACCAGCCGGGTGGCGGGGGCGATGTCGCCGACGGAGAGGATGCCGGTCGCCACCTGGTACAGCAACGGCTGGAACAGGTGGTGAGTGGTGCGCGCGATCATGGTGATGTCGACGTCGGCGTTCTTCAGCGCCTGTGTGCCGAACAACCCACCGAAGCCGGATCCAATGACCACGACGCGATGGCGGCGTGACTCAACCGACTGGATACTCATTCCGTGCTCCTCGAAAAATAGGCGACTCCTGTCACGGTAGTCGCCTTGTTCCCGAGCGTCTCAGTAAGGCGTGCTTCCCAGCGCCCGCGTCCGGAATCGATCCAGAAACCGGTGTTGTTCGTCACGCACGAAGGCGGGCAGCCCCTCCGTGAGGACCTGCCCGCCTTCCGGTGCGTACGCGGCTATTCCGCGCGGCCGATCCGCTTCCTCGCCGGGGGAGTCCCGGTGGAGTCCGGGGGAATGAAATCCGATTTGATCGAGAACACGAACAGGGCCGTCACCCCGACCACGACGACAAGAATGGTGAGGACTACGACCACGTAGCCGAAACCGACACCAATTGCTGTCAAGTCCATCAGACCTACCTCCTCAGTCGCTGCTCACGCTACTGCGGAGGGTAGCCGCTGTCGCCGCGTCGGCGGGGAAGAACGATTACAGCGCCCTCGAAGGCGCCGCCCGGCGCGGTGGCCGGTTCCGCGACCGTCACGTGAGGTGATCGAACTCCCCGGTCACCCAGGCGCAGTGCCGGGT
>JBCEBZ010000374.1:0-3370 GCA_039206675.1 Rhodococcus sp. (in: high G+C Gram-positive bacteria) | reverse complement strand
GTGACCTCTACGGGCACCGGAAGATGCTGCGGATCGCCGTGGTCTGTGTGGGACTGGGAAGTCTTTTGCTGGCAATCGCGCCGAACTTCGCGGTGCTGCTGATCGGCCGCGTTCTCATGGGGCCTCTGGCGGTGTGGCTTCCGCTGGAAATCGCGATCCTGGCCTCCCGACTCCGGGAGGATCAGACGCGCCCGGCAATCGGAAAGTTGGCCGGTGTGTTCACGGTCGGTATCGCGGGAGGTAGCTTTCTCAGTGGTTTTGCGATGGAGTACCTCGGAAGCCTCCGCCTGGCACTCGGCGTCATGTTCCTGCTCACCATCGTATGCGCGGTGATCGTGTTCGTGATGGTGCCCGAGACGACCAGTCATGCAACCGGCCGGGTCGATGTCCCCGGTTTCATCGGCCTGGCCATCGGGGTCGTGTTGCTTCAGTTCTCGCTGTCCCAGGTCCCGCATGCAGAGTGGACCGCCCCGATCGTGTGGATGCCGATCATCGCTGCGGCGGTCGTGTTCGCGGTGTGGATGCGGTGGGAGCGCCGCGCCGAGGACCCCGCTATCGACATGCGGATCTTCGCGCACCGGGGCATGCTGCCCGTGCAGATTGCCGGTCTGCTGGTCGGTGTGTCGATGTTCGCCTTCGTCGGCAGCACTCCGTTCATCGGGGCTGATCCCGCCGAGGTGGGGTACGGTCTCGGCCAGAAGGCCCTCGCGATCGGCATGATGCTGGTACCACCCACCCTTGCCAGCGCCGTCGGCGCTTTCCTCGTCGGCAGGTTCGCCAACGTAATAGGTCTTCCTCGAGCGATTGCCCTCGGCGCGGGAATCATGGCAGCCGGATACGGCGCCATCATCGTGTTCCACGAGAGCATTCCTCAGTTCCTCACCGGCACCATCATTGTGTGTTTCGGTCTCGGCTTCACCCTCGGTGGTGTGCCCGCCCTGATCACCGAGCGGGCTCCACGCCAGTTCACGGGCATTGCGACGGCCGGGTACCAAACCCTCAAGCCGATCGGCACCTCTGTGGCGGGTGGAATCGCGGCCGCTGTGATCGGTCACTTCGTCATCGCCGGCACCGCCACACCGACGATGGGCGCCTACCAGCTTGTGTGGGCTATTTCAGCAGTCGCCAGCCTGGTGATCATTCCACTCATCCTGGTCAGGACGGGCCAGATCACGATCGAAGAGATTCAGCAGTGAGTGCAGGCGTCCGTCCTGCGGGTGCTGACTCCTTTGCATCGAGGCACCGCAGCATTGAGGCCGTGTTCGTCGACGCAGCACTACCGCACGGCGTCGCGTTGATGGCCGATACGGACTGGGAGCGTCTGCAACTCGGCTGACTGCCGAGATGTAAACGGGCCATGCAAAGTGGAAATCTCAGAAAGAGGTACCAGCGGTCGTTGCAGCGCCGAATTTCGCCAGTGTTGCAACGACCGTGGCCGACTCAGGCGAACGACCCACTGCCTTAGCTGAGACGCACCCGAATTTGCGAATACACGCGAGGTCCATCCGCAGCGGGCTCGACGACCAAACACCGGCGTCCACGAATGTAGACAAGGACTGGCACCGTCAATGAGGGATGTACTGCTGATACACGGATCGTCCCTGCCTTCCTACCTGCCCGGGCTCCGACTTCAATGGAGTTCGGCCGCTGAGCAGTGGCGCCAATTTTCACGGCCGACGATTGTTGTGAGGTCGTGCTCGATAGAAAGCTCGTCAAGTGACTTCACCCGTTGAGACAACTACACGTGGACCGCGGGCCGCCTTTTCAGTGTGTGTTGCCGCCGCCATGCTCGCCATCTTGGATCTATCCAAGGTGAACGTCGCTCTCCCATCTATCGAGGCCTCGCTCGGTGCGAGCCCGACCGAGCTGCAACTCGTCGTCTCTGGATACGCCCTCGCCTTCGGGATCGCATTGGTACCTTCCGGTCGTCTGGGCGATATGGGTTCACGCAAACTCATGCTCCTGCTGGGCGTCGCATTGTTTTCTGGTGCCAGTCTGATCGGTGCGCTCGCCCCGACACCGGAGGTCCTGCTGATCGGCCGCGGTCTGCAGGGCGTTGGTGCCGGCATGCTGATGCCCCAGTCAATCGGGCTCATCCAGCAACTCTTTCAGGGCCCAGCGCGTGGCCGCGCATTCGGAGTGTTCGGTGCAGCCGTCGGAATCTCAACCGCGTTCGGCCCTCCGCTCGGCGGTCTCCTGATCGCCGCCGGCGGACCGGACAACGGATGGCGGTGGCTGTTCGCGATGAACATTCCGCTCGGGATCGCGATCCTGGTACTTGCCTGGCGCATCCTCCCCTCTCACCAAGCCAGGGATACTTCGCGGCGTTACTCGCTCGACCCGGTTGGCATCGCACTGATCGCCGTCGCCACGGTCGCTTTGTTGATACCGTTCGTGACCACTACAGGTCGTGAGGGGGACAACCCGGCGCGTTGGCTCTGGTTGATCCTGTGCGTCCTCGCCCTCGGTGCATTCGTGGCGTGGGAGCGACGCTATGAAGGTCGGGGAAAGACTCCGGTAATCAACCTCGGGCTGCTCCGCGTCAAGTCCTACCGTCATGGACTGATCATCGTGGCAAGCTGGTTTGCCGGGCTGCCCGCACTACTGCTCTTGGTCACTCTGTTCTTGCAGCAAGGACTCGGGCTGTCGGCGATGATGGCGGGGCTGAGCAGCATCCCGTTCGCGCTCACGTCAGCGTTGTCGGCCTGGTACGCAGGTAGGCGCGTCGAGCACTACGGACGACAACTCATCATCATTGGGTTCGGTCTCGCCCTTGCCGGGCTTATCGCGACGATCGCGGTGGCAGAGTTCGTTCCTCGATCGATTGTGCCCTGGGCGATTGTGGCTACGCTGACCCTGATAGGTGCCGGGGGCGGCTTGATCATGTCCCCGAATCAGACACTTACTCTCTCCGAAGTCCCCGTCGCTCAAGGAGGTGTGGCCGGCTCAGTGACGCAACTCGGCCAGCGTGTCGGCACAGCCGTCGGTGTCGCGTTTGCCTCCTCGGCCTTCTACGCCACCCTCAACGTCGACGACGTACCTACCCTCGAGACCTACGAGAAGGCGTTCGGGTTCGGATTGCTCGCCAGCGCAGGATTCGTGGTGATCGCCCTGATCACGGCACTCCGCTCGCTGTCTGCCCACCGCGGTGCTTCTCGTCGGCAACAGGCAGCGGACACCACCAGCGAACAAATCCACGTATAGAACACAGCCCCAGCGATGTTCGAGTTGGCCCACAACGGCACACCGGCGAAGACGGTGATGGCCTCCCGCTCGATGAGGTCGAGTGCGGGTCCGCGCCTCGAATCGGGGCATTCCTACGTCGTCGACATCGCCGACGCGTGGAGCGCGATCCTGCCGCCGGACGGCT
>JBCEBZ010000373.1:0-3377 GCA_039206675.1 Rhodococcus sp. (in: high G+C Gram-positive bacteria) | reverse complement strand
TTCGGACGGCCCGTCGAACCGGACGTGAAGATCACATACGCCGTGTTCGCCGCGGTCAGCGGCCGGAGCCGGTCTCGATCGGTGACCGGCGCGCTGCCGTACCGGGAGAGGTCCTCGGAGGCGATGTCGATGACGGGGACCGAGCCGCTGTCGGCGAGTCCTGTGCCGCTGACCAGCACACATGCAGGCCTTGCGGTGTCGAGTACGTACGCGGTGCGCTCGGCCGGATGATCGGGATCGATCGGCAGGTAGGCGCCGCCCGCCTTGACGACGGCATAGATTCCCACGAGCAGGTCGATCGACCGGCGCATCGCCACCGCCACCACCGACTCGGGGCCGACGCCCTGCTCGATCAGGCGGCGTGCCAGCCTGTTTGCGCGGGCGTCGAAGTTCGCGTATGTCAGCTCGTCCCGGTCGAAGACCACCGCGATCCGGTCGGGGTCCGCCGCCACCGCCGAATCGAACAGCGACGCGAGGGTCCCGGCGGGCACGGGGTGCGAGGTCGCGTTGGTGCCGGCGATCTGCTTCCGTTCCCCACTGCCGAGCATGTCGAGGTCGCCGACCGCGATGTCCGGACTGTCGACCGCCGCCCGTAGCACCTGCAGGAACCGCTGCCCGAACACGTGTGCGGACGGCTCGTCGAACAGGTCGGCAGCGTAGGTGAGGCGGGCGGCGATCCCGTCCGGTCCTCCGGCGGCGTCGAACTGCTCCATGAGGGTGAGCTGCAGGTCGAACTTGGCGATGTCCGCGTCGACGTCGACGCCGCTCACCGACAGGTCGCCGAGTTCGAGGGTCGCCTGGTCGAGGTTCTGGAACGTGAGCATCACCTGGAACAGGGGGTGCCGCCCGGTGGACCGCGACGGATTGACGACCTCGACGAGGCGCTCGAACGGGACGTCGGCGTGCGAGAACGCGGCGAGATCGGTCTCGCGGACGTCGGCGAGGAGTTCGGCGAACGTGCGGCCCCCGTCGACGTGCTGTCGCAGGACCAGCGTGTTGACGAACATGCCGATCAGGTCGTCGAGTTCGCGTTCGCCGCGACCCGCGACGGGGGTTCCGATGGCGATGTCGCCGGAACCGGCGAGCCGGCTCAGCAGCACCGCGAGCGCCGAGTGCACGACCATGAACACGGATGCGTTCGCGTCCCGCGCCGCACCCGCCAGCGTGCCGTGCAGATCGGCCGGGACGGTGAAGTCGACGGTGCCGCCGCGGTACGACGCGACCGCGGGACGCGGCCGGTCGGTGGGCAGATCGAGCTGATCCGGGGCGCCCGCGAGGGTCTGCGACCAGAACGCGAGTTGCCGCGCCGCCACCGAGTCGGGATCTGTTTCGTCGCCGAGGAGTTCCCGCTGCCACAGTGCGTAGTCGGCATACTGGACCGGCAGCGGCGCCCAGTCCGGGGTGGTGCCAGCCGACCGCGCCGCGTATGCCGCCATCACGTCCCGCACCATCGGCGCCATCGACCAGCCGTCGCCGGAAATGTGGTGGACCACCACGGCGAGGACGTGCTCCGTCGCGGCGATCCGGAAGATCCGCACCCGTACCGGAACCTCCGCGGTGACGTCGAACCCGGTGGTCACCAGGTCGGCGATCAGGGCGGGCAATGCGGCCTCGTCGGCCGCGACGACGGACGCGTCGGCCCCGATGCGGTCGGCAGGCAGGATCACCTGGTGCGGGCCGTCGGCGGAGTCGGGGTAGATCGTCCGCAGCGACTCGTGGCGGTGGAGGACGTCGGCGACCGCGTGCTGCAGTGCGTCGATGTCGAGGACGCCCGACAGCCGGACCGCCACGGGGATGTTGTGCACGGCGGAGTTCGGGTCGAACCGGTTGAGGAACCACATCCGTTGCTGCGCCGAGGACAGCGGGAGCCGTTCGGGGCGCACGGCCGGGGTCAGCGCCGGGCGGGTGGGTGCGGTCGCGTCCGTCGAGTCCAGCAGCGACGCAAGGGCGCCGACGGCAGGCGCCTCGAACAGGGACCGGATTTCGATGCGGCGACCGAGCGTCTCGGACAGCCGAGCGACCACCCGGGTGGCGACGAGGGAGTTGCCACCGAGGTCGAAGAAGTTCGCGGCGGTCCCGACCTGTTCGACGCCGAGCACGTCGGCGTACACGGCGGCGACGATCTCCTCGGTGGGTGTGGCGGGCGCGCGGTATTCGACGGCCGTCGATGCGAAGTCGGGCGCGGGAAGCGCCTTGCGGTCGAGTTTTCCGTTCGCGGTCAGCGGTAGTTCCGCGAGCACGACGAGGGCGGTGGGCACCATGTAGCTCGGCACCGCGGCGCCGACGTCGGCCAGCACCGCGGCGGGGTCGACGGTCGAGCCGTCCTCGGGGACCACGTAGGCGACCAGGGCGGTTCCGGTGTGCGGGTTCCGGTGGGCGACCACGACGGCCTGCCCCACTCCCGCGGACCCGGCCAGTGCCGACTCGATCTCGCCGAGTTCGATGCGGAATCCGCGGACCTTCACCTGGAAGTCGGAGCGCTCGAGGTATTCGAGGACCCCCGCGGTGCCGCGGACACGCCAGCGGACCACGTCACCGGTGCGGTAGAGCCGTGAACCGGGTGCGCCGAACGGGTTGGCGACGAAGCGCTCGGCCGTCAGATCGGTGCGGGCGACGTAACCGCGGGCCAGCTGGTGACCGGCCAGGTACAGCTCCCCCGCCACCCCGACGGGCACCGGGTTGAGCCGGGCGTCCAGCACGAAGGCCTGCGTGTTCCATTCCGGTCCGCCGATGGGAACGGTGTCGGCGTCGGCGTCGGTGTGGGCCCAGGCGGTCACGGACACCGCCGCCTCGGTGGGCCCGTACAGGTTGTGCAGGGCGACGGAGGTGAACCGGCGGCGGAAGCGGGCGGCGGTGTCGGCGGGCAGCGCCTCGCCGATGCACAGGACCCGGCGCAGGGCCGGCTGTTCCCCCGCATCCGGGGTGAACGCTTCCAGCAGGGACGGCACGAAATGTGCTGTCGTGACGCGCTGCTGACGCATCAGGTCCGCCAGATAGGCCGGGTCGCGGTGCCCGTCCGGGCGGGCGATGACGAGCCGGGCCCCCGACATCAGTGGCCAGAACAGTTCCCACACCGACAGGTCGAACGTGACCGGGGTCTTCTGCACGACCGCGTCGGTGGTGTCGAGCGGGTATTCGTGCTGCTTCCAGCGGAGTTGGTTCGCGATCGCGGCGTGCGACACCGCGACGCCCTTGGGCAGGCCGGTGGACCCGGACGTGAAGATCAGATACGCCGTGTTCTCCGGTCGGAGCGGGGCGCGTCGGTGCGCGTCGGTCACCGGTCCCCGCGGGGCAAGGTCGAGGGTGTCGATCTCGATCACGGGGACGTTCTCGGCGGCGAACCCGTCCGCGGTCGTGGTGAGGACGCACACCGGGCG
>JBCEBZ010000372.1:0-3388 GCA_039206675.1 Rhodococcus sp. (in: high G+C Gram-positive bacteria) | reverse complement strand
AGCACGGGATCGGCCTGGACGATCTGATCGCCGAATACGGTCCCGATGTCGCGCTGCCGCCGTCCGCACTCGAGATGGAGGAGTACGAGCAGGCGAAGGAGCGCGGCGAGCAGGTCACGACGCCCGCACCGGTTCCGTACGACCGCACCTCGCAGGAACGTCGCGCGAAACGCGCCGAGAAGGACCTGGCGACGCTCGGAAAGGTCAACCCGCTGGCGCTCGAGGAGTTCGCCGCTCTCGAGGAGCGCTACAACTTCCTCTCCACCCAGCTCGAGGACGTGAAGACCGCCCGCAAGGACCTCCTCGGTGTCGTCGCCGACGTCGACGCCCGCATCCTGCAGGTGTTCACCGAGGCCTACGCGGACGTCGAACGCGAATTCGTGCAGGTCTTCGCGAAACTGTTCCCCGGCGGCGAGGGCAGGCTGGTGCTCACCGACCCGTCCGACATGCTGACGACCGGCATCGAGGTGGAGGCCCGGCCGCCCGGCAAGAAGGTCAAGCGGCTGTCGTTGCTCTCCGGTGGTGAGAAGTCGCTCACGGCCGTGGCGATGCTCGTGGCGATCTTCCGGGCCAGGCCGTCCCCCTTCTACGTGATGGACGAGGTGGAGGCCGCGCTGGACGACACCAACCTGCGTCGCCTCATCGGGTTGTTCGAGCAGTTGCGGGAGAAGTCGCAGCTGATCGTCATCACCCACCAGAAGCCGACGATGGAGGTGGCCGACGCGCTGTACGGCGTCAGCATGCGCGGCGACGGCATCACCACCGTCATCTCCCAGCGACTCCGTGGCCAGGACATGGCGGTCGCGGACGCCTGATTCCGGCACCGGCCGGGTCCGTTCGCCCGGCGAGGCGGTGCGCGACGGAATCCCGAGCCTGAAACAATGGGCGGCGTGACTACCGGAGCTTGGATTGCCATCGCGGCCGCACTGGCCGTACTTCTCGTCGTTCTCGTCGTCGGGTCCGTGCTGTATCGGCGTCGCCGGATCTCCCTGAAGGCGCCGGACACCCCGCAGGTCACCACCGCGGAGAAGGACCGTTCGGGCAGTTATCGCGCCGACGGCGGATTCAACTTCAGCCAGGGGTCGACGGCGACGGCGCCGCCCCGGGAGGTGGTGCCGGAGCCGGTACTGCCCGAACCCACGATCACCCCCGAACCGGAGGTCGTGGCGCCTCCGGAGCCGGAGAAAGCGCCCGCGCCGGAGAAGGCCCCCGAGAAGGCGCCCGAGAAGGCGCCGGAGAAGCCGGCGGCCCCGCCGGAGCCGGTCACCTACGAACCGGTGGTCTCCCCGGAGGTCGAACCGGAACCCGAGATTGCACCGACGCCCGAGGCCGAACCGGCACCCGCGGCACCCGCACTCGACGTCATCGCTCCCACCGAAGGCCGCCTCGACCGTCTGCGTGGGCGCCTGTCCCGGTCACAGTCGGCGGTGGGCAAGAGCCTGCTGGGACTGCTCGGTGGCGGCGACCTCGACGAGGACTCCTGGGAAGAGGTGGAGGACACGCTCCTCATCGCCGACCTCGGCTCGGCGACCACCACGAAGATCGTCACGTCCCTGCGTGAGCAGATGGCGTCCCGCAGCGTCCGCACCGAGGCCGACGCCCGCGCACTGCTACGCGAAGTCCTGGTCGCGGAACTCCGCCCGGAACTCGACCGCTCCATCCGCGCCCTTCCGCACGACGACCACCCGGCGGTCCTGCTCGTCGTCGGGGTGAACGGCACCGGCAAGACCACCACCACGGGCAAGCTCGCACGAGTTCTCGTGGCCGACGGCAGGCGCGTCCTGCTGGGCGCCGCCGACACGTTCCGTGCGGCCGCCGCGGACCAGTTGCAGACGTGGGCCGAACGGGTCGGCGCCGAGGTGGTGCGCGGGAAGGAAGCCGCGGATCCGGCTGCCGTCGCATTCGACGCGGTGTCCAAGGGGATCGACAACGGCGTCGACGTCGTGCTCATCGACACCGCGGGCAGGCTGCACACCAAGACGGGTCTGATGGACGAGCTCGGCAAGGTCAAGCGGGTCATCGAGAAGAAGGCGTCGGTCGACGACGTCCTCCTGGTCCTCGACGCGACCATCGGCCAGAACGGACTGGCGCAGGCTCGGGTGTTCGCCGAGGTCGTCGACATCACCGGTGTCGTCCTCACCAAGCTCGACGGGACCGCCAAGGGCGGCATCGTGTTCCAGGTTCAGCACGAGCTCGGGGTCCCGGTGAAGCTCGTCGGACTGGGTGAGGGTGCCGACGATCTGGCCCCGTTCGAGCCGGGCGCCTTCGTCGACGCGCTGCTCGGCTGACGAGGCGCTCGGGCAGGCCGTCGCAGGGTCCCGGACGGCTCCGGGGAGCTGAAACCGACCGCAAATCGCCTGGCGAAACGTATACGCAACAAAATAGGCCAATGCGTTCACGCGCGCGAAACAGTGCAGTGGCACAGCCGAAACACCGCAAAGCGAATCTACTTCCTGACGACGTGCAGACCAGCGCGCTACTAGGAGGTAGTAAGTGAGTCCCGACGAAGTGTTGGCAAACTCCGGCAACGCCGCATGGATGTTGATGTCAGCATCCCTGGTTCTACTGATGACGCCCGGGCTGGCGTTCTTCTACGGCGGCATGTCCCGGTCGAAGTCCGTGCTGAACATGATGATGATGTCGTACGTCTCGATGGCCGTCGTCGGCATCGTCTACGTGCTCTGGGGCTGGTCGATGTCGTTCGCCGACGGGTTCAGCGGCGACGGCAGGATCCTGCCGGAGAAGCCGTTCGACCTGTTCGGGCTCGACGGGGTCTCCTCGGAGAACTACATCTTCGTCCTGTTCCAGCTCACCTTCGCGGTCATCACCGCGGCCCTGATCAGCGGCGCGATCGCCGACCGCGTCAAGCTGTCGGCCTGGATCGTCTTCCTGCCGCTGTGGGTGACGCTGTCGTACTTCCCGCTCGCGCACATGGTCTTCGGTGGCGGCCTGATCGGCGGCGAGATCGGCGCGCAGGACTACGCCGGCGGTACCGCGGTGCACATCAACGCCGGTGTGGCCGGCCTGGTGCTCGCGCTGATCATCGGCAAGCGCGTCGGCTTCGGGCGCGAGCCGATGAAGCCGCACAACCTGACCCTGACGATGCTCGGCGCCGGCCTGCTCTGGTTCGGCTGGTACGGCTTCAACGTCGGCTCGATCGTGCTCACGCCCGAGTCGCTGGCCGACCCGACGGCGTTCACGGCGCAGTTCACCTCCGAGACCGGCCGCACCTTCATGAACACCACGGTTGCCACGATGGCCGCCGTCCTGGGCTGGCTGCTGATCGAGCGGCTCCTGCACGGCAAGGCGACCACGCTGGGAGCAGCGTCCGGCATCGTGGCGGGCCTGGTCGCGATCACCCCGGCGTGCGGTGCGGTCGACATCACCG
>JBCEBZ010000371.1:29653-45323 GCA_039206675.1 Rhodococcus sp. (in: high G+C Gram-positive bacteria) | reverse complement strand
GGTCAAGGCCATCAGCCCCGCCTCGCCCTGCGCGATCTGGTCGTACCCGGCGCGCGTGCCCTCCGGCCCGTCATGACCGAATCCGGTGATCGACAACGTGATCAGGCGCGGGTTCAGCTCCTCGAGCGTCGCGGCGGTGAATCCGAGTCGGTCGAACGCGCCGGGCCGGAAGTTCTCGATGAGCACGTCGGCCCGCGCGATCAGCCGGCGCAGAGCACGGCGCCCGTGCTCACTCTTGAGGTCGAGTTCGATCGATTCCTTGTTGCGGTTGGCGGACATGAAGTACGAGGACTGGTCCTGGTCCGGGCCGACGAACGGCGGGCCCCAACTGCGGGAGTCGTCGCCGTGACCGGGGGTTTCGATCTTGATCACCCGGGCGCCGAGATCGCCGAGCATCATCGCGGCGATCGGTCCCGCCAGCGCGCGGGACAGGTCGAGCACGAGCAGATCCTCGAGTGGTCCTTCTGTCATTGGGCTATCTCCGTCCGTGAAATGGGGAACGCCGGTGAAGCAGAGTGGGCATGCTTCACCGGCGTGGTCTGTGGGTGCGGGTGGCGGACTCGCTACCGCGCGTTGCGCAGCCGGATGTTGATCTGCTTGGTCTGGGTGAAGCCGGCGAGCATGCCCTCGAGGGAGGCCTCGCGGCCGATGCCGCTCTGCTTGTAGCCACCGTACGACTGGCCGACCATCTGGCCGCCGCCCTGATTGACCTGCACCCAGCCGGTCTCGAGCGCGTTCGCGGTGCCGATGGCGCGGTCGAGGTCGTGCGTCCACACGTAGGCCGCCAGCCCGTAGTGCGAGTCGTTGGCCATCTTGATGACCTCCGCTTCGTCTCGCCAGGGGATGACCACGACGACCGGGCCGAAGATCTCTTCCCGGGCCAGGCGCCAGTCGTTGTTCGCGCCCGCGAAGATGGTGGGTGCCAGGTAGAAGCCGTCGCTGCGGTCGACCGCCCGCGACGATCCGTCCAGTGCGACGGTGATGCCGGGGGCGACGAGCCCGTCCTCGACGTAGGAGTTCACCGACGCGAACTGCTTGTCGTTGATGATCGCGCCCATGTCGGTGGTCTCGTCGAGCGGGTTGCCGACGACCTGGCTGCCCAGGGTGTCGACCAGCCGTCCGAGGACGTCGTCGTAGATGTCCTCGTGCAGGAACAGCCGCGAGCCGGCGGTGCAGCTCTGCCCCTGTCGGTGCACCCGGGAGGACAGCAGCAGGTTGCTGATCAGGTCGTCGTCGCCGGCGGCGTCCGGGAACACGATGGACGGGTTCTTGCCGCCCAGTTCCAGGGACACGTGGGCGAGCCGTTCACCGGCGGCCTGGGCGACGTGCTTGCCGACCTCGGTGGATCCGGTGAAGGAGACCTTGTCCACCCCCGGGTGCTGCACCAGGGCTTCACCGGCGACCGGTCCGAGGCCGGTGACGACGTTCAAGACGCCGGCGGGCAGGAATTCGGCACAGATCTCGGCGAGCAACAGCACGCTCAGCGGTGCCGCCTCGGCCGCCTTGACCACCACGGTGTTCCCCGCGGCCAGGGCGGCCGGGATCTTGAACCCGGCGATCATCAGTGGAGAGTTCCACGGCAGGATGGCGCCGACCACCCCGAGCGGCTCGAGCCGGGTGTACTGCAACTGGTCGTCACCGGCGGGCAGCACGACGCCCTTGCTCTCCCCGGCGATGCCCGCGAAGTAGCGGAACAGGTTGGCCAGGGTCTGGGCCTCGGGGCGGGCCTGGGTGCGGATCGCGTTGCCGGTGTCGAGCGCGGTCACCGACGCGAGGTCCTCGATCCGGGCCTCGATGGCGTCCGCGATGTGGCCGAGTGCCCGCGCCCGGCCGGTGAAGTGCTGGGCGCGCCACGCCGGGAACGCCGCCCGTGCGGCGGCGACGGCCCGATCCACGTCGGCGGCCTCCCCGGTCGGCACCCGGCCGATCACGTGACCACGCAGAATCGGGGTCGTGACCTCGGTCCACTTCCCGTTGATCGCCTCGACCCGCCGGCCGTCGATCAGCATCGGGTAGTCGCGAGCCACGGGAATTCCGAGGCTCTCGGGTGCGACCTGGGTTGAGGTCATCTCAATACTCCTTAGACTTACAGCATTGTGGTACAGAAGTTTTCGATCTCGAGATCGTTATGCGACGGGGCGGGGCAGTGGAGCCCCGGCGACAGCTCGCCTCGAATGCGGCCAATTTCTACAGTGCGCGATCACTCGTAGGGCGTCAATCACCAACATCACGCGAGGCTGTTGCAGAAATGCACCAATCGCGCCGACGACCGTCCGGGTCGGAAGTCCGTCCCGCCCGTTCGCGCGATGGCTTCAGTTGCCTCGGATCGCCCTGCCCGGCGAGTACAGTTTCGATGCATGACCGGCAGCACCACCCCATCGGACAACGAACGAGAACAAGCGCCCCCGTCGGGTACACGTCCGCCGAAGACGATCGACATACGGCAGGTCCGAGCCGACGACTTCCGGTACCTCAGCGCCATCGCGCGGACCGGAACCCGCCGCTCGGCCGCCATCGATCTCGGCGTCGACCACACCACGGTGTCCCGCCGAATCCACGCTCTGGAAAAGACTCTCGACGTGCGCCTGATCGAACGGGGTGCGGACGGCTGGGAGCTCACCGATATCGGACAAGCGGTGGCCGAACGGGCGCGTGCGATCGAGGAGTCGGTCCAGCTGGCGGTGGATACCGCGGTCGGAGACACCGGAAGCGCGCTGCGCGGGACGGTGCGGGTCACGGCGCCGGACGGTTTCGGCACGCTCGTCGTCACCCCCGCGTTGGCGCGTCTGCGGATACAGCACCCGGACCTGTCGGTGGAGCTGCTCACCGCCACCCGCCAGCTCAACCTGCACCAATCCGGCTTCGACGTAGCGATCGCGGTGGGCAACCCGGTGAACAGCCGACTCGTCTCGGAGTTGATCAGCGCGTATTCGATGGGCATCTACGCGACCGAGGAATACCTGCGCGAGCACGGCACACCGACGTCCGTGGAGGACGTGAAGGACCACCCGATCATCTTCTTCGTCGACTCTCTGCTCCAGGTCGGCGACCTGGATCTCGAGCGGCACCTGCCCGGTGCCCGAGCCAAATTCATGTCGACGAACATCTTCTCCCATGTCGAGGCGACCCGCGTCGGCGGCGGGATCGGGTTGCTCCCCGCGTTCATGGCCCAGCCCTACCCCGACCTGATCCGCCTGCTGCCCCGCGAAGTCGATGTCCATCTCACCTATTCGCTGGCTGCCCGCCGCGAAAGCCTCACCAACCCCACCGTGCAGGCGGTCCGAAACGCGATCCACGCCGAGGCGCTGCGCCGGAAAGCGGATCTACTCCCCCCGGTGTGATCGGCACCGTCTCTGGTCGTCACCACCGTTCCTCGAACCGGTGCATTTCTGCAACAGTGTGGCGTGCGATTGGCTGTTGCCTCGCCCGTTCACTGCCCCGAATACTTCTCTCCAGATACGTGCACGGTGTCACATCCCGTCGCTCGCTGTAATTCGAACCACGTAGGAGAAGTCAGTGGATCAAACACTATCCCCAGAGGGCGGCAGCATGTCGGCGCCTGTCCCGTCGGGCCTGAAGAAGGTCGTCGCGGCCTCGATGGCCGGAACCATCGTCGAATGGTACGAGTTCTTCCTCTACGGCACCGCCGCGACGCTGGTGTTCAGCAAGATCTTCTTCGATGCCGGCATGAGCGAGCTGACCGCGATCCTGTCCGCATTCGTCACGTACGCAGTCGGATTCGTCGCCCGTCCTCTCGGCGGCATCGTCTTCGGCCACTTCGGCGACAAGTACGGACGAAAGTCGCTGCTGCAGTTCAGTCTGGTCCTCGTCGGTTCCGCCACCTTCCTGATGGGGTGCCTGCCCACGCACGACCAGATCGGTTTCTGGGCACCGACATTGCTCGTGACACTGCGATTCGTCCAGGGGTTCGCGGTCGGCGGCGAATGGGGCGGCGCCGTACTGCTCGTCGCCGAACACAGCCCCGACAACCGCCGCGGTTTCTGGGCCAGCTGGCCCCAGGCCGGCGTGCCCGGCGGCAACCTGCTCGCGACCATCGTGCTTCTCGTACTCACCGCCACCCTGTCCGACGAGGCGTTCCTGAGCTGGGGTTGGCGTGTCGCCTTCTGGCTGTCCGCCGCGATCGTGTTCATCGGCTACTACGTCCGCACCAAGGTCTCCGACGCCCCCATCTTCGTCGCCGCCAAAGAACAGACCGAGGCAATCGCCGCGACCTCCTTTGGCGTTTTCGAGGTCGTCAAGCGCTACCCCCGCGGCGTGTTCACCGCCATGGGACTGCGATTCGGCGAGAACATCATGTACTACCTGGTGGTCACGTTCACCATCACCTACCTGAAGATCGTGGTGCACACCGACACCAGCACCATCCTCTGGTGGATGTTCATCGCCCACGCCATCCACTTCGCCGCGATCCCGCTGTGCGGGCGCCTCGCCGACCGGATCGGACGTCGGCCCGTCTACCTCTTCGGCGCCGTCATGGCCGGCGCGTGGGGCTTCTACGCCTACCCGATGATGAACAGCGGCCACAACATCGTCATCATGGCCGCCATCATCGTCGGCCTGATCTACCACGCCTTCATGTATGCCGCACAGCCCGCCACGATGGCCGAAATGTTCCCCACCCGCATGCGGTACTCGGGCGTCTCCCTCGGCTACCAGGTCACGTCCATCGTCGCCGGATCGCTCGCACCCATCATCGCCGTCGGACTGCTCGAGAAGTTCGACTCGTCCGTCCCGATCGCCCTGTATCTCGCCGCTGCGTGCACCGTCACCGCCGTCGCGGTCTTCTTCACCCGGGAGACGAAGGGCCTCTCCCTCGAAAGCATCGACCTCGCCGATGCCGAACGCGAGAACGCGGTCATCCACGCAGCCCACGCCGGCGTGAAATAACGAGGCGGACAGCACCGCTCACCGCCGTCAGCGTCTACTCACCTGTCAAGGAGTTTGCCCAAGATGTCGACGTCACCAACCAATCAGATCGATCTTGTCGTTGCCGACTCGAGCAGGATGCCCTGGGTGACCGCTGTGGTCCCACAGACCGGCGGTGCGATTCCATCCAAGTTCCTGTTCGCCGATCCCGACACCGGAATGCAGGTGAAGCTGGTCCGCTACGCCGCCGGATTCACCAACGTGTGGCACACGCATCCGCACGCACACGGGATGTACGTCCTGGACGGAGTCCTCAGAACGCACAAGGGGGAATACGGTCCGGGAAACTTCGTCTGGTTCCCTGAAGGCGGCTGGATGGAACACGGTGCGACCGAGGACAACGACGTCACCTTTCTCGTCATCCACAACAAGCCGTTCGGGATTTGCTACGAGTCCGACGCAGAACACTCCTACCCGATGCACGTGACGGAGGACTGACCACCGACAGGGTCCGACACCTGAGGGGGCGCCGGAAATCCGGCGCCCCCTCAGCGTCCTCACCCGGCCTCGACCGCTCGGGTCCGGACCTCGATCCGCTTGATCACCACACAGACTTGCCCGGACGACCTCCCCCTAACCCACAGCGAGGGCGTGGATCTCGACCAGCATCGCCCTCATGCGACAGATCGGGGAAGCACGAGCATGCACTGCACGTCCTCTACTCGACGCCGATACGGAATGCCTCCGCGAGCTCGGTGATCTTCGCCGCGCGCACGAGACGGGGGCGATCACTGCCGTCGCGAATAGTGCGACCGCGAGCGTCGAACTCGGTGAGAAACTCTCGCGCCCATGCGACATCCGACGCACTGGGACTGAACTCGGCGTTGACGGTTCCGGCCTGGCCGGTTTCGAGACACAGCTTTCCGGTCATTCCCATCGATACCGCCGTGGCGGAGCGCTCCTGCAAGGCGGAGCGAACTCCACCCACAGTCGGCCCGTCGATCGGCCCCGGCAACTGGCCTATCCGGCTCGCGACAACGAGCCGAGACCTGGGATATGCCATGGAGAGGTCGTCGCCGCCGGCACCGGTGTCGCGGCAGTAGTCGCCGCTGCCGAATGCCAGCCGGAAGATGCCGCGGGCTCGAGCTATTGCGGTTGCGGCTTCGATTCCGATCGCCGACTCCACCAGCGCCAGGACCGGCGTTTTGCCGCCGAGACGGTCGAATGTCTCCGTCACGTGTTCGGCCGCTTCGGTCTTGGCGAGCATCACGCCCTGGAGGCCCGGTAGACCGGCCAGGAGGTCGAGGTCGTCGGCCCAGAACGGCGTGGTGCGATCGTTGATCCGAACCCATGCGGGCCGTCTCTCGAGCCAGGCGGCGACGTCCAATCGGGCGGTGGGTTTATCTTTCGGGTCCACGGCATCTTCGAGATCGACGACGATCTGATCTGCGGCGGAGTCGAGAGACTGATCGAAGGTCGTCTTCCTCGTGCCATTGACCAGCAGCCATGACCGAGCGACGGACGCGTCGACCTGACGAATGACGGCGCTGGGGTTGTCAAACATGCTGACTCCTCGTCAATGTAGTGCTGATACCCCGATGCGATCCGTGGGAACGGGGCCGACGCACCTGTGTGCACCAGCCCCGCGATCGGCCGGGCCGGCCCCTACGGTGCGCGGCGAGCTTGCCGACAGTCAAGAATCAAACTCACGCATCGGTTGTGCAAAAGTGCACCAGACGCACTGTGGGCGCAGTGGGCACGATCAACTGTCCACGAAAAGCATTGATATGAAGTAAAAATCGGATCCGATGCTATCGGGCCCTCTGGCTACGTACTGACATTTTTGTCAGTACTGGAACAAAATGTGCGTACTGTTGCGTTGGGTACTCATTGCTTAGCCTTGCGGTCAGCGTGAAGATCCGCGCCCTGAAAATGAGGAGAAACTTTCGTGCCCGCAAAACTGTATGAACCGATCACGATCCGCGGTACCGAGTTCCGCAACCGGATCGCGATGTCTCCGATGTGCATGCACTCCGCCGATGAGCAAGGCCGCGTCCGCGATTTCCACTTGGTGCACTACGGTGCACGTGCGCTCGGCGGCGCCGGGCTGGTGATGCTGGAGACTGCGTCGGTGTTGCCCAACGGCCCGATTGGACCGGGCGACTTGGGAATCTGGGACGACGAGCACATCGCCGGACTCTCTCGCCTGACTGAGGTGATTCATGGGTTCGGGTCGAAGGCGGGTGCGCAGATCGGACACGCCGGCCGACAGCTCGGCGTCGATACGTATACACCGATAGCTCCCTCCGCGATCCCCTTCAGCCCCGACTCACGGGTTCCGCAGGAAATGACGGTCGAGGACATTGAGCACATTGTCGAAGCTTTCCGGAAGGCCGCGGTACGAGCGCGAACGGCGGGATTCGATGTCATCGAGGTGCACGCAGCCCACGGCTACCTGCTCAACGAGTTCCTTTCCCCGCTGTCGAACCAGCGAACGGACGAGTATGGCGGCGACCATGAGAACCGCTATCGGATCGTGCGCAAGGTCATCGATGCTGTCCGGGGTGAGTGGGACGGTCCCCTGTTCGTGCGGATCTCCTCCACCGATTACGCCGAAGGTGGAAACACGCCGCAGGACTTCGTAATCTTCGGCCGTTGGATGAAGGAGCAGGGTGTCGATCTGATCGACGCCTCTTCGGGCGGCATCGCGCCCGTGAAGATAAGTTCCTACCCGGGCTATCAAGTTCCCGGCGCCGAACTGATCCGGAGAGAGGTCGGGATCAAGACCGGTGCAGTGGGGATGATCGAGACCGCCCGGCAGGCAGAAGAGATCGTGGGCAACGGCCGCGCAGACATCGTCTTGATCGGCAGAGAGATGCTCAAGGACCCGTTCTGGGCGCGCACGGCTGCCGACGAACTGCGCACACCCATCGACCCGCCGCTGCAATACACCCGGTACGGATCGGCCTGGCAGCGTTCTCAGCCGCCGCTGCCCGCCGCGCCCCTGGCCGCCACGGTGTCCTGACCCGCGAGCGGACACATGTCATCCTCAGTGCCCTGAGCATCACGAAACGGAAGTACACACCCATGCCGCGAACACGACCGTACAAAGACATTCCGGGGTGCGCGATGGAGGCAACCGTCAAGATCATCGGCGGCAAGTGGAAAGGGGTCATTCTGTTCCATTTGCTGGAGGGCACGATGCGCTTCAACGAGTTGCAACGCCAGATGCCCGGCGTTGCACCGCGCGCATTGACGAGGCAACTCCGCGAACTGGAAGAAGACGGCATGGTCGACCGCACCGTCTATCCTGTCGTGCCTCCTCGGGTCGAGTATCGCCTCACCGAGGAGGCGCGCTCGCTGAAGCCACTCCTGGTCGCTCTGAACGACTGGGGTGAGCAATGGCTGTCCAACCGCGGCATCACAGTGCCGGTGGTGGAACCGGTTGACCCATAACCTGAGAATTAGCGCAGCCGTCTGCGCGCAATGCTGCAACACCCTGGCGCAGAATTTGGGACTGCCTCACTCTCCCGGTCGGTGCGATGCTAGACGTACAACCGCGAGCTGTGAGAGGAGACGACGTGAGCGCCGAAGCCTACCGGGCCGGTTCGGTCGCCCCCGAATTCGGCAATGCGATGCCGGCGCCCCGAGTGCCGTCCGACGCTGTCGCAGAGACGGCGGTCGACATCATCTCTTCCCTGATGCGCACACAGCGAATGTTGTCCTCACACCTGAACAAGGCATTCAGTCCCTACGGGGTCAGCTGGGCGGGGTACGAGATCCTGCAACTGCTCGTCCACCGACACCCGATCTCCGTACTCACCCTCGCCCGCGAGCTCGAGCGGCACTGGACCAGCATTGCGCACACGGTGAACGGGTTGGAGCGTGCGGGCCACGTCATCCGCTACCGGAACCCGTCGTATCGTCGCGAGAATCTGGTGGAAATAACCGATTCCGGGATCGAGGCCTGCACCCAGGTGAATGAGGCACTGGCTGTGACAGCAGCCGTCTGCTCGCCGGACGACGACACCGCACTCGCCCTCCTCACCGGCCTGGGCGCGTTCGAAGCCGAGCTACGCAGACCTCGGCAAAATGGTGCGCGCTCGGTTGCCGACCCAGTTGGCGATCGCCCGATGTGACGGACCCAACCGAACGAGTGGTGACGTCGTACGACGGGTGTGGCAGTTTTGCGCCAGGCATGCGCCGAGTTGGTCATTGACCGGCGACCCATCTCTCTCGCACTCTCGAATGTGAACGAGACAACAAGTGCTCGGAATTCCTCAGCTACAACCAAACTGGCAAGGAGATCAACTATGTCGGTCATCGCGTGGATCGGGCTCGGACGAATGGGCCTGCCGATGGCGCTGAGGATCGTCGGCGCAGGACACGAAGTCCGGGGAGTGGAGATCAACCCGGTCGTCGCCCGTGAAGCCGAGATCGCCGGAATCCGCATCGTCCCTTCATCGGTCGAGGCGATCGACGGCGCCGATGCGGTCATCACCATGCTGCCGACCGGCGCTCACGTACGTGAGTTGCTCACTGGCCCTAACGGACTCTTTTCGCTCGCCGGACCGGAGACACTGTTCCTGGATTCGTCGACGATCGACATCGACAGCGCCAAGGAACTGCATGCTCTGGCGGAGGCTCGCGAGCTGAAGTTCGTCGACGCCCCGGTCTCCGGTGGGGTGGCCAAGGCCGCGACCGGGGAATTGACGTTCATGATCGGCGGCTCGCAGGAAAGCTTCGCCGCCGCATCGCGGATCGTCGCGCCGATGGCGGCGAAGATCGTCTACACCGGTGGCCCCGGCACCGGCCAGTCCGCGAAGGTCGTGAACAACATGATCTTCGGGATCTGCCTGGCCGCGACGTGCGAGGGGTTGCTGCTCGGTGAACGCCTCGGCCTGGAACCGGAGGTCTTCTACGACATCGCCGTCGGATCGACTGCCGAGAACTTCGCGCTGCGTGAGTGGTACCCCGCCCCCGGTGTGCTGGAGGCGGCTCCCAGCTCGCACGAGTACGCTCCCGGATTCACCAGCGCCCTGCTGCTCAAAGACCTCGGCCTGGCACTGCAGGCCGGGCAGAGCACCGACACCGCACTCGACACCGCCCGGACCGTGCACGCACTCTTCGAGCAGATGGTCGACAGCGGTGCCGGCGGTTACGACTGCACCGCCCTGCTGCCCGCACTCGCCGGTCGCTGGCAGCAGGGTTCCGAGTCGCCGCGCACGGTGGAAGCGGCTGCTCGCTGACGCGGCACAGGAGACCAACCATCACGTCACGAATCGAGGATCCCGAGATCGACAATCAGCAGGGACGTATCCGTGTCGAGCGCGAAAACGCGGTGGCGACGATCGTGTTCAGCCGCGTGCACGCGCACAACGCACTGACCGAGGCGATGTACGCCGAACTTGCTGCTGCACTGACCGAGGTGGAAGTCGACGGGACGCTCAAAGCCCTCGTCTTGCGGGGTGAGGGCACGCAAGCGTTCACCTCCGGTACGGATGCGCGCTACATCGCGGGGATGCGGACCGGAGCGTTGGGGCTGCGCTACGAGCAGGGCATCACCCGGCTCGTGACGCGGCTCCAGCAGCTCCGCATTCCCGTGCTGGCGGTGATCAGCGGTCATTGCTACGGCGCCGGACTGCTCCTCGCCGCCGCGAGCGATATCCGCATCGCGACACCCGGATCGCGCTTCGGCGTGCCGGTGGCCAGGACGATGGGCAATTGCCTGTCCGCGAACTCGATCGCCCTGCTGCGCGACCGACTCGGATCCTCCATCGTCGGCGACATGCTGATCAGATCACGGTCGTACAGCGCGGCCGAACTCGCGCCGACAGGATTCGTCAACGTCCTGAGCAACACCGAGGCCCTCGCCCGTGATACCGACGATGTGCTGGACGGTATCTGCAACGCCGCTCCGCTGACCATCTGGGCGGCGAAGGAAACCCTCTCACGGCTGCAGCGCGATCCACACGCCGACTGCGACGACATCGTCGAAACCGTCTACGGCAGTGACGATTTCTTAATCGGCACCTCGGCGTTTCTCGCTCGCACAACCCCCGTATGGACCGGTCGCTGAAGCGCTGCCCCACGTGGTGCATTTTCGCAGCACCGGTGCGTGCTGTTGGTGATTGCTCTCGGCCGCCCCAGGTCTCGATACTGGAGTAGGCGTCCGCGTTGCCGGCGCCGACAAGCGGGCAGCGAAATGATCGATTCACGCTGTCCAGCAGCGAAATCGCTGATCGAACCCATCGTCAGAAAGGCCATCATGAAGGCTATCGTTGTCCGCGAGAACGGCGGACCCGAGAATGTCACTCTCACCGAGATCGACACTCCCGAACCGGGCGCCAACCAGCTCCAGGTCGCGGTCGAGACCGCCGGTGTGAACTACCTCGACATCTACCAGCGCAACGGTGCCGCACCGGCGCCGTTCGTCGCCGGCGTCGAGGCCGTGGGCCGGGTTACCAAAGTGGGATCGGATCTCGACTCGAGCTGGATCGGCCGACGCGTGGGGTGGCTCGGCGGGCAGGGCAGCTTCGCCGAGACGGTCGTCCTCGACGAGGCCAAGGCCGTTGCGATTCCCGACGACATCGGCAACGACGACGCGGTCGCCCTCCTGATGCAAGGCCTGACCACCCACTACCTGGCCACCAGCGCTTTCGCGATCGGCAAGGACTCCACCGTGCTCGTCCACGCCGCGGCCGGCGGCGTCGGACGGCTGCTGACTCAGATCGCCAGCCATCTGGGTGCCACGGTCATCGCCACCGCGTCGACCGCCGACAAGCGGCGCATCGCCATCGACAGCGGCGCCAACCACGCCATCGGCTACGAGAACTTCGGTGAGGTCGTCCGGGAGATCACCGAAGGCCGCGGCGTCGACGTCGTCTATGACGGTATCGGCCGCGACACCGTCGAGGAGGGGCTCGAGAGCCTGGGTATCCGCGGAACGCTCGTGGTGATCGGTGCCGCCAGCGGCCCGCCGCCGGCCATCGAATTCAGCACGCTCGCCGCGAAGTCGCTGTCGGTCATTCGCCCGTCGATCGCGCACTTCACCATCCGGCCCGGTGAGTTGTCCTGGCGCGCCGAGGAGGTGTTCGGGTGGCTGCGCGAGGGCGTGATCTCGACCTCCATCGCCGCTCGCTACCCGCTCGAGGACACCGCGAAGGCGCAGCAGGACATCGCCTCCCGGTCACTCGCAGGCAAGTTGCTGGTCGACGTCGCATCCAGCAACGCATGACCGGTTGCCGTGGCCGCGATGGCGCTCACCGGCCACGGCAACCGTCCTCGGAGCCACAGCGCTCGGCCACAGCCGGACGCGGTGCCGCCGAACGCCATTGGTTGACCGTCGTGATCGGCCTTGCGCTCGCCTCGGGCGTCGCGGTCAGCGTGATCTATCTTCCGCAACCGCTCCTCGCCTCTGTCGGTGCCGAATTCGGCGTTTCGCACGCAAGCGCGGCCTGGGCGGCAACGACCGCCCAATTCGGCTACGGAATAGGGGTTCTCCTCCTCGTACCGGTCGGGGAGATCCGCTCACCGCGTCGACTCGTCCGTCTTCAGTTCGCCGTCACCGCGGTCATCGTGCTGATCTGCGCGGCGGCCCCGGGGCTCTGGATGCTGTGCATCATGCTGCTGATCGCGGGCGGCGCGGCAAGCGTCGCCCAACTACTCGGCCCACTCGCTGCCCGACTCGCGCCGACCCGTCAGCGTGAAAACGCGACGGCGTTGATCATCGCCGGACTGGCCCTCGGCATCTTCGGCGGCCGCGTCGGCGCCTCGGTCGTTGCCGACACGACCGGCTGGCGGTGGGTGTTCGTCATGTCGGCGGTCGCGCTACTAGCCATGATCCTCCTTCTCGGAGCCGTGATCGCCAAGAATGTGCGACCGACGAATTCGCGCTCGTACCCGAGTCTGCTGAGCACACTTCCCGGCCTCTTCGCGCACACCGGCGCCCTCCGCGCGGCCTCCGGCTACCAGTTTCTCGCGTTCAGCTCCTTCAACGCCTGCTGGACAGTCGCCGCGTTGCACCTCACCGATCGGCTGGGTTTCACACCGATCGAGGCGGGACTGTTCGCCCTGGTGGGTCTGTGCGCCGCCGTCATCGTCCCCTTCACCGGGAAACTCGCTCGGGCGGCCGGACACGACACCGTCCGCGTCGCGGGCTTCACCACCGGCGTCGTATCGAGCGTGGCCCTGATCGTCCGTCCGGAGCAGCCAATCGTTCTCGCCGCGGCACTGGCCGGACTCGCCCTGATGAACTTCGTCGTCCAGGTGCCGAATCAGGTGAGTATCTACGACACCACAGGCGACGCCGGCCCGCGTGCCAACGCCATCTTCATCTTCTTCACCTTCATCGGGGCCGCGATCGGAGCCGAAGTCGGCGCCGTCCTGTACCAACACGGCAATATCACGGCCACCGCCGCCTTCTCCCTCGCGATGGCAATGCTCGCAATCACCGCTCTCGTTGCCGGACGGGGCTTTCGGGCCCTGCGTCAGCACCGTCGTGCGCACACGACCCGCCAGACCCTCGGTGCTGATGCAGATTCGCAGCCCCTTTCCGGCCAAACACGTGGGATGCCTTGCAGTTCTGCAACGGTGCCGCGCGTTAATGGCCGTTGACGCCCACCTCACACGTGCCCAGACTGAGTGATGTCCGTATCAGCGTTAAGGCCGGAAGCGCGTGTCGCACCGGGCTTTCGAAGGAGTAGTTCATGAGCAAGATTGCCTGGATCGGCCTCGGCCACATGGGTGTCCCGATGTCGCGCAACATGGTCAAGGCCGGCCACACCGTCCGCGGCTACGACATCTCCGACGCCGCCCGCGAGGCGGCACGGGCCAACGGCGTCGAGATCGCCGATTCCGTCGCCGACGCCGTTCGTGACGCCGACGCCGTATTCACCATGCTGCAGTCCGCCAAGGTCGTCGAGCAGGTCGTCACCGGCCCGGACGGCGCCTTCGCCAACATGCCCAAGGGCACCGTCGTAGTCGACTGTTCGACGATCGGAATCGACACGGCGCGCACGCTTGCAGAGGAGGCCAAGGGGCTGGGGGTCGGCTTCGTCGACGCCCCCGTGTCCGGCGGTGTCCAGGGTGCCGAGGACGCCAGCCTGAGCCTGATGCTCGGCGGCGACATCGACCACGTGGCGGCCGCTGAGCCGCTGCTGAAGTCCGTCGGTGCCTACATCGTGCATGTCGGCCCGAGCGGCGACGGACAGGCGATGAAGGTCGTCAACAACGCGATGATGGCGGTCGGGATGGCCACCGCGTGCGAGGTCTCCGTGCTGGCGCAGCGCCTCGGACTCGACCCGCAGGTGTTCTTCGACATTGTCACCCGCTCCTCGGGCGACAGCTGGGTCTTCCGCAACTGGTTCCCGCTCCCGGGTGTCGTCGAGAACTCGCCGAGCTCCCACGACTACGAGCCCGGCTTCATGATCGACCTGATCCACAAGGACCTGCGCCTGGCCACGGCCACGGCGGCGGAATTCGACGTCCGGTTGGACACGGCCGCTGCCGCAGCACAGCTGTTCGCCGACGCGTCCGCCGCGGGCGCGGGTGAGCGCGACTGCACCGCGCTCGCAGTCACCCTCGGTGCCGACGTCGAGAAGGCCACCGCGGGCGTGTGATCTCGCGTGTCCGTCCTTCCGGTCGGGAGGACGGACACGGCCACACATCTGTCGTGTCGAAGGAGAAACGACCATGCCGCTATTTGCTCTCGTCTACCGCTACGTCGACGACGCCGACCTCATCGCGGAGCATCGCCCGGAACACCGTGCGTACCTCCGCCAACTCTCCGATGCGGGTGAGCTTGTCCTCGCCGGTCCCCTCGGTGAGCCGGGCCCGCCCAGCGGACTCCTCATCTTCGACGTCGAGTCCGCCGCACGCGTAGAGGAACTCGCCGACAACGACCCCTTCCACGCTCGGGGCGTGATCGAGGAGAGGTCCATTCAGCGTTGGACCTTGTCGATCGGCGAGGACCGACTCGAACTACCCGCGACCGCACCCTGACACGAGGCGCCGTGCCGGCCCGCGGAGCAGGCGTAGACTCGCGGGAGTCGCATCACTGGACCGGCCGGTCGTCGGTCCGACACTTCGGCGCGATCGGGAGGCCTTCATGCGTACCGACGGGGATTCCTGGGACATCGTCAGCAGTGTGGGGCTCACCGCCCTGGGAGTGGCGACGTTCCGGGCGCTGGAAACCGGCCGTCCCGATGCGCTGATCCGCGACGACTATGCGCCGTGGTTCGTGGAGGCCGCGGGCGAACCGCATTTCACCGGGCTGCTGGCCGACCCGTCCTCGCTGGGCGACACGCCGTTCTCGGGTTTCATGGGGTTCCGGACCAGGTTCTTCGACGAATTCTTCCTGACGGCCGCGGCGGACGGCGCGTCGCAGGCGGTGATCCTCGCAGCCGGGTTGGATGCGCGGGCGTATCGCCTCGACTGGCCGGCGGGCACGACGGTGTTCGAGGTCGATCAGCCGAAGGTGCTGGAGTTCAAGGGAGAAGTGCTGTCCGAGCACGACGCGCGGCCCAAGGCCGACCGCCGGCCGGTGCCGGTCGATCTCCGGGACGATTGGCCCGCCGCCCTCGACGCCGCGGGCCTCGACCGGGCCGAGCCCACCGCGTGGTCGGCGGAGGGACTGCTGGCGTACCTGCCGGGCGCGGCACACGATGCGCTGTTCGAGCGGATCGACGAACTGTCGAGTCCGGGTAGCCACCTCGCCGTGGACAACTTCGCGCCGGGCGCCGACGCGAAGCGTTTCGACGAGATCAGGAAGAAGTACTTCGAC
>JBCEBZ010000371.1:21481-29553 GCA_039206675.1 Rhodococcus sp. (in: high G+C Gram-positive bacteria) | reverse complement strand
TTGTTCAGTTCCCGGAGCCGGCGGTGATTACCGCGGATCTTCGAACGGTCCACCGCGATCAGCTCTTCCATCACCCGCAGGGCGCGACCGGCGGTTCCCGGCGGCACCTGCCCGGCGGCGGCGACGGTGCTGCGGTGGTAGAACGCATCGCCCGCGTGTAGCAGCCAGCCGCGGTCGCCGGTGTCGACGGCCACCGCCGCGTGGCCTCGGGTGTGCCCGGGCATCGGGATGAGCACGATGCGGTCGCCGGTCCCGTCGATCGGGTGGGCGCTGGAGAAACCGAGCACCGATTCGCCCGGCCCCGAGTAGGTATGCGTCGTCGGCCGCGGATCGAGCTGGGCGGGACGGTACCGCACCCTCTCCCGGAACGACGAACGATGCTCGGAAGCAGCATCTTCCGCCGCGGTGGTGTGCAGGGTGGCATTCGGGAAGTCGGCGACCCCGCCGATGTGGTCGAAGTCGAGGTGCGTCGCGACGATGTGGGTCACGTCCGAGGGATCCAGCCCCAGCTTCCCGAGTTGGCGGACCGCCGTCTCCGACTCGCGGAACCGGGCGCCGATCAGCTTTGCGTACTTGCCGACGCGGCCGGTGGGGTCGGCGACATCCGCCAGCCCGAAACCGGAGTCGACCAGCACGACGCCCGCGTCGGTCTCGCATGCCAGCACGTGGCACACCAACCGTCCCATGAGCGCCGAGGAGAACGAGCCGCAATTGAGGTGGTGTACCCGCATGGGCGTTCACGCTAGCCGAGTCGGCGCCGGTGGGCGCCCGATTACACCGCGACCGGCGACGACGCCTGCGCCCAGAACCGTTTCGGGATTCGCCCGGCGGCCCGGGCGCGGCGTCCGGCTGTGACGGCCCCGGCCATCGCCGCCGCCATCAGGGGCGGGTTCGACGCCCGCGTCACCGCGGAGGCGAGCAGGACGGCGTCGCAGCCGAGTTCCATCGCCAGCGCCGCATCGCTCGCGGTGCCGATCCCGGCGTCGAGAATGACCGGGATGTCCGTGCGCTCGACGATCATCTCGATGTTGCGGGGATTGGAGATGCCGAGGCCGGTCCCGATCGGTGACCCGAGTGGCATCACGGCGGCGCACCCGGCGTCGACCAGGCGCTGCGCGAGCACGGGATCGTCATTGGTGTACGGCAGCACGACGAAGCCGTCGTCGACGAGTTGTTCTGCTGCCGAGACGAGTTCGATCGCGTCGGGAAGGAGGGTGCGCTCGTCGGCGATCACCTCGAGCTTGATCCAGTTGGTGCCCAGAGCCTCCCGGGCCAACTGCGCCGTCAGCACCGCCTCCGCGGCGCCCCGGCACCCGGCGGTGTTCGGCAACAAGGCGATGCCCAGCCGATCGAGCAGTTCGAGCAGCCCGGTTCTCCCCACGGCATCGACCCGGCGCATCGCGACCGTCGTCAGTTCGGTGCCGGACGCGATCAGCGCCTCTTCCAGCACCGCGAGGTTGGCCGCACCCCCTGTGCCCATGACCAGTCGCGAGGAGAAGTCCCGGCCCGCGATCGTGAGTGCGTCGGTGTCAGTGCGCATCGGTACCTCTCCGATCGGAATTTTCAGCGAGCACTCGAACCCTACGATCGAATCGTCTCCGGCGTCAGAGCCACTTGTGTGCTGCGTCATAGGTCCAGATTGGACCCCTGCGCCGCTGTTCTTCTGGATCTTCTGGACCCGTACCAGATGCCGCAGAGTTGTCGGTCAGATGAGCTGAGTGGGAAACGCCACGCCGTCAGGATCGGAGCAGACATGAACACGTTGGTCGCCGGCAGGAACCGCACCGCGAGGTCGAGGGAGGAGCAGCGCTTGGCAGCGGAACTCGAGGATGCCCGGCGCCGCATCATCGAACTCATGGGCCAGCTCGCCGAAACAGTCCGCAGCCGTGACGCTTTGAGCGACCGGATGCAGGTGATGGCGTGGAATGCCCGGTGGGGCCGCGAGCCCGTCGGATTCGGCGGGCTCTGACCCGGGCGCTACAGCCACGTGGTCGGGCGGATCAGATTCGCGAGATCCACCAGGGTGTACCGATGCCTGCGCTCGGGAGCCTTGCGGGCCAGCGCCCGGAGCGCCGCCTCCGCACCGGTACGCAGACCGCGCTCGGTGAACGGAACACCGAGGATCCTCGTCGCCTCGGGGACACCGCCGGCATGCAACCAGTCCACGGCCACGCCGAGAACGAGCACCCGGGTCTGGAGCGCGCGGCGCTCGTCGTGGGCGAGCAGTTCGACCCGGCGGGCCGCCTCCTGCAGATCCCGTTCGCTGACCTCGGCGAGGGGCCGATCGTGGACGAGCATCAGCACGCTCGTCAACCGCGCCTCGGCGTAATGCCGGGACGTCGGCGGCACTTCGTCGAGCGCCTCCACCGAGTTCACCCGGTCGTCGCGGTGCTCGAGTTGCCGTGCCAGGCCGAACGCCGCACTGACCGCGCCGTGATCGGTGCGCCACACCGTGCGGTAGTACTTTTCGGCGATCCTGCGCCAGCGCCCGAGGTTCTCGCCGGCGCGGTATTCGCACCACATCTCGGCGGTCGCGGCGATCGCGAGCTTCGGGGCCTCCTCGCCCGGCAGTGCCGTCAGGACGGAATCGAAGCGGGTGAACGCCGCCTCGAAGTCACCGCCCACCAGAGCGCACAGTCCGGTGTGCCAGTCGACGCGCCACGTGTCCTCGACTTCGTGGTCGAGGGATTCCAGAATGGTGGCGGCGTCACGCGGCTGCCCGAGGTCGAGGTGCGCGCGCACCTCGGCGAGCGGGATCTCGATGCTCGTGGACGCCACGTCCTCGCCCGCCGCCACCTCCTTCGCCCGGTGCAGCGAATCGAGGAGTTCCCGCGGTCTGCTGTGGACGACGGAGAGCAGCGGGGCCGCCGGGTCGTCCGGGTCCACCAGTGGAATCGGCAGTGCCCGTACGATGCTCATCGCGCTGATGCACTCGTCCCGGCGATGCCCGTCCACGTAGACGTCGGTGCGGCTGATCGTGAGGTCGGTCCCGAATGTGGTGCGCTGCGGGCTGAAGCGGTGCGACAGTCCCGGCTGCGGGTTGCCGGTCCGCTGGGCCCGCGCCTCGCGCAGGACACCCTCGAGTTGCGTCGACATCTCGTCGGCCGACGCGAACCGCTTGGCCGGGTCGGGGTGGATTGCCCGCAGCAGCAGCCGCTGGTAGAACTCGTATTCCGCCAGCAGCGGCGCCGCCTCCGGAGACGGCAGGCCGTCGACGTAACAGCCGCCGGCGGTGGGCATGTCGAGAGTCAGCACGGCGAGGGTGCGCCCGACGGTGTAGATGTCGGAGGCGACGGTGGGCCCGGTGGTGGCGATCTCGGGGGCTTGGTAACCCTGTGTGCCGTAGATGTATCCGTGATCGCCGATCCTGGCGACCGCGCCCATGTCGATGAGTTTGAGCTGGTTGTAGTCGTCGCCGATCATGATGTTCTCGGGTTTGAGATCGTTGTACACCAACCCCATCGAGTGCAGGTACCCGAGCGCAGGCGTGACCTCGAGGAGGTAGCGGATGGCATGCTCGACCGGCAGCCGCGGCTTCGGGTCGTCGGGCGCCGCCTCCTCCTTCAGTTCGGTGAGCACGTCCCGCAGGGTCCGGCCCCGGACGTACTCCATGACGATGTAGCCGACGGGATTGCCGTCCATCCCGGGGTGTTCGACGAAGTTGTAGATCTTGACGATGCTCGGATGCGTCACCTCGGCGAGGAACTGGCGCTCGGCGAGGGCCACTGCCTGGGCCTCGGGATCACCCGAGTGCAGCAGGCCCTTGAGGACGACCCAGCGGTCGCTGACGTTGTGGTCGAGCGCGAGATAGATCCAGCCGACGCCGCCGTGGGCGAGGCACCCGAGGACCTCGTACTGACCCGCGACCAACTCGCCCGCCTCGAGTTGCGGCGCGAACGAGAAAACCGTCCCGCAGTGCGTGCACACCCCGTCAGTGTCGCCGGGCCGGGCGGCGGTGGAACGTCCGACGGGCCGCTTGCAGCGGTCGCAGAACCGCTTGTGCTCGGCGAGAACCGGATTGGTCAGCAGCATCGACAGGTCGGAGGTGTGCGCGGCGTCCGGCACGGTGCGGGACGAGGGGACCTTGTCCTCGTCCTCGTCGTCCGCGAACGGATCGAATCGCACCCCCCGGGTGGATTCCGGTTCGTCCATCGGGGTTCGCCTGGTCTCGTCGCTCACGTTCGGTGACACCTCAGTCCCGGTAGGTGGCGGTCGGCGGTCCGGTGACGGGTCCGAGCACCGTCAGCCAGCTGTCGTAGAGCCTCATCCACGTTCCGTCTCCGCGCATCCGATCCAGCGTCCCGTTCACGAAGCGCACCAGATCCTCGTTGCCCTTGTTGACCCCGATGCCGTACGGCTCCGACTGCAGCGGCGGGCCGACGATCTCGAGGTTCGGATCCTGCTCCGCGAGCCCGGCCAGGATGGAGTCGTCGGTGCTCGCGGCGTCCGCCCGACGCTGCTGGAGCGTCACGAGGCAGTCGTCCCAGTCGGGCACCGTCACGATCGTGGCCGCGGGCTGCACCCGGCGAACGGTGTCCAGCGAGGTGGTGTCGGCGACGGTGCAGACGCGCTTGCCCGCCAGATCCTCCGGGCCGGAGATACCGGAGACCTTCGGCACCAGCAGTCGCTGGTACGCCTGGAAGTACACGGTGGAGAAGGCGACGCGCTCGGACCGTTCACACGTGATCGTGGTGCTCTTGACCACGAGATCCACGGCCTTCTTCTCGAGCGCGTCGAAACGGTCGCCGGACGTGAGCAGGCGGAACTCGACCCTCGAGGGGTCGCCGAACAGGTCCCGCGCCATCTCGCCCGCGACGTCGACGTCGAATCCCATCAGCATGCCGGTGGTCGGGTCCCGGAAACTGAACAGGTTGGTGTTCTGGTCGATCCCGACGACGAGCCTGCCGCGCGCGGTGATCTCTGCCAGCGCGCTCCCCGGCGCCCGGACGTCCGGCGCGGTGACCGGGCGCAGACTCGCCAGCGCGCCGCAGGAGTCGGGTGCGGGTGGCTCCGCGGGCACGTCGCCGGTCGGCGGATGAACCTGGAGTCCATTCGTCAGCGGCTGTTCGGAGTAGTCGCCGCTCGCGATGGGAGTGAGGGGTTGCGGGGCGGCGCATCCGGCGACGAGAACGGTGGCCACGGCGGCGGAGAGCAGGAGGGCGCGCGGACTCGTCCGCCGTCTCGGTCGCCTCACCCGCGTCATCAGTGGTACTCGTTCAGTCTGGGCCAGATCCCCCCACCGACGGCGAACCCGCAGAGCACGCCAATCACCATGCTACCGACCGCGAGCAGCGACAACGAGCGAAAGGACTCGGCCATGCCGTCGAGTTCCTCGCCGCGGAAGCTGTCGATACCGTGCTGCAGCGCCTCGTCGAGGGCCGCGAACGTCGCGGGCGACGCGGAGTCCGCCGGTCCGATCGCGACGGCCGTCGCACCCGGGTAGTCCCCCACCTCCAGCCTCTGCTGCAGCATCTCGTGCGCGTGTCGCCAGCCGCCGAGAGCCGTCACCGCCTCGTCGATCGGCCGCGTGGCTCCCGGTTCGTGGGAACCGCCCTGCAGCCCCGCGAGGACGTCGGCCAGCGCGGCGGAGCGGCGGGCGTAGTCGGCCTCGGACTGTTCGTCGGAGCCGCGCTGCAGCAGCGCGAGCGTCTCGTCCGCCCGGGCCTGCTGAGCGAGGATCCGCGCCTGGGTGATCGTCGCGAGTGGTTGCGCCCCTTCGGTTCTCGCCCGGTCGGTGGCTGCGGTGGAGACCAGGGCGGCGCCGGCCAGCCAGATCAGGAGGGTGGCGGCGAGCAGGGATGCGACGACCAGTCCGGGGTTGATGCGGCGTTTGCTCTTGCGCGCCAGGTACACCTGCGCGAGGAGGAGCGCGACGAGTAGTGCGACGGTGACGGCGAACGCCGCTCGGGGTAGGCGGCCGGTGAGGACCTGGGTGTCGGCGACGGATCTCGACTGCTCCGAGTAGAGACGCTCGGCGGCGGGCAGGATCGTGTCCTGCATCATCGAGGAGGCGTCGCTGAGGTAGGCGACGCCGACGGGGTTGCCCGATCGATTGTTGGCGCGGGCCGTCGCGACCAGCGTGGTGTACGCGGAGAGGTTCCGGGACACCTCGGACAACTGGCCGAGAGCGGCGGCGTCGGTCGAGTCGACCCCATTCGACGCGGTGACCAGCGCATTCGACGCGTCCCCGATCGCCTGGTTGTACCGATTGCGGACGGCGATCGGCTCGACGCCGCCCGAGATGAACGACGTGGTCGCCGCCGCGTCGGCGATGGACAGCGAACTGTAGAGCCGTTCGGCCGCGTAGGTGAGGGGTTCGGTGTGCGTCCGCAGCGTCTCGATGCGTTGTTGCCGGGCGCCGATCGCCGCCGACGTGATCGCGCCGGTCGCCAGAGCCGCGGTGATGAGCACGATTCCCAGCACGGACAGCCGTCCCGGCGTCGAGACGAGGAATTCCCGCCACGGCCGGCTCCGGGAGTCGGGCTCGACGAGCAGCGACTCGTCGAGCGAGTGTTCATCGGTGACGACGTCGTCTCCGCGGTGGAACACGGTGTCCTCCTCCGCCGAGGTCTTCTGCAAGTGTGCCCCGATTCGCGGCGGGTCGTGCCGGAAAAAGCCGATGTGGCATCGGGGGCACAAAAGAGGGGCAGGGACCGCGGTGCGGTCCCTGCCCCTCGTCGGTACGGGGTGTGTCAGTGCTGCTCGCGCGTGACGACTCCGACGAGTTGTTCTGCCTCGGCACCCGTGGCAGCCGATTCCGTGGCGGGCGCGGTGGCGGCGTCGAGGCGTTCGGCGCTGGTGCGGCTGCGCCGGCGGAACTCGTAGCCGATCAGGATGAAGGCCAGCGTCACCACACTCAGCCAGAACTGTGAACGGGTGGTGGGGAGCACGGCCATGGCGGCGATCACGGTCCCCATCAGGGCGATGGTCGCGTAGCTGAGCCAGGGGAACAGCCACATCTTCAGACCGAGCGACTCCGGATCCTGCGCCTCCAGCTTCCGGCGGAGCGCGACCTGGGAGATCGCGATCATGAGGTAGACGAAGAGCGCCACGGCGCCGTACGAGTTGACCAGGAACGAGAACACCAGATCCGGGGAGACGAACGCCGCGATCACCGAGGCGTATCCGATCACCGTCCCGGCGAGAATGGCGCGCCGGGGCACTCCGCCGCCCGAGAGGCGGGTGAACATGTGGGGGGCGTCGCCGTTGCGGGTCAGGGCGAAGAGCATCCGCGAGGACGTGTACAGGGCGGAGTTCAGGCAGGACAGCACCGCGGTGAGGATGACGACGTTCATGATCGTGGCCACCCCGGGAATGTGCAGGGCGGACAGGGCCGCCGCGTAGGGGCTGACGCCGACGGCCTCGGCGCTCCACGGCACCACGGCGACGACCACGAAGATCGAGCCGACATAGAACGTGATGATCCGGACCACGATGGAGCGCATCGCCCGGGCGACGGCCTTCTTGGGTTCCGCGGACTCGGCGGCCGCGATGGTCACGATCTCGGCGCCGGTGAAGAAGGCGACGCAGGGCACGACCGCGGCGAGCACCGCGCCCCAGCCGAGCGGAGCGAATCCGCCGTGATCGACGAGGTTCGCCACTCCGGGGGTCGAGTCGGGCCACAGCCCGGTGATCCACAGCGCACCCAGGCCGAGGAAGAGGACGATCGCGATCACCTTGATCGACGAGAACCAGTACTCGAACTCGCCGAACGACCGCGCCGACACCAGATTGGTACACGTCAGGATCACGAGGAGGCCGAGGCTGAGGATCCACAGCGGCGCGGACGGCAGATAGAGCTGGAGTATTCGGCCACCGGCGATGGCTTCGACGGCCACGACGATGACGAAGAAGTACCAGTACATCCAGCCGACGGAGAATCCGGCGCGATTGCCGAGCGCTTCCCTGGCGTACACGTAGAACGATCCGACCACCGGCTTGGCCACGGCCATCTCCGCCAGCATCCGCATGATCAGGAGCGTGATGACCCCCGCGATGAGGAACGACACGATCGCCGCCGGGCCTGCGCTCTCGATGACGACACCGCTGCCGACGAACAATCCGGCACCGAT
>JBCEBZ010000371.1:0-21381 GCA_039206675.1 Rhodococcus sp. (in: high G+C Gram-positive bacteria) | reverse complement strand
CCGGGCCTGCGCTCTCGATGACGACACCGCTGCCGACGAACAATCCGGCACCGATCACGCCGCCCAGGGCGATGAGGTTCATGTGCCGTTTCTTCAGGCCCTTTCCGAGCCCGGACTCCTGGCCCTTTTCTTGGTCGGAGTCCTGGGATTGGGCCGGGGGTGGTGTTGAAGTCACGTTTTCCTCCACTGTGCGCTGACCGGAAACGTCAGGTCGCCATCGCGATCCGGGTCGGATCACCGGCGGTTGGAACGGAGAACAGTGCCGGCGGAGAAATGGGGGACGGTCCGCCGCGAACTGAACTGTTGATGTGATGCACAACACTGTATGGAGGGTGCAGTGGGGAGCACAGTGCCAGTTCCGGAGCGCCTCTGAGGTCCAGATTGCGAGGTTTGACGGTGGCCGGCGTTACCCCAGTTCGTAGACGCGGCCGGTGTGGATCCCGGCCACCGATTTGACGAACGCGCGCGCCACCTCGGCGGCGGGAACGGGCGCGAATCCGGGGAAGAAGTCGCCGTACACGTCGAGTGCTTCGGTGACGACGCTCGGGCTGACCGCGTTGATCCGGATGCCGCGCGGAAGTTCGGCGGCGGCCGCGCGCACGAACGCCTCCAGGGCACCGTTGACGGTCGACGCGACTACACCGGAGCGGATCGGTTCGCGGGCGAGAACCCCCGTGACCAGGGTGAACGAGCCGCCGTCGGCGACGAACGGCAGACCGCGCAGGACCAGTTCGATCTGCCCGAGCAACTTGTCGTCGAAACCCTGCCGGAAGTCCCCGGTGGTGGTGTCGCCGAAGCTGGGGAACGGGGTGACGCCCGCGGTGCTGACCACCGCGTCCACCGTCCCGACCCGTTCGTACAGTGCCGTGACGGACGCGGCGTCCCGGAGGTCGACCGAGACCTCGGTGGAGCGGGACGCGACGACGACGTCGTGATGGGGTGTCAGGGCGTCCACCACCGCCGTGCCGATGCGGCCGGTGCCTCCGACGACGAGAACCTTCACGAGTTGACCTCCTGTTCGTGCACCGCGGCGACCGGTGTCGCCCGGTGAGCCGGTGTGCGGGTGGGAGCGGCGGGTGCGACCGCGAATTCGGAATCGGCGAGCGCGGCGTCCAGTTGCTCGGTGTGGAAACCGCTGCGGACTGCCCACACGTAACTGACCAGCGCCAGCGCGATCACGACCAGCAGGTCCCAGGAGTCGGCGAGCGGCGGCTCGTCGAGGGGACCGAATTCGCCGTAGTAGGAGACCAGCAGCGTCGCGAGGAGGGTGGCGATCAGCCAGACACCGGCGTCGAGGTGACGGCGGCCGGCCGGCGAGCTCACCACCCGCAGCGCGAGCACGAAGGCCAGCAGCGCCGCGGTCATCGCCGCGAAGTAGACGGGGAACGACCAGCTGCCGGCGCGCTGGACCTCCGTGGTGTTCATGAACCACCCGCCGCGGGAGCTGATGTAGATCCACGCCACCAGGAACGCGGCGGAGACGGACCACCCGGCGGGGCGGCTGACCCAGCCGTGGTTCACCGCCGTGTAGGCGCCGTAGATGCTCACCCCGGCGAACGCGATGACCAGGAGCTGGGCGAGGGAGGCGAAGCCGGCGGCGTAGACGATGAACAGGCCTGCGGCGTAGCCGGCGGGCGCCCAGAAGCCCATGGCGGGCAGCCGCCAGGTGCGGTCGGCGTGGGGTGCGGTCTTGCGGAGTACCGGTGCGATCGCGCTGCCCATCAGATAGCTCAGCACCAGGCAGACCGACACCACCGACACCAGCTGGTACCAGCTCGGGAACGGCAGCATGAAGAGGGCGCTGACCACGATCGCGACGACGAGCGACACCCAGGGGATGCCGTACCGGTTCACCTTGGACAGGCTCTTCGGCGCGTACTTGTCGATGCCGAACGCGAACGACGCCCGGGCGGCGGACCCGAGGGTGACCCAGCCGTTGCCCGCCGGGGAGATGGCGGCGTCGATGAGCAGTACGGTGGCGAAGGCGCCGAATCCGGCCGCACCGAGCGCCTGGAACAGCGGGGCCGACGCCCAGTCGCTGGTCCGCAGACCCGCCCAGTCTCCGACGGAGATTCCGGCGTCGGACCAGTCGAGTGCGCCGAGGAAACCGATCTGCAGGCCGATGTACACGACCATCGGGATGAGGATGGAGAGAACGATCGCCAAGGGTATGTCGCGCTTGGGGTTTCGTGCTTCTCCGCCGTAGTCGAGCACCTGCCGGGAGCCGAGGTACCCGAAGGCGATACCGCCGATCGCGAGAGCGTGCACGATGCCGCCCGCGCCGGTGGGGAGGAAGCCGCCACCGACGGTGAGGTTGCTCGAGTTGAACGCGAAGAACAACAGGATGAACGTCAGGCACGGGACGACGAGCTTCCAGATCGTCACATACGTGTTGACCTTCGCCAGCAGCTTCACGCCGAACAGGTTGAGGACGAAGAAGATCGCGAGAATACCGATACCGCAGAGAATTCCGTTCGGCCAGGCGAGAATGGTGGTGCCCTGCTCCACCTTCACCAGACCGAGATGCGGGAACCGGCCACCGAGATAGGTCAGGACGGCCTGCGCTTCGATCGCGGGCAGGCAGACGGTGCCGATCCAGTATCCCCAGCCGGTGATCCACCCGGCGAACGCGCCGTGGGAGAGCGCCGGATAGCGCACGATCCCGCCCGATCTCGGGAACATGGTGCCCAGTTCGATCCAGGTCAGCGACACGACGATGAACAGGCCCGCGCCGAGGATCCACGACAGGATGGCGGCCGGGCCTGCAACCGACGCCGACGACAGCACCGCGAACAACCAGCCGGAGCCGATCTGCGTGCTGACCCCCAGCAATGTCAGCTGCCAGAGTCCGAGACTTCTCTTCAGTTTGTGATCGGGAGCGTCCGGAGATCCGGGCGCCGAAGGTGAATCCGGTAATGTGCTCATGTGAATCCTCCTCGGGGATTCAGGTGCCCGCTCTCATTGGCGTGAGGTTTCGGCGGGCGCCGGGGACCATCGTGTCCGGGGGTCGACCTCCTCGGAAGAAGAGATCGACCCCGCCCCGGTGGGTAGCTGGAAAGTGTTCGGGCTCAGTGTCCGCCGAAGACGATGTCGTGCCAGCCCTTGTGTGCCTGGCCGGTGATGTCGGACATGACGTGCTTGACGTTGGTGTACTCGTCGAACGAGTAGGTGGACATGTCCTTGCCGAATCCGGAGGCCTTGTAGCCGCCGTGCGGCATCTCGCTGATGATCGGGATGTGGTCGTTGACCCACACGCACCCGGCCTGGATTTCCCGGGTGGCCCGCTGCGCCCGGTACACGTTCTGCGTCCAGGCGGAGGCGGCGAGTCCGTACGGGGTGTCGTTGGCGAGGGTGATGGCCTCGTCGTCCGTGTCGAACGGCAGGCACACGAGCACCGGTCCGAAGATCTCCTGCTGGACGATCTCGGAGTCCTGTGCCGCGTCGACGATCAGCGTCGGCTCGTAGTACGCGCCCGCGGCCGGGGTGTGTTCCGGAATACGGCCACCGCGAACGATTTTCGCTCCGGCGTCGCGGGCCCGGTCGACCATCGCCGCGACCTGGTCGCGCTGCTTCAGTGAGATCAGCGAACCCATGTCGGTGCCGGTGTCGTCGGCCGGGCCGACCCTCACCTCGTCCATCAGTTCGGCGACCCGCCGGACGAAGTTCTCGTAGAGGGGGCGCTGGACGTAGGCGCGGGTGGCGGCGGTGCAGTCCTGGCCCGCGTTGATCAGCGAACCGGCGACGGCGCCGCGGGCCGCCGCCTCGATGTCGGCGTCGTCGAACACGACGAACGGGGCCTTGCCGCCGAGTTCGAGGTGCACGCGTTTGACGCTGCCTGCCGCGGTCGCGGCGACCTGCTTGCCGACCGGCGTCGACCCGGTGAACGAGACCATGTCCACGTCGGGATGCTCGATCAGAGCCTGTCCGGCGATCCGCCCGGCCCCGGTGAGGATGTTGACGACGCCGTCCGGCACGCCGGCTTCCTTCGCGGTCTCGGCGAAGAGCAGCGAGGTCAGCGGGGTGAGCTCGGAGGGCTTGAGGACGATGGTGTTGCCGGCGGCGACCGCGGGCAGGATCTTCCAGGCCGCCATCTGCAGCGGGTAGTTCCACGGCGAGATCGATCCGACGACGCCGATCGCCTCGCGGCGGATCGACGACGTGTGATCGCCGGAGTACTCCCCGCTCGCCTTGCCCTCCAGATTGCGGGCGGTGGTGGCGAAGAACGTGACGTTGTCGATCACCCCGGGGATGTCGAAACCGCCGGCCAGCTTGATCGCCTTGCCGCCGTTGCGGCTCTCGAGGGCGGTCAGCTCCGTGCTGCGAGACCGCAGGATCTCGGCCCAGCGCAGCATGATGTCCGAGCGTTCGGCGGGGGTGGTGCGGGACCAGCCCGGGAACGCCGCGCGGGCGGCCGCGACGGCGGCGTCGACGTCCTCCACGGTCGCGGCCAGGCCGGTCGTGATCGGCTTCCCGGTGGACGGGTCGATGATCGTCAGCTCCGTCTCGGAGCTGCCGTGCCGGCGTTCCCCGGCGATGAATTGCAGCTTCTCGTGGGTGGTCATCAATTCTCCAGATCGAGTTGGTCGAGCAGTTGCCGGGCGTCGTCGCCCTCGGTCTCCGGTCCCCACAGGTCGCCCAGGGTGTAGCCGCGCGGGAACGGGTCGTCGGCGTCGAGGACGTACTGGTTGAAGCCGGTGATCCAGCCGCGGCCGCTGACCGACGGCAGCACCGCCCGGTGCGGTCCGACGTCGGTGATGTCGGTGAGTGTGCCGGTGAACGTGGTGCCGAGCAGGCTCTCGTGGACGAATTGCTCCCCGAGTGCCAGCTCGCCGCGTGCGTGTTTGGCGGCCATCCGCCCGCAGGTGCCGGTGCCGCACGGCGACCGGTCGAGTGCGCCGGTCCACGTCGTGGGGTCGTCGAGGTCGACGGTGCCGTTCGGCAGGACGACGGTGTTGCGCCCGGAGACCCCCGGGGTCGGGGACGGGCCGTGGATCATCGTCAGTGCGACGTGGTCGATGTCCGGGTTGAACGGGTGCCGGACCGCGACATCGCGTTGCGCGACGGTGCGCAGTACGGCCCCGGCGCGGGCCAGGTCCTTCGCGGCGCCGGGCACCAGTTCCACTCCCAGATCGGCTGCCTTCGCCTGCACGAAGAACTGTCCGCCGAAGACGATGTCCACCGGCACGGTGCCGTACTCGGGCAGCTCGAGCGGATGGTCGATGGCCACCGCGAACGCGGGGACATTGTCGAAGGTGACCCGCACGACCCGGCCGCCGGCGATGTCGGCGCGCACGTGCACCACCCCGACGGCGGTGTCGACCTTCAGCTTCGTCACCGGCTCCTGCACCGGCAGGGTGCCGGTCTCCAGGAGCGCGGTGACGGCGCAGATGAGGTTGCTCCCGGACATCGGCCGGAATCCCCCTTGTTCGAGCACCACCATGCCGAAGTCGCTGTCCGGGTTCACCGGCGGCAGCACCAGGACCGCGCACAGTCCGGGGTAGCCGCGCGGCTCGTGCAGCATCAGCAACCGCAGATCGTCGAGGTGCTCGCGGCAGTACTGCAGCCGGTCCGCCATGGTGGCGCCTTTGACGTGCAGGTGGCTGCCGATGAGCACCCGTCCGGGCTCGCCGGCGGCGTGGACGTCGACGGCGTTGATGGTCTGCCTGGGGATCACGGTCTCGTCCTTCGGTTCTAGTTGTCGACGACGCCGACGCCGGCCGCGACGAGGAGGCGGCGGAATTCGTCCCGGTACTCCGGTGCCAGCGGCAGCACCGGGCGGCGGGTCGGGCCCGCGTCCTGGCCGACCAGCTCGAGGCCGGTCTTGATAGCGCAAGCGTAGTTGTGTGATTCGAGGAATTCGCAGATCGGGAAGATCTTCGCCCACAGGTCCCGGGCGGCAACCAGATCACCGCGGACGGCGAGCGCGTCGTAGAAGTCCGCGCACAGCTGCGGGATGACGCTCGCGGTCCCCCACACCGACGCCTTCGCGCCTGCGGCGAGCCCGGCGAACGAGAGGGTGTCCCAGCCGTTGAGGGCGGTGATGTCCGCGGCGTGGTGGTTCAGCACGGACGCGAACTTCGCCGCGTCCCCGCCGGTGTCCTTGTAGGAGTTGACGCGGGTCTTGCGGGCCAGTTCGGCGAACTGCGCCGGGGCCAGGTCCACGCCGGTGGCGGACGGGAGGTTGTAGTACATGATGTCGATGTCGACCGCGTCGGACACCGCGGAGTAGTGCGTGAGCAGTTCGTCCCAGGACGGGGTGTCGTAGAACGGCGGGACGATCATCACCGCGGCCGCGCCGGCGTCGGCGGCGTGCCTGCTCAGCTCGACCGTTTCGGCGGTGCTCAGCGCGCCGGTGCCCGCGACGACGGGAACCCGGCCCGCGGCGGCCTCGATGTACAGCTCCGTCGCCCGCTTGCGTTCGTCGGTGGACAGGGTCGTGAATTCACCGGTGCTTCCGCCGGGGACGAGGCCGTTGATGCCGCCGCCGATGATGTGCTCGGCCTGACGCTTGATGCCGTCGGGGTCGACGGCCGATCCGTCGGCGGTCAACGGGGTGACGACCGCGGCGAGGATTCCGCTGAACTGCGTGCTCATGAATTGTCTCCTTGTGTGTCAGGGTGGTCGGAGTCGCCGATGATCGAGACGACTTCTTCTGCGCTGCTTCGGATGTGCCGGGTCACTTCGGCCCGGATGATGTCGGGGTCCCCCAGCTCGATGACGTCGACCAGGCGGGCGTGCATGGCGAGGTCGCGGTCGGGGTCGTAACGGGTGGCCTGGTCGACCGTCATGGCCATACGGATCTGCGCCGCCACGAGAGGCCAGATCTTGATCAGCATCTCGTTGCCCGACGCCAGCCACAGGGTGCGGTGGAACTCGAGGTGCGTCAGGTCGGACGCCACCACGTCGCCGGAGGCGATCGCCGTGCGATGGTCGTCGAGTGCCTGCCGCAGGGTGTCGAGTCCGCCGCGGGTCGGGTCGGCGGCCAGCCGCTGCGCCGCCGTGGTCTCCAGCGAGACACGGACCTCGGCGAGATCGAGCAGCGCGTGCGGGCTGGTCTGCGCCACCCGAATCCCCTTGTACGGCTCCTGGATCAGGGTTCCCTCGTGAATCAGCACGTGTACTGCTTCCCGCAGGGTGGGCCTGCTGACCCCGAGGACGGCGGCGAGTTCGACTTCCCTGATCCGCTGGCCGGGTTGCAGCTCCCCCGTCAGGAGGGCCCGGCGGATCGAGTCGGCTACTTCTTCCCGGCGGGTACCGCTGCTGATCGGCTGCAGACCGCGAACGACGCCGGTGCCGGTGGCCGGTTGTGCGATCGTCATGGCATGAGGGTTCTTTCTCGGGAGGCGCCTGCCGAGACGGCCGATCAGGCGCGGCGCAGGGCGCGCCGGGACAGGAAGCGGTTGGGGGAAATCGAGGTGGCGATCTCCGGAACACGATGATGGACAATGGTTTCGGTGATGATCTCGGCGGTTCCGGGCGCCAGGGTCAGGCCCAGCATGCCGTGCCCGGAGGCGATGTACGCGTTGTCGAGGTTCCCGAACTTGCCCACGATCGGCAGGCCGTCCGGGGTCATCGGGCGCAGTCCCGCCCACGGCGCCGCCGCTCCGGGCGGGTTGTCCCAGCCGTCGAAGTTCTCCGCGGCCGCCCGCTGGATGGCGGCGACCCGGGTCTGGTTCACGCTCTCCTCGAAGCCGCCGAACTCCATGGTTCCGGCGAGCCGGATCATGCCGTCGAGCGGGGTGACCGCGACGCGGGCGTCCTCGAGGGTCAGAGACGTGTTCAGCTTGATCGGCGCCGGACTGTAGTCGACGCTGTATCCCTTGCCCGGACGGATCGGCATCGGGGCGCCGAGTTCCTTCGACAGCGGACCGCTCCACACACCGGCCGCCAGCAGCAGCGCGTCGCCGTCGATCTGCTCGCCCATGTCGGTGACCACACCGGTCACCGTGGAGCCCCGGCGCAGGAACCGGCCCACCTTGGTGTTCTCCCGGATCTGCACCCCGAGTTCCTCGCAACGCTTGACCAGCGCACGGGTGAGGGAGTCGGGTTCGAGCTGGCGGTCGTCGGCGAAGAACAAGCCGTGCTTGATCCGCTCGTTCAGTGCCGGCTCCGTTTCCTGCACGCCGTCGCTGTCCAGGTGGGTCGGGTGCATGCCGAAGCCCTCGAAGATCTGCAGGGATCCGCAGTGCTCCTCGTAGCGCTCCCGGGTCTCGAACGCCAGCAGCACACCGGCCTTGTGCATCTCGAATTCGATGCCGTCCCGGGTGTATTCGTCGAGCAGGTCGTTCGCGTCGGAAGCCAGGCGCAGGTGGGTCTCCAGGCCGAAACGGAAGTCCCGGGCGGTACAGTGCCGCGCCATCGTCAGCATGAACTTGAGGAAATCCGGTGCCACGGAGGGCTTCACGTAGAGCGGGCTGTCGGGCTTGAGCATCCACCGCAGTCCCTGCAGGATCACGCCGGGCGCCGGGACCGGCCCGCTCTCGGCCAGCGCGATCTTCGCGGCGTTGCCGTGGGTGGCGGCCGACCCCGCGGTCCGCGCTTCCAGTACGACGACCTCGCAGCCGGCCTTGGCGAGACGGTACGCACTCGCCAAGGCGACGACACCACCTCCGACAACGACGATTCGCATGATGTCTTCAGCCTCCTGACAGCGCCGACCGGCGCTTCGATGCAACCGGTGGGTCGCTAAAAGATGTGAGATGCAGTTTGTCAGACAATCTGCGCTTGTGATGGGCAACACTAAGCACTGCCGGGCTCGGTGTCAACGGCGGGGCTGCGCCTGTGCGCGTCCGAGGAGTCCCTGGACTCTCTTCGCACTCACGGGTGGGGGCGGTCCGGGATTGTCAGGCAATATGCATAATGGGGTGCAAGGAAGTCCCCACTCGACAAGGCGGATCATGGCGAAGTCACAGGCCACGGCCGACGGCACGGCGGCAATCGCACCGAGCAGTGCCGCGGCGCTGCTGCCGGTCGCCTCGACCACCCGCCGCGACGGCGTGATCGCCGAGATCAAGCGCGCGATCGTGCTCGGCGCCCTGCAGCCCGGCGAGAAGCTCACCGAGGCCCAGCTGTCGTCTTCGCTGAGCGTGAGCAGGCCCACCGTCCGTGAAGCCCTCAACCAGCTGGCCCAGGAGGGTCTGCTCGTGCAGGAGCCGTACCGCGGCCTGCGGGTGGCGTTGCTCGACGCCAAGGCCCTTCTCGACATCGCCGAGGCGCGCGTCGCGATCGACATGCAGGCGATGACCGCGATCCTCGCCGATGCCTCCGGACGCCGCCTCGACATGGTGATGGACAGCTGGCACGAGTACGCGCGCCTCGCCTTCGACCCCGACCCGCTCGTCCAGCACGACGCCCACCTGCGATTCCATCGCAGCATCTGGGCGGCGTCGGAGAACTACCTGCTGCTGAAGCTGTGGCCGGTCACCGAGGCTCACATCACGATCGCGCTCGCGCAGGACCAGTTCACCCGGTCGGACCCCCAGCGTGCCTTCGAGGTTCACGAGCGGCTGGTCGACGCCATTCGCACCCGCAACCTGGACAAGATCCGGGCGGCTTTCGTCGCGCACACCATCGACAGCGCCGAAGAACTCGTCGCGCTGATGGCGGCCGCCGAGGCCTCGGACTGACTCTCGGTACTCCTCCTGCGGTTGCGGCCGCGGAATGACCGCTTCTTCGAAAACCTTCGTGGACCCCTTGCGCTCGGTCTGATCGTCTGACAATCTTACGTAGACGGAAATGCGGCGTAGGTCACACTTCACCCCGCCTTCCGGGCCAGCCGAGCGAGGGAAGCGTCCCGCTTCGGGCGCGAATGCCGCCCCGACCTCGGATTTCGGACACAGTGCCGCCGCATCACACGGCGCCTGCACCCTGCACACGAAGAGGGCAGTCATGCAAAAAAGCACCAACAGAGTTCTCGCCGTCGCCGGTATCTGCGTCGTTGCCGCGGCCGCCGGTTACTTCGGGGCCGGTCTGAGCAGCGGATCGGAGTCCGGCGGCGCCGGAGGTCCGCAGGGTTCGTTCCTCGACGACATCAAGGATCGCGGGGAACTCCGGGTAGGTGTAGCGCTCGCCCCGCCGATGACCGTTCAGGGCGCGGACGGATCGCTCGGCGGACCGAACCTCATCCCGTTGCAGGAGCTGGCGGACCAACTCGGGGTGGAACTGAAGCCGGTGGCCGCCGAATGGAAGAACATCGTCGCCGGACTGCAGGCCGATCGCTACGACTTCGCCGCCAACCTCGACTACACCGTCGAACGGTCGCTGGCCATTCAGTTCACCGATCCGGTCTACCAGTACCAGGGCGTGTACGTGGTGAAGGCGGACTCGCCGCACACCACCGCCGAACAGATCAAGGCCGACGGGGGTGCCGTCGCGACCACGCAGGGCACCGCTCCTGAAAAAGCGCTTCAGGACACAGGATTGACCGTCATGCCGGTGGACAACTCCTCCAATGCGCTCTCCTCCGTCCAGGCCGGCCGCGTGATCGCGGAATTCACCGACCTCCCGACCGCCGAGGCCCAGACCCTGGCCGATCCCGGCCTGAAGATCGTCGTGCCCGATCCGCCGATCTACTCCGCATCGGCCGCGTACGGGATCCCCGTCGACACCGACACGCGTTCGCTGCAGATCATCAACATCGCCATCGAGCGTGCACGTGAGAGCGGACAACTCGCCCGCGCCTACGCCGACGTCGACTACCGCGAGATCGACAATCTCGGCGATCTGGTCAAGAAGTAAGGGACGGCTGTCATGAACGGATACGAATTCGACTGGACCGTCGTCGCCGACGCGTTCCCCCTGATGCTCGACGGCCTGGTCGTCACCCTGGAACTCACGGTCGTCACCATCGCGATCAGCATGGTCCTCGCCGTCCCCGTCGCGGTCGCGCGGATGTCGGAGATCGAACTGGTCCGCTGGGGCGCGCAGGCCTACATCGAGGTATTCCGGTGCACCCCGATGCTCGTCCAGCTGTTCTGGATCTTCTACGCACTCCCCGCCCTCACCGGCCTGACGATCTCCGGATTCACCTCGGCGGTCATCGCCCTGTCCGCGAACCTGACCGCATTCATGGCCGAGGCCTACCGAAGCGGATTCCAGGCAGTGCCCGCCGAGCAGGTCGAAGCCGGCAAGATGCTGCGCCTGACGCGGTTGCAGCAGCTGCGCTACATCATTGTTCCCCAGGCGATTCGGCAGCAGACGCCGGTCATCCTCTCGCTGAACATCTCGATCTTCAAGGACTCGGCACTGGTGTCGACGATCGCGGTCGCCGACCTGATGTTCGTCGCCAACACGATCTCGTCCGAGACGTACCGTTCGCTGGAAGTCTTCACCCTCGCCGCGGTGATCTACTTCGTGGTCGCCTTCCCGGTCTCCCTGGCCACGAGCAATCTCGAACGCCGCATGCAGCAGAACTCGGCACGCGGGGCAACGGGCAGCCAGAGCTTCCTCAGCCGCATGATTCCCGGACGACGTGTGGCGACGGCATGACGACCGGCCACCGCACCCCCACCGATCGCACGAACCGAACCAGAGGCCAGCGATGAAAACCCTCGAATCCACCGCACCGTTCCAGACCGACATCGGCGGCGTCCTCGTCTCCGCCCGCGGCCTGCAGAAGAGCTTCCACGGCCGCACCATCATGCGCAACGTCGACTTCGACATGCACGCCGGCGACATCACCGTCATCATCGGCAAGAGCGGATCCGGCAAGAGCACCCTGCTGCGCGCGCTCGCCGGTCTCACCGAGCCCGACGAGGGAACCATCGACTTCGACGGCGTCCGCGTCTTCGAGGACCGGCAGCGCACCGAGGCATGGGCGGACAAGAGCTTTCACGTCGGCATGGTGTTCCAGACGTACACCCTCTGGCCGCACATGAACGTCCTCGACAACCTCACCCTCGCACCCCGCAAACGGCTCGGCATGTCCGCGTCGGAAGCACGTGACCGCGCCGAGTCCGCACTCGCGGAGGTCGGGATGAAGCAGCACATCCTCAGCCGGTGCACCCAGCTGTCCGGCGGTGAACGCCAGCGCGTCGCCATCGCCCGCGCGTTGATGATGAAGCCGCGACTGCTGCTGTGCGACGAGATCACCTCGGCGCTCGACCCGCCGGTGGCCGCCGAGGTCCTCGAGGTGCTGCGGCGCCTGAAGGCCGAGGAAGGCATCGCCATCGCACTGGTCACCCACGACATGGCCTTCGCCTCGAAGGCGGCGGACCGCCTGGTGTTCTTCCAGGACGGCGAGATCGCCGTGAACACCACACCGGAACTCGCCTTCACCAGGTCCGACAACGACGAGCTGAACAAGTTCATCGACGCCGTCCGGTTCTGACCGCACCACCACCGACACACTCCGACCGAACGGGAGCAGCCAGACCATGAGCCCAACCCAGACCACTCGCAGGTTCGACGACTCCGTCGTGATCGTCACCGGCGCCGGCGGCGGCATCGGCGCCGCGATCAGTGCCCGGTTCGCGGACGAGGGCGCCCGCGTCCTCGTGTGCGACGCCGACGACGCCGCCGCCAAGACCGTCGCCGACGCACTCACCGGGCGGGGTCTGCTCGCCGAGGCCCGGGTCTTCGACGTCACCGACCCCGAGGCGTGCGCCGCGCTCGCCGCGGACGTCGTCGACAGTCACGGCCGCATCGACGTGCTCGCGAACAACGCGGGCATCAACCGGCGCGGTGACCTGCTGTCGCTGAGCGAGGACGACTGGTCCGCCACCTTCGCCGTGAACGTCGACGCCATGTTCCACCTGTGCCGCGCGGTACTCCCGGCGATGATCGAGGCGGGCACGGGCGCCGTCGTCAACACCGCTTCCCAGTGGGGCCTCTATCCCGCCCCGGGACACATCGCCTACAACGTCTCCAAGGCCGCGGTGGTCTCCTTCACCCAGAACCTCGCCCGCGACTACGCCCCGCGGGGCATCCGGGTCAACGCCGTGTGCCCCGGAGAGATTCGCACGCCGATGCTCGAGGCCGGGCTGGCCCGCAAGGGCCTGACGGTCGCCGACCTCGACGCGAAGGTCCCGTTCGGGAGAATCGGGCGACCCGAGGAGGTCGCCGCGCTCGTCGCGTTCCTCGCCTCGGACGAGGCCCCGTTCATCTGCGGTGCGGCCGTGGAAATCACCGGCGCGCAGGCCGTCTCGTGAGCGCCCCGCTCGCCGGAAAGGCAGTGCTGGTGACCGGGGCCTCCCGGGGAATCGGTGCGGCCACCGCCCGCGTGATCCACCGGGACGGCGGCACCGTCGTCGTGCACTACGCGTCGAATGCGCGCGCGGCGAAGGACCTTGCCGAGGAACTCGGTGGCACCCGGGTTCACCTCGTCCAGGGAGATCTCACCGATCCCGCCGACACCCGCGACGTGTGGGAGGAGGCGGTACGCGTGTGCGGACGGATCGACGTGCTGGTCAACAACGCCGGTGCCTGGATCGCGTCCCCGATCGACGACGAGTCCGAGTGGAACGAGGGGTGGACTCGCAACCTCGCATTGAATCTCACCGCGCCTGCCGATCTGACCCGATACGCGATCACGCATTTCCGCGAACACGGCGGCGGCGCCGTCGTCACCGTCGCGAGCCGCTCCTCCCATCGCGGTGACGACGCCGACCACCTCGCGTACGGCGCCGCGAAGGGCGCCGTCCTGGCGCTCACCCGGGGTGTGGCCCGCGGCTTCGCCGGCGACAACATCCTCGCCTACGCCGTCGCCCCGGGATGGGTGGGCACCGATCTCGCCGGCGACGCGGTGTCCGGCGATGCAGCGGCCGCGCTACCCCTCGGCGAGGTCACACCGCCCGAGGACGTGGCCGAGACGATCGCGTTCCTGGCGTCGGGTCGTGCCCGGCACGCGACCGGCACGACCGTCGACATCACGGGAGCCGACTACGTGCGCTGACGTTCCGGATGCGGACCGGGTTCACAGCGGTGCGGTGATCGGTGCCTCGGGCGCGTCCGTGATGTCGGTGTGCCCGGTCTCGAGGTACTCGGTGACGGCCTGGTCGACGACGGCGTTGCCGCCCTGGATCCCGGCGCCGTGGTCCCCGCCCCCGACGGTGACGAGGTGTGCCCCCATGTCTTGTGCGAGCCGCACTCCGCCCTGATAGGGGGTCTGCGGGTCGCGTAGCCCCTGCAGGACGAGCGGCGCCGTCGCCAGCCCCCGGTTGCTCAGTGCGGGCAGCGCCGCGACGGGCGGCGCACCGGCGCAGAAGGTTCCGGCGCTGTAGCCGTACCCGATGAGCTCGAAGAGGTCACCGGTGACGAACGTGGAGAAGAGCCAGCCGGGGATGCGGTCCGGCCGGGCCGCGACGGTGTTCTCGTTGCACAGCACGAGCGACTGCATCGTCTGGGCCTGGACCACTCGCGCGTACTCCGGCTCCGACAGGTCGTTCAGCCCGGCGCCTTCGGGGATCGCGCCGACTCCGTCGCGCATCACCCGGGCCAGGAGCGGCCAGTTGTTCCGGGCTGGAAGCAGCTGTCGTGTCATCACGTAGATGCTGGACGCCGCCTGGGTGTGCGACGGATCGGCGATGCCGCGGACGAAGGCCTCGAACTGGACGCGGGCAGGCCCGGTCAGATCGACCCCGCCGCGGTAGGCGTCGGCGAGCGATTCCAGCCCGGGCGGCACGTCGCCGACCTGCGCGGGCGGCGGCGCGAGTGTCGGGTTGCCGCCCGCCTCCTCGACGATCCGGTCCGACCACCGCTGGTACACCTTCAGCGGCGTGTCACCGAGGCCGTACGTGTCGTGGTGGGCGGCGACCCAGTCCATGAGGTCGTAGAAGCGGCCCTTGTAGCCGTCGTTCTGCTGCCACAGCACGTCGTTCCACAGCCACTTCTGGTCGACCGCGGAGTCGAGGACCATGCGACCGGTGTGCTGCGGGAAGAGCGTCGCGTAGGTGGAACCGAGGATCGTGCCGTAGGAGAGGCCGTAGATGTCGATGACGTCCTCGCCGAGTGCGGCCCGGACCTGCTCCCAGTCCCGCGCGGTGTTCTCCGTCGTCAGGTGCGCCGTGGTGCCCGGCGCGGCGGACTCGCACGCCGCACGCGTTGCCGCACCGCCGAAGCCGAGGCCCATCGCCGTCGTCTGCTCGGGGGACAGGGCGCAGTCGACGGCGCCGGCGTACGGGAGCCCGCGCGGTTGGACACCGATCACGTCCCACTGTGCGCGGACCGCGTCCGGCAGCACGTCGACGAACATGCTGCTGGAGCCGATCGCGTCGCCGCCCGGCCCGCCGGGATTGGTGAACAGCACGCCCCGCCGCGCGGCGGGATCCTCGGCGCGGTGGCGGGTGACGAGGACGTCGATCGTGCCGGCGGCGGGGTCGGCATAGTTCCGGGGCACCGGAACCGACGCGCACTGCTCGGACGCCGGGTCGAGTTCGTATTCGGCCGGGCAGGACTCCCATCGAAGGTCGCCCGCCGGCGCCGGCTGTGCGGTGGCGAGCGGTGTCGCCCCCACCGCGGCGACGGCGGCGAGGCCGACGGCGAGAGCCACGAATCGACGGCGCCGTGGGACGGTCGCTGCGTCGTGTTGCGTCGAGTACACGTGTCTGTCGATCCCCGGCATGCTGTCGCGGTCCCCCTCGTCGTCCCGTCACCATCGCTCGACAGTCAGTGTCTCAGATGGAATCGATGATTCGGCCGGAAGCCGTGAAGACGTACGGGTGGCTAGAGCGACAGTGCGGGTTCATCCATCAGTACGGTTCCGCCTGGGTGATCCGTGCCATAGCGTTCCACCTCGTCAGCTGGCGAGTGCGACGCCAACGCGGTCCCGGACTGCCGGGACGTCTACCGAAAGGATCACCATGACGACCACCGAGAACATCGTCGAAACCCGCCCCGCGCCCTTCACCTGGGCACAGTCCGCCCAGTACAGCCAGGGCGCCAAGGCCGGAGATCTGGTGTTCACGTCCGGCCAGGCCGGCTACGACGACGCCGGCAACCTCGTCGAGGGCGGTTTCGAGGCCCAGGCACGCCAGGTATTCCGCAACATCGAAAAGATCCTGACCCAGCACGGCGCCTCGATGTCGTCGGTGGTCAAGCTGACCGCCTACCTGGGCAACCGCGACGACTTCGACACGTTCAAGAAGGTCCGCTCCGAGTTCTTCTCCGCCCCGTACCCGGCCGTGACCGCGGTGCAGAATTCGTTCCTCGTCGACGGCATGCTGTTCGAGGCGGACGCCGTCGCCGTCGCCGGTGCCCAGCGAGTCCTCGCCGACGCCAACTGACCTGTTCCCGAACCCTTTCCACCACCAGTAAGAAACTGGGATTCCATGTCTGACACCCTCTTCCCGACCCTGTTCTCCCCAATGCAGATCGGTGACGTCACCCTCAAGAACCGGATCTTCTCCTCCGGGCACGACACCGTGATGGTGCACGACGGCGCGGTCACCGACCAGCTCGTCGAATACCACCGCGCCCGGGCAGCCGGCGGCGCCGGGCTGATCATCATGCAGGTCGCCGGAATCCACGAGACCGCGCGGTACACCTACCACGTGCTCATGGCCACCGACGACAGCTGCATCGAGGGATACCGGCGCGTCGCCGAGGCCACCCACGAACACGGGTGCGCCCTGTTCGGTCAGGTGTTCCATCCGGGCCGGGAGATCATGGAATCCCAGGACGGTGCGCTTCCGGTCGCGTACGCCCCGTCGGCCGTGCCGAACGAACGATTCCGGGTGATGCCCCGGCCGATGTCCCAGGCGATGATCGCCGAGGTCGTCGCCGGATACGCGGCCGGAGCGCGCCGCCTCCAGCAGGCCGGACTCGACGGCGTCGAGATCGTGGCCAGCCACGGCTACCTGCCCGCCCAGTTCCTCAACCCCGAGGTGAACCTGCGCACCGACCGATACGGCGGCGACCTCGACAATCGAATGCGATTCCTGCGCGAGATCGTCTCGTCCGTGCGCGAGGCCGTCGGACCGGGGTTCGCGGTCGGCGTCCGCGTGTCCGGCATCGAGCACTCCTCCCCGGAGGGCGAGCCCACCGACATCGTCGAGGTGTGCCGCCGGCTCGACGCGGACGGGGCGCTGGACTTCCTGAACGTCACCGAGGGCACGTCCGCCGGCCGGTCCGGCTCGATGCACATCGTCCCGCCGATGAGCGAGGAGGCCGCCTACACCGCACCCTCCGCCGCGAAAATCAAGGCCGCGGTGTCGATTCCGGTGCTCGTCGCCGGGCGGATCAACCAGCCGCAGGAAGCCGAGCTGGTGATCGCCAAGGGGCAGGCCGACGCGTGCGCGATGACCCGCGCGCTGATCTGCGACCCGGACATGCCGGCCAAGGCGGAGGCCGAGCGGCCGGACGACATCCGGGCCTGCATCGGCTGCAACCAGGCGTGCATCGGGCACTTCCAGGCCGGGTACCCGATCTCCTGCATTCAGCGGCCGGAGACCGGACGGGAACGGCAGTTCGGCACCCTGGTGCTCACTCCGAAACCGAAGGACGTCATGGTCGTCGGTGGCGGTCCCGCCGGGATGAAGGCGGCCGTGGTCGCCGCCCAGCGCGGTCACCGGGTCACCCTGTACGAGGCCGCCGGCCGGGTCGGTGGGCAGGTGCTGCTCGCCGAGCGGCTGCCCGGGCGGTCCGAGTTCGGTGGCGCAGCAACCAATCTGCAATCCGAGCTCGACCGCTACGGGGTCATCGTGAAGACCCGCGTGGAGGTCGATGCGGCGATGATCGCCTCGGAACGTCCCGACCACGTCATCGTCGCGACCGGTGCCACCCCGTACCGGCCGCCCCTCGAGCTGGACGGGGACATGCCGGTCCTCGACGCGTGGGACGTGATCGGCTCCGGCGGCGGCAACACCCCCAAGGGCGACATCGTCGTCGCCGACTGGCGCGGCGACTGGACCGGACTCGGGGTCGCGGAAATGCTTGCCCGCGATGGCCGCAAGGTGACGCTGTGCGTCAACGGCTACGCCGCCGGTGAGAACCTGCAGCAGTTCACCCGCGTCGCGATGCTGCGTGCGGCGACCGAGGCGAAGGTGCGGGTGGTTCCCCACGCGCGCCTGTTCGGAGCGGACGACGACACCGTCTACCTGGTCAACACCCTGACCGGCGAGCCGATCATCCTCGACGGCGTCGACGGACTCGTCCTGGCCCTCGGACACCGGCAGAACGATGCCCTGCTCGCCGAACTCGACGCCACCGGTATCCCGTTCACCGGGGTCGGTGACTGCCTCGCCCCGCGCACCGTCGAGGAGGCAGTCCTCGACGGACTCACCGCCGCCACCGCCGTCTAGCTCAATCGGCCGGCGAAATCGTTTGGGCGCGTGCGCGAAGCGCCAGCCACAGCATCGCGATGTCCGAGGACGCCTTCAGGTTTCGTCCTGTCACCGACTCGATCTTCCGAAGACGGAAGGCGAGGGACTGCCGGTGGATTCCGAGCCGCTCGGCCGTCGCGGTCCAGCTTCGATTGGTGACGAGGAAGGTTTCGAGGGTCTCGACGAGGTGCGACTCGTGCCCCTCGTCGTACCGGAGGAGGTCGCCGAGGATCGCGTCGGTGGCATCCCGGGCGTCGGTCAGGGTGCGCGGCACGAACAGCGGTGCATCGGTGGAGTAATGGGCGACGGGCACACGAGTCGAACGGGCGGTATCCAACGCCCAGCTCGCCTGGCGAGCGCTGTCCGAGATCTGTTCGATCGTGGTGGCCGACGGCGACACTCCGATTGCCCGGCTCTTGCGGCTCAGCAGGTCGACGGTCTCGGCACTTCGCCCGGTGGGGAGCAGCATGAATGCGTACTCGTCGACCGCGGCGGTCACGTTCGGAACGCCGCGGTCTCCCGCCATCGTCCGCGCAGCGGGAAGGAAGTCGGCACCGAAGCTCAATACGGTCCATTCGGTCCCGGCCAGGCCGAATTCCTCCAGAAGCGGTGCGGCGGCCTCGGTTGCGGCGGAGCCGGCGAGGATTTTCTGCAGCAGGCCCTCACCGACCTGGTCGGCATGCTCCCGCTCCCTGGTGACCTTCTCGACTTCGACACCGATCAGGGTTCGTACATGCAGCAGGGCGAAGGCATCGACATCCGTCGCCGGGCTTCCCTCCATGACCAGCATGCATTTGCGGTGGGTGGGAAGTGCATGGGCGGTCATCACGTAATCCGCACCGTCGACGAGCGTGAGGTGGGCGGGAAGGCGATCGAGCGTCCCGGCGACACTCGCGGACAAGGACCGGATGGCGTTGTCGGGCAGCGCACTGTTCGTGGGCAGCACGTCGGTTCCGTGTTCGACGTCGACGACGTGCAACGTGTATCGAAGTTCTCGGGAGAGGCCGTCGAGGAGGCTCGTCTCCGCCAGTGACGTCGAGCGCGCGTGTTCGTAGAGCCGGCTCAGTCGCGCGACCCTGCTGACTTGAACACTCTGACTCGCAAGAGCCACCGTCCGTCCGATGGCCGCGAACGGGGTGGTGTGGCTGCACCGGAGGACGGGGAAATTCAGTTCGTCGGCAACGGCCAGCATCGCGGCCGTCAGCGGTGGCGCTGTCGCATCGTCTCCGATGATGACGCCGGCCAGCCCCTTCTCGTGGAGGCGCTCGACGAACGTGCACTGTGCGTCTTCGTCGGACGGCACACAGAGGCCCGCGGTCATCAGCAGTTCGTCCGCTCCCAGCCACTCCCAGGGGTCGAGTTCCGAGGTGTGCGCCCACACGATCCGCCGGTCGAGTCCCTCCGCGCCGGCAACGGCGGTGCACCCGAGCTGATCCATGGCGATCAGGTCGCCTACGGTCAATCGCGACGTCGTCATTCGTCCCGCCCCTCAGCCCTGGTCGGTGCTGATCCGGCGGGTGATCAGCGCCATCCAGAAGTCGGCGATGTCGGCCGAACTCTTCACGCTCCGGCCGGTCAGACTCTCGATCTTGCGGAGTCGGTATCCGAGTGTCTGACGATGGATGACAAGCCTTTCGGCGGTTGCCGCCCAATTTCGATCCAGAGCCAGGAACACATCGAGAGTCTCGACGAGATCACTGTGATTGGCCGCGTCGTAATCGATGATCTTCCCCAGCACTGCTCGCGTCGCAAAATGCGCTTCCGTCAATGTGCGGGGCAGAAACAGCGGCGCCGCAGTCGAATACTCGGCAAGTCCGCCGCCGGCCGCCCGCGCGGCCTGGAGTGCCCACCGGGCTTGGCGAACGCTGTCCGGCACCCGTTGCGTCGTCGCGTTGCGCGCCGACATGCCCATCGAATCGATGTGGTGGCCGAGTAGCTCCGCCGCCGGATCGGCTTCGGCGCTCGGCACCATCAGGTAGCCCTCGTCTCCCACGGAGCACGACAGGTACGGGAATCCGCGGTCTCCGATGAGCGTGCGAGCGGTGTGGAGGCGGGAAGCATCGAATCCAATGACGCACCAACCGGTGTCGGCCAATCCCAGTTTCCCGAGCCGAGGTGTGGCGCCGTCCGCGCTGATCGATCCGGTGATCATCTGCTCGAGCAGTTCGGCCCGCACGGCATCGACCCGTTCGCGGTCCCGGGTCACGCGCTCCACTTCCACGCCGACCAGGCTCTGCGCGTGTAACAACACGAAGGCGTCGACTTCGAGGTCGGAGTGTCCGGCCGCCACGAGCATGCACTTGCGGTGAGTCGCGAGCGGGAACGCTGTCGCGGTCGTTCCGTCAGCAGTGTCGATCGCCATCCGGGACGGAAGGCGGTCGAGCCGGTCACCGACGCCGCTGCGAAGCTGCGCGACGAGTTCGTCGTCCAGTGGGTGTGCATCACGGAGCACCTCGCTCCCGAGCTCGACGTCGACGACGTGGAGTCGGTGTCCGAGTTCGGCAGACAGGCGACCGAGCAGCGAGGTCTCGTCCTCGGGCACCGCCTGCGTGACGTCGTAGAGCCGACTCAGGCGGGCGATGCGACTGACCTGGACGCTCTGGGCCGCGATCGCGACGGTACGGCCGATCGTCGCGAAGGGGGTTGCGTGACCGACCGTCACGACGGGGAAGCGCAGTTCGTCGGCCGCGGACAGCATCTCCTGCGTGAACGGGGGCGCCTGCAGGTCGTCGCCGATCGCGATACCGGCCAAACCCGCCTCCCCGAGACGTCGGATGAACTGCTTCTGTTCGTCGGCGCCCGCCGGCAGGCACATCCCGGTGGTCATCAGCAGGTCGTCGGCACCGAGCCAGTTCCACGGATCGGGCAACTCGCACACGTGCGCCCACACCACGGTCCGCCCCACACCGGCCGCGCCCGCCACCACGCTGCACGCGAGCTGCCGCATGGCCACCAGGTCACCGACTGTCAGGTTCGACACGAATCACTCCCGGACGCAGACGATGCACGCGCCCATCGGGGAGGACGCAGGTATGAACACCGCCACGTGAATTGTACGTGCGTATGGCTCCCGCGGATCAGGTTCGCGGGACGGGCCGGCGAGGGTCGCCGCGGTGCAGGAGCC
>JBCEBZ010000370.1:0-3398 GCA_039206675.1 Rhodococcus sp. (in: high G+C Gram-positive bacteria) | reverse complement strand
GCGGCCCGGATGTCACGGTCGTCAAGGTCGACCCCGACATGCTCCGTGCGATGTCGGCTTCGCTCGGTGCCATCGCCCGTGAGGTCGAGGCGCTCGGTGGCCGGCGGAGCTTCGACAGCGCGGGCCGGGCCGTCGAGGGGTCCGACACCGCCGCCGCGTGCCGGGACGCCGGTGACATCCTGGCGTCCGCGCTCGGAGTCGCGGCCAGTCGCATCGACGAGATGGCGTTCATCGCGGGTGACGGGGCCGAGAACTACGACGTCACCGACACGACGTTCGCTTCGCAGCTGTCGGCGATGGGAGAGCTGTGATTCCGCGTAGGTCGCAACTGCATGTCTGGAATCCACGGGACCTGACGTCGGCGGGCGAGGAAATCGGCCGGACCGCCGAAGACACGCGAAGCCGGGCGGACGACGTCCATCGAGTCGTCGCGGATCTGGGCAGACACGACGATTGGCGCGGTCCGTCGCAGGCGGCCGCCGAGCAGCGCGCGAACATCGAGCGGACGGAGATCCGTCGGCTCGCAGACGATCTCGAGGATCTGTCGACCACCCTCGTGGGCGGCGCCGATCGCCTCGGTCATGCACGGGACTACGTCGCCACCGTGATCGACAAGGCAGCGACCGACGGATTCACCGTCTCCGACGACTGGCAGATCGTCAGTCAGCCGAAGTCAATGAGTGACGCCGAAGCCACCGAGCACGCCGACCTGATGGAGTACTGGCGCAGCCAACTCGATGGTGCACTGGCAGAACTCGACAATGCCGATCGGGACATGGCGACGGCGATTCGAGACGCACTCGGGGCCGTCGCGGCGAGCGCCCCCGCGTCGGCGGGCCTGTCGGGGCACGAGGGCACCGCGTTAGGCGAGCAGGTCGCGCGCGGCGGTTCCGACATTCCGCAGGACGTCCGTGACCGCGTTGCCCGGGAGATCGCGGCCGCCGGGCTCACCCCCGAACAGGTGAAGACGCTGGCCGACGGCGGCAAGGTCACCGATCTTCCGCAGGGATCGATCGACTTCCTCCAGCAGTTCTACACCGCGGCCGGTAAGGACGGCTTCCTCGCGCTGTCCGAGCAGTACAGCGAAAACGGACGCACGGAGGCCGCGAGCGCGCTGTCCAACGGCCTCGCCGTGGTGTCGAACTACAACGTCGGCAGTGCAGCCGGTGACGTCGGCGGACAGAGTCACATCCCGGAGAGCCTTCGTGGGCTGTTCGAGGGTCCCGTGACGTCGACCGGCAACCTCACGAAGGGCGCACACGACGCCCCGCAGCAGTCGATGGTCGTCAACAACGGCCACGACCTGGCACGATTCACCAAGGCATTCGGACTCGCGGACCCCGCCGTCCAGCAGGGCAGTGAGCTGAGCGAGAGTCTCCTCTCCCGTGCCGGCGAAATCGCGTCGGCCACCAACGACAAGAGCCTGCTGATCGGAGACTCCTTCGACCACAACATGCTGGGCCGCGACGGCGTCGACGCCCTCCTGCAGGATATGGTCGGTGTCGGTGGTCGCGATCACGTCGCCATCCACAACATCCTGTCCGGTGAAGGCATGCCGACCGGGTACAACCGCGACGACGTCATCATGCCTCTCCTCCAACGCGATTGGGCCGAGGGCGGCGAACAGAACGTCGCCGGGATGTTCGACTGGATCGCCGACGACGCCAGGCCGTCCGATCCGTCCGACCCCGGAGAACTGTTCCGGTCACAACAGGCCGGCGAAGCGGCCTTCGGGCTCGCGCAGATCCTCGCCGCCAAAGACGCCGAACTGCTCGACATCCCCGGGACGAAAGGCCAGGCCATCGGCGAGGTGAACCCCGCAATCACACAGGCATTGGGCACATCACTCGCGCCCTACATCGGCAATATGGTCGGGGTGCCCGAGTCCTTTACCGGAACCAATGCCTTCAGCGGGGATTCGGGACAAGCACATCTGCGGCTGGAAGTAGTGCCTCGCATTTTCTCCGTGATCGACTCCAACGCCGATGGTGCCGCGTATTTCAATGCCCAGGCACTGGGAGTGTCGGCACAACTGGAACAGGCATGGGCTGTCGACGGCCAGGCATATCAGAATCACCACTACGAGTACGGGACATGGGCGGGCAATCTTCAGGGTGTAGTCGACAAGGGATTCGATCTCGAGTTCGCCGACCGACTCGGCGACGAAACATCCCAGAACGCCGCCGGATTCGAGAGCAAAGGCATTGCCTACGACACCATCAGGACAGTGATCAGCAAGGGCGTCGAATTCATTCCCGTCGCAGGCCCTCTCATTTCGAGTGGAATCGATCTCGCCGACCCGACGTTCAAGAGCGCGGTCATGGGCTCCATACCGGACAGCACACTTCAGGCGAACACCGACTTCGCCGACAACGCCTTGCTGGCAAACCAGTACTACCAGATCGCATTGGGTCTGCAGGCGGCGAACGGTGGAGCGCTGGAACCGTATGAGGGGCTCGATCTGTTTCGCGATGGGCAGAACGGACCTCTTCTCTCATACGAGGATATTGGTGCTGAGAATCCTTACCAGAGGCTCCCTCTGCTGCAGTCCGGCTTGGTCGGGTACATGACAGACTCGGGAATGACGGGGCTGGGCAACTTCATTGATGCCTTGAATGCCGGCCGTGACCAGGTGAAAGACATGAGGTACGGGCAGTGAGGCGGCTTATCTTCCCTTTGGCCGCGGCGATGCTGGTCGTGTCGGCCTGCGGGTCCGATGCAGCGAGCGAAGAAGCGGAGTCGCTGGTAGTCACGCCGGCGCTATATTCCGTCCCCGAGAACGCCGAGTACAACGTGCGCTGGTCGGCAGATCCGGGTATCGATCTGTTAACTCCTGAAGTGACTGTCATCAGGGCGTACGTGGAGTCCTACTACCTCTCAGTTCGGGCGCTCACTCCGGCCGCGGGATACCCGGGATTCTCCGAAGCCGTGGACGAGCACCTCCTGACCGACTACGGCAACGCCGATCAGCTGAAGAAGAGTCACTATGTAGGAACACAGTTTCAGCATCTGTTGTGGATGACGCCGACCGAGCGCGGATGGTTTGCGACCGTGTGCACGGGCGACTATTCGGTCATGCGCGAAGGCCAAGACGGACGGTTCTTCAACGTCGGTTCGACAAATATTGGTGCAGAGACCGTGGAAATCGTGGCGCCGGGCTCGCGATCTTCAAGTCAATCGTCGGAAGGCCCTGAACGCGCTCCGGTCGCAAATGTCTTCGGGGGCTGGAAAGTGATCGACCACGTACTCAGTGCACGAAACCAAGCGGCTTTTCTCGAATGTCGAAGCCGGATGCCGGACGCGGCGTCGAACCGGCCGGCGAAGTGGGACCTCCCACACGACGCCCCATACCCGACGCTGGCGCCGTATCCGGGCTGGCCGAGTTACGACGAGAACTG
>JBCEBZ010000369.1:0-3401 GCA_039206675.1 Rhodococcus sp. (in: high G+C Gram-positive bacteria) | reverse complement strand
CCGAACTCGATCCACTTCGGGCGCGAACTCGTCTCGTTCGAGCAGGACGAGGACGGTGTCCGCGCGGTCATCCTCGTCCGGGAGACGCAGGAGACCTACACCGTTCACGCCCAGTACCTGGTCGCGGCCGATGGTGGCAAGACCGTCGGTCCCGAACTCGGCGTGACGATGGAGGGCCCCACGGGAATCCTCGACATGGTCAGCACCCACTTCACGGCGGACCTGTCGCAGTGGTGGGAGGACGACGTCCTGATCACGTGGCTGCTCAACCCCGAGGGCGCGGGGTCCTGGAGCAGCGGTGCCATGGCCGCGATGGGACCGACCTGGGGCAAGCATTCGGAAGAGTTCGTCCTCCACTTCACCTTCCGACCGGATGATCCCGCGCGCTTCGACGAGGACGCGATCGTTCCGCGTATCCGGGAACTTCTCAAACTTCCAGATCTGGATATGAAGATCCACAAGGTCAGCCACTGGATTCTCGAGGGCGTCCTGGCCGACAAGTACCAGGTGGGTCGAATCTTCCTCGCCGGTGACGCCGCCCACCGCCACCCGCCGACCACCGGTCTGGGTCTGAACACCGCCATCCAGGACGCTCACAACCTGGTGTGGAAGCTGGCCGCGGTCCTTTCCGGTGATGCCGCCCCGGCCCTGCTCGACACGTACGAGCCCGAGCGCCGCCTCGTCGGTATGCGCAACGTCGATTGGGCCATGTTCACCTTCCTCAACCACATGGTCATCGACGCGGGACTCGGCCTGATCCCCGGTCAGCCTCTCGAGGCGCAGATGCAGGTGTTCCGGGACTACTTCTCCGACACCCCGATGGGTGAGACCCGCCGCGCCCGCGCCGCCGAGGTCGTCAACACCCAGCGCACCGAATTCCAGGCGCACGACCTCGAAATCGGCTTCTCCTACCAGGACGGTGCACTCGTACCGGACGGCACCGAGGCACCGCCTCGCGACCCCATGGGGGGCACCTACTTCCCCACTACCCGTCCCGGGGCCCGCCTTCCGCACGCGTGGCTCGAGAACGACGGCCGGCAGATCTCCACCCACGACCTCACCGAGAACAACGCCTGCTTCGTGCTCATCACCGCCGCGGATGGTGCCGCGTGGTCGGACGCCGCCCAGTTGGCCAAGGACAAGTTCGGCATCCGGATCAAGGTCGCCCAGATCGCCGACGGCGCCGACTACGCCGACCCCACCGGTCGCTGGAGTGAGCTCCGCCAGATCGACGACGCCGGGGCAATCCTGGTCCGCCCGGACAATCATGTCGCCTGGCGCAGCATCGGCGCCGTCGACGGCCCCACCGACGAGCTCACCCGCGCGCTCGGCGCCGTGCTCTCGCGCTGACGCAACCGCACGAACACGCTCCCCACGGGCAGGCCGAAACACGACGTCTGCCCGGGGGGAGCGGACAGGACCGGAAAGGAAGCACGACAATGACCGCGGCAGAACGTGATGTGTTGTGGACGCCGCCGCCGGCGCGAGTCGCCGGCTCGAACATCAGCCGGTACCAGCGCTGGCTCGCGACCGAGAAGAACGTCTCGACCACCGACTTCGACTCGCTCTGGCGTTGGTCGATCAGCGACCTCGAGCAGTTCTGGCTTTCGATCTGGGAGTATTTCGACGTCATCGCCTCGGCGCCACCGCAGACGGTGCTCTCCGACCCCCGGATGCCGGGTGCCACGTGGTTCGACGGCGCCCATCTGAACTGGGCCGAAAACCTTCTCCGCCATACCGATCAGGCGGGTCCGGCGATCATCGCGGTCGACGAAACCGGCACCACCGGGGAACTCTCGCGAGCCGATCTGGTCGCGCAGGCCGCCAACCTCGCCGCCCATTTCCGGAAGATCGGAGTGCGGCCCGGCGACCGGATCGCCGCGGTGCTTCCGAACATCGCCCCCGCCGTCGTCGCGACGCTTGCCGCGGCGAGCATCGGTGCGGTGTGGTCCTGCTGCGCACCGGATTTCGGCGTCAAGGGGCTGGTGGACCGGTTCGCCCAGATCGAGCCGACCGTGCTGATCGGGGTGGACGGCTACCAGTTCAACGGCAAGCGCATCGACCGCCGGGACGTCGTGTCCGACCTGCTCGACCAGCTCCCGACCGTGCGACACGCCATCGTCGTCGACAACCTCGGTCTCCCCTTCGATGGGGACCGCCTGCACAGTGTCGCCGATTATGCGGACCTCGTCGTCGGCGACGCCCGACCAGAGTACGAGCAGGTGCCGTTCGATCATCCGCTGTGGATCCTCTACAGCTCCGGCACCACCGGGGTGCCGAAGGGCATCGTCCACTCGCACGGCGGCATCCTGCTCGAAGCCCTCAAGGCCAACGCGCTGCACTACGACCTCGGTCCCGCGGATCGGGTGTTCATCGCCGCGAGCACCGCCTGGGTGGTGTGGAACATGCTGGTGGACGTTCTCGCGGTCGGCGCCACACTGATCACGTACGACGGCAGCCCCACCTACGCCCGGCCCGACCACCAATTCGACATCTGCGCCCGCTACGGCGCAACACGATTCGGCACCGGCGCGGCCTATCTGACGTTGTGCGAGAGGGCCGGCGCCCATCCCGGTTCCGACTTCGACCTGACGAGGTTGCGGTCGATCATGTCGACCGGTTCGCCCCTCCCGGACACCACCTGGCGGTGGGTCTATGACGCGGTCAGCGCGGATGTCCATCTCGGGTCCGACAGCGGCGGCACCGACGTCGCCACCGGATTCATCGGTGCGAACCCACTCGCCCCCGTCCGCGTGGGTGAACTCCAAGGCCCCTACCTGGGGGTCGATGTGCAGGCCTGGAACGACGCCGGGGAGGCGGTCGTCGGAGAGGTCGGGGAGATGGTGATCGCAGCGCCGATGCCCTCGATGCCGATCTACTTCTGGAACGACCCCGACGGCAGCCGATACCGGGACGCCTATTTCGAGGTCTATCCCGGAGTGTGGCGGCACGGGGACTGGATCACCATCGACGCCGACGGCGCCTGCGTCGTCCACGGGCGATCGGACTCGACGATCAACCGCGGAGGTGTCCGGATGGGGTCATCGGACATCTATCAAGCAGTCGAGGCGCTTCCCGAAATCGCCGAGGCCCTCGTGATCGGCGCCGAACTACCCAACGGCGGGTATCACATGCCGCTGTTCGTGGTACTACGCGAAGGACATGAACTCGACGACGCTCTCGTGGAGAAGATTCGCATCACGATCCGTCGTGAGACCTCTCCCCGGCACGTCCCTGACGAGATCATCGACGTCCCCGCAGTTCCCACCACCCGCACCGGGAAGCGGCTCGAGATTCCCGTGAAGAAACTGATCCAGGGCGTCTCACCCGACGCCGCGATCAACCGCGCCACCGTGTCCGATGTCAGCACACTCGACTGGTACATCGACTACGCCGAACGC
>JBCEBZ010000368.1:0-13571 GCA_039206675.1 Rhodococcus sp. (in: high G+C Gram-positive bacteria) | reverse complement strand
AGCCAGTCGCGCTCGTCCTTGGAGACGCCGGCCTTCGGCTTCCACCAGAGGGTGGGCCGCCACCACCACATGCCCAGGTGCAGGCTGTGGTGCCAGGTGTCCAGTCCGCGCATGAACTCGTCCCAGAACCAGGGCTTCTTCAGCCCGTAGCCCTCGATCGTGCGCACGAACTGATCGATGATCCACTCCTCCATGAACTCCCGGTAGGACTGCTTGCGGTGCTCCACCGGGGTGTAGTAGTCCATCGGCAGACCGGTGAGAGCGGCGAAGAGCCGGGCCGAGCCCCAGAAGGCCTTGTCGATCACCCACTGTGCGCGGGCCGGGTCGTGCTCGACGAGAATCTCCAGCGTCGCGACGCCCTGCTGCGAGTGCCGCGCCTCGTCCGTCTGGATCGAGGAGATCATGTTGGCGAAGTTGATGTCACCGGATTCCAGTGCGTCCGCGGACAATCCGACGAACTGCAGGTTGGTGAAACCGGTCTCGAACGTCAACGGCACCTGCAGCGCGCAGTCGACGGCGTTGGACGTGGTCATGATGCCGTCGAAGTAGGTGCGCAGAGCGACGGGAACCCAGTCGTTGGTGGAGTACGTCTTCTGCGTCCAGTCGAACTGCGGGTCCTTGCCGACGAACTCGTGCCCGAAGTAGGTGGTGAGCGCGCCGTGCCGCAGCTCGTCGAGCTGACCGAACGTGGCCATGTTGCGCCATGCCCCGCTGAGACCGAACCGGGCCATCTTCAGTTCCGCGAGCGTCGCCGTGTACTCGACCTGCGCGACCCCGCCGAAGTGCATCTTCGTCGAGGACTTCCATCCCTCGTCGAGGTTGTCGAAGACCGTCGAGCGCTGCAGCGCGGCCTTGACCGCGTACGTGGACGCCTCCTTCTCCCGCTGCGTGTAGACGTACTCCGGGTAGCTGACCTTGTAGTCCTCTTCCCACTTCAGCCACGCGTCCCGGGGCACTTTGCCGGTGCCGCAGAACCATTCCGGGAAGACCGCCTCGTCGTCCACGTAGGTCAGCGTCCAGTCGACGTCGCGGACGAAATCTTGCCATTCTTCTCGCTTGAGCAATGCCATGGTTGTGGTGTCCTTCTTCAGTCGACTTCGAGGTGGCCGAGTTGCCGGCAGACGCCGGCGTTGTCCCAGTACGCCCGGATGCTGTCGATGAGGCCGTCGGGGTTCACGTGCATGATGAACAGGTGCGGTTCGGAGAACGGCTGTCCCTGCGGCGCGATGAATGCCCACGCCGACTGCTGGGTGCCCGCGATGTCGCAGGCCACGACGACGTCACCGTTTTCGTTGCCGTCGATGTGGTGGATGACGTTGAACAGGTTGGGAAATGCGTTGATCAACCCGCTCCAGATCACCTTGCCGACGGTGCGGACCTTCCCGTCGCCGCGCATCACCCGCTGCTTGGCCCACACCTCGAACGGAATGTAGGAGAAATCCGCGTTGTCCGTGCACATGTCGGCCATCGCCTCGACGTCACGGCGCCGATAGGCGTCGAAGAACTCCGTGACGACCTCGGTCGGTTTCCGGGTTTCGATACCCGGAGCGAAATCAAGTTGGGTCATGGGATCGAGAGCTCCTTCTAGACGATGGCGGCTTCGTCTTGCCGCTTCACGGCAAGACGTCGATAGAGCTGGTTCTGGCACCAGTAGACGTCGATCGCGGTGATCTGCTCGCCCTCGAGGGTGAACCGCCACGCACTGTCCACGTCGAGGTGCTTCTCCTGGTTGATCACGCCGATGTAGTCGGCGGCCTGGGTGCCTTCGATCTTCATCTCGGCGACCACGACCTGCCCGAGCTCGATCACGCTCTTGACGGTGAGGTGCAGGTCGGGGAACGAGGTGACGATGTCCTGGAGCACCTTTCGGATCACGTCCGTGCCGCGTTCGAAGATCTGCAGCGGGTAGACGGTCACCTGCACGTCGTCCGACACGGTGGACATCGCTGCGTCGACGTCCTTGTGCCGGAAGCCGGTGAGAAACGCGTCCACTGTCTGGCGGGGACTTGCTGTCATGGCTCGCTCCTTGAAATCGCTTGTGGGTTCACAGATCCAGCGCCTTGAGCGTGGCTGCGGCGGTGGCCTCGGTGGAGTTGGGCTGTTGGCCGGTGATCAGGTTCCGGTCCACCACGACGTGGGAGGCCCAGGCGAACGGCGCGTCGTCGAACACCGCGCCCGCATTCTTCAGGGCCGAGTCCAGGTACCACGGCATGCCCAGCTGCCCCAACCGGTTCTGGTCCTCTTCCTCGTCGGTGAACGAGGTCATCCGGTAGCCCTCGAACAACCACTGGCCGTCCGCGCGCTCCGGCGCGGCGAGCAACATGGCGACGCCGTGGCAGAGCGAGACGATCGGCGCGTTCTTGGCGTGCAGGATCGCGAGCAGCCGGCTCACGTCCGGGTTCTCGGGTAGATCCACCATCGGGCCGTGCCCGCCCGGCGCGAACACCGCATCGAACTCGGCGAGCTGTTCGTCGCTCAGTTCGGACAGCGTGACCGGCGAGCTGAAGTCCTCGATGGCGTCCAGCTTGGCCTTGCGCTCGTCGGACAGCGCCTGGCTGGCGGCCTCCAGTTCCTCGACCGCACCCCGCAACGCCTCCTCGGGCAGTCCGCCGTCCAGCCCGTCGGCGAGCATCACGTCGACGAGCAACCGGTCCTGCGCCCAGGCGATCTTCGCGGCCTTGCTGACGATCTCGTGCGCCTCAGCGGGCGACTTGCCCGCGTCCACCAGCCTGGTCGCGATCCTGCGGCCGGCCATCAACTGCTGTCCCGTAATGTGGTGCAGGGTGATTCGGATGTCGTCCGGATCGTGATGGAACGTCCGGTACACCGAGGCGAAGTAGTCCCTGTCGTCGTCCGGGTAATGGAAGATCGGCTCGAGTCCGTAGGGGTCCGCGACCGGCGCCTTGCCGTCGGGCGTCATCACCACGACGTCGGCGCCTGCTGCGACGAACTGCTCGTAGGACTTCAGCGCCTCTTCGGCCCAGTAGCCGGTCGGATGGTTGGCGCTGTCACGGAAATCGAACTCCCGTGCGCTGGACACAAGATATGCGATGCGAGGCATTCGTTCACTCCCGGTAATGGGCTGGTTGAGTTCCTAAAACCTAGCCGGATTGTGGCCCGGCGCACATCGCAGATTCCTGCTGTGGAATTGCGTATTCCTGCGAGCACACGGTGCAGCCGGGCCGAGATCCGACACCGGCAACGCGGTGGTAATCCCACCGAAACCCTTTCCTGCGCTATCCAACCCACGTATATCAGTCCGATGGGATCTGAGGTATCGACACGGTCGCCGATCAACTCACCGGCAAAGCACAAAGGCACCGCCGGGGTGGGTGCCCGACGGTGCCGTTGTTCTGTCACATCTACACGACCGGCGTAGATCTCCGCGTGTCGAGGTATGCGTCGAGTCCGCTGACGGCCTCGCCGATCGCCCCGTCGAACGCCTCGGCGATCTCCGCCGGCTCGACGTCGGAGCCGTAGACGAGCACGGACCGGCCGTCACCCAGGTCGATGACGTCGATCGTGCCCAGGTGCGAGTCGACCGTGAGGTCGCCGCCCGTGACCCGGTACTGAAGACGCCTCAGGTCGTCGTCCAGGGTCACCGTGTCCTCGATCAGCATGCTGCCGTCCGCGAGGGTGACCCGGCGACCTGAGCTCGACGGTTCCGACTGCGCCATCGAGGGGAACCAGTCGGCAACCGAGCCGACATCCCGGACGACGGCCCAGACGGACGCCGCGTCGTGGTCGAGAATCGCATGCGAGCGAATCGAAGACATATCAGTACCTTTCAGTTCTGGGCTTGCGCCACTGAGTAATTGACACCATGATCGCGCTCGCGGTCACGACTCGCTCCAGTCGACGCTGAAGTACTGGATCTCCTCGTACTCCGCGAGTCCCTCGCGTGCGCCCTCACGTCCCAGACCGCTTTGCTTGAGCCCACCGAAGGGGGCGGAGGGGTCGGAGACGAGTCCTCGGTTGATGCCGACCATGCCCGCCTCGATCCGCTCGGCGAGTTGGAGCGCGTGCTTGAGGTCGCCGGCGTAGAGGTAGGCGGACAGGCCCATCTCGGTGCCGTTGATCAGACCGATCAGGTCGTTCTCGTTCCGCCAGGTCACGACCGGGGCGACGGGGCCGAAGATTTCCTCCTGCACCACCGATGCGTCGGGGGCGACGTCGACGAGCAGGGTGGGCGCCAGGAAGTAACCCCCGAGATCGGCGGGAACGGTTGCCTGTGCCGCGACGCGGGCACCACCGGCGACTGCCTCTTCGACCATGGCGGCAGCCTTGTCGACCGCACGGCGACTGATGAGCGGTCCGATCTGGGTCGCGGGATCGCTGCCCGGTCCGACGACGAGCGTCTCGATCCGTTCGGCGAAGAGGCGGACGAACTTCTCGGCGACGTCGGCATGGACGTAGAACCGGTTGGCCGCGGTACACGCCTGACCCCCGCCGCGGAACTTCGCGACCATTGCGCCGTCCACGGCCGCCTCGACATCGGCGTCCCCGGTGACCACGAACGGAGCGTTGCCTCCGAGTTCCATCGACGCGTTGAGCACCCGGTCCGCGGCCTGGTGGAGAAGCAACCGGCCCACAGCGGTGGAGCCGGTGAAGGACAATTTCCGCACCCGATCGTCCTCGAGCCAGGTGCGCACGACCTCGCCCGCCTCGAGCGTCGGCACCACGTTGACCACACCGTCGGGGACGCCGGCCTCTGCCAGCAGCCGTGCGACGGCCAGGGCGGTAAGGGGGGTCTCGGCGGCCGGTTTGAGGACGACGGTGCAGCCGGCGGCGAGGGCAGGCGCGATCTTGCGTGCCGCCATCGCGGCCGGGAAGTTCCACGGTGTCACGAGTGCGGCGATACCGACCGGACGCCTGGTCACGACAGTGCGCACGCCCCCTGCCGGTGCCGGGCCGTAGGCGCCCTCCGTGCGCACCGCCTCCTCGGCGTACCACCGGAAGAACTCCGCGGCGTAGGTGACCTCGGCGCGGGCATCGGCGGCCGACTTCCCGTTCTCGGCGCAGATCAGCGCCACGAGGCCGTCGATCTCGCCGCGGATCAGCTCGAAGGCCCTGTAGAGAACCTCCGAACGCTGCCGCGCGCTGGTCGCGGCCCAATCGGCCGCGGCGGCCGCGGCGGCGTCGACCGCGGCGGTGGCCTCGGCCGCTCCCCCGTTGGCGACCCGGGCGATGACGGACTTGTCGGCGGGGTCCTCGACGTCGAAGGTGCCGAGCGACCCCGGCAGCCGGCGTCCGCCGACGAGGACTCCGCACGGTGCGTCGAGGGACGCGATGCGGTCCTCCAGCGATTCAGTGGTGGTCACGGGTAGAGACCTCTCTATGGGTGACTCGGGCATGGGGGTTCAGTTGTTCCGCCGATACCTAGACGCCGGCGTCGACGACCACACGGCGGTCCACGGTGTCGAGGACCAGACGTCGCGCAAGTCCCTCCGAGGAGGCGGGGTTCTGACCCGTGTAGAGATTCCCGTCGACGACCACCCACTCGGCCCACGCATCGGGCGCGGAGGTGTAGACGGCGCCTTCACCCTTCAGACGGTCCTCGAGAAGCCACTTCGCCAGCGGTGCGAGGCCGACGAGATTCTCCTCCTCGTTGCTGAACGCCGTCAGCGTGCGGCCCGCGAAGAGCCACTCGCCGTTGTCGTTACGAGCCGGTAGCAACGCTGCCGTGCCGTGGCATACCGCGGCGACCGGCTTGTCCGCATCGGCGAACCGACGCAGGAGGCTACCGAACGATTCCGATTCGGCGAGGTCTTCCATGGGACCGTGGCCACCGGGGACGAAGATGAAGTCGAACGAGGCCTCGTCGACGTCTTCGAGAACCTCGGGCGATGCCAGGGCTGCGATCGACTCGAGGTGAGCCTTGATGCGCAGTCCTTCCTCCGCGCTGCCTCCGTTGTATTCGGGAGCGAACCCGGCCTGGTCGGGAGTGGGTGCGACACCACCCGGGGTGGCGATCGTGATTTCGATGCCTGCGTCCGTGAAGACCTGGTACGGCGTGCTGAGTTCCTCCGGCCAGTAACCGGAGGAGTGCGTGGAGCCGTCCGCCAGCGTCCAGTGGTCGACGCCGGTGACGGCGATGAGGGCGCGAGTCATGTCAGGTGTGCCTTCTTTCGTCTCGATTGTTCGCTGGGTGTGATCCCTCGATCCATTAGAGGTCCGCGAGGGGCGCAGCAACAGCGACCGCGGGCACTCGCGGTGGAATCCGCAATCGAATCGCAGGATTCTGCTAACCCCGGCTGCGCGAGACTCCAAGAGATGTAGAAACCAATGGGTTTATAGTGTTTAATCCGATTAGGTTCAGCCGTCCGAGGCGTACGCGGACAGCTGCGGCGGCGCGCCGGCTGCAACCGGCCGGTGTGGCCCCCGGGAAACCGAAGTCGAGCGCGTGAGGCGTCCGCTGCCGGTTCCAACCAGTCGCGATTGTTTTACCGAGTGAGGGCCACGTGGTGAACCGCCTGCCGACATACGATCGAACACAGACCCTGCACGGGAGGTTCCGATGAACGCGCTGAATCCGCTCGAGTTCCGAATCTCGTCGGGAGACCTGGTCGCCGAGCTCAAGTCACGCGCTCCCCAGCCGGGCACCAACGACGGGTTGTGGCCGGGGCTGACGATCTACCGTTTCGACCAGCCCGCAGAGCCGCAATGGGAAGAAGTCCGCGAACTGCACCTGTGCGTGATCGCGCAGGGACGCAAATGCGTGACGACGAACGGAAACAGTTGCTACTACGACCCGTTCACCTATCTAGCGATCAGCAACCATATTCCGTTCCTGACGGAGATCATCGAAGCCACCCCGGCGAAACCGTTCCTGTCGTTCGGGCTCCAGCTCGATCCGGAACTGGTACGACAGGTGTCGTCCGACATCATCCTGGAGCGGGAGACCACGGCCTTCACCCGGTCGCGGCCGTCGACGGAGGCACACCACGACTTCGTCTCCGCGTTGGATCGCGACATGATGGACGCGATCCTGCGTTTTCTTCGTGCGCTGTCCACCGGGGCCGACCGTCGCGTGCTTGCGCCGACGTATCTGAAGGAAATCGTCTACCGGGCGTTGCAGGCGGAGCAGTACACCCGGCTGGTGGAGCGGGCGGCGAGTGAGAGCGCGAACAATCCGGTCAGCGCGGTCATCGCCTACGTGCAGGAACACCTCGCGGAGCCGATGAGTGTGAGCGACCTCGCCGAACGCGCGTTCATGAGCCCGTCCACGTTCTCGCACCTGTTCCGGGACGTGACCGGACGATCGCCGTACCAATTCGTGAAGGAAATCCGGCTGAACAAGGCGCGTGAGCTACTGATCGAGAACGAGTACAACGTCACGGAAATCTCGAAGGCCGTGGGCTACCGAAGCACGTCGCATTTCATCAACGAGTTCCGCGAGCGGTACGGCACGACACCGCGCGCCTGCAGCGACGCGCTCGCCCGCGGCGATCTCCGCGCCCGCAGCTGACGTCGGGTCGGGGCGAGTGCCGTTCGTGAATCCAGCTGTCCGCACGCAGCATTCAGGCACGCACTCTGCCGACTAATCGTGCGGTTCCTGCAGGCCTGTCATCTTCCTCAACAGACGTTTCAGCTCCGCAACGTCATCGGGTTCCAACCGCGAGGCGAGTACGGCCTCCGCCTGCCGAGCCTCGTCCACCATCCGATCGAGCATGTCGCGACCGGCGGCGGTGAGGGATACCAACTTCCGCCGCCGGTTGTCGGGATCGGGGTTCGATTCGACGAGGCCGCTGTGCGTCATTCGGTCGATGAGGTAGCTCCCGGACGCCTTGTCGAAGCCCGCGCGACTTCCCAGCGTCTGCTGATCGCAGGTCTCCTCCTCGGCTAGCACGACGAGAATGGCGTATTGAACGGCGGACAGGCCGGTGGTGACGGTCGATGTCCAAGTCGCTGTGGACTTCTGACCCGCGCGCCGGACGATGTGCATGAGCGACGAATCCCCGTGCGGCCAGAGTGGCGTGGAAACAACCGATTCCGTGTTGTCGGCCATGGCGAATCTTGACTCCTCTTCCTGATCCCCTTACAGTTCGTACTCGAACAGTTCTAGCACGAACTAAGACCTGTGAGTGTTCCGGGTCGGGTGAAGGGCGTTGGCATGAAACTTGTTGTCGGAATGACGGGCGCCACTGGCGCTGCAATCGGAGTTCGCATTCTCGAATCGCTCCGTGACCTCGGGGTCGAAACCCATCTGGTCATCACGAAGTGGGCGCGCGCCACCATCACCATGGAGACTCCCTATTCGGTGAACGACGTCATGGCCCTTGCGTCCGCGACGTACAGCGACCAGGATCAGGCAGCGGCCATTGCGAGCGGCTCCTTCCGTGTCGACGGCATGATAGTTGCGCCGTGCAGCATGAAGACCCTTGCGGCCATCCGATGCGGATACGGCGACGGCCTGGTCGCCCGGGCGGCCGATGTCACACTGAAGGAACAACGGCGGCTCGTACTCGTTCCGCGCGAATCTCCGCTGAGTGCAATCCATCTCGAGAATATGCTCGCATTGACGCGCGCCGGCGCCATGATGCTGCCACCCATGCCTGCCTTCTACAACAATCCCGTCACAACGGCCGACATCGTCGATCACATCGTCTCCCGGGTCCTCGACCAGTTCGGCTTGGACAACAACCTCACCACACGGTGGAGCGGAACGAAAGCCGCTCGCAATCATTCGATCAAAGGAACATCACATGCCGTACCTCAGTGATTTGAGAAGCTATATCGCCGCACTCGACGATCTGGGCGACATCATGCACGTCACCCGGCAGGTCGACGGCGATCTGGAGCCCGGCGCCATCACCCGGCGCAGTTGTGAAATCAAGTCGGCAGCACCGCTTTTCGAGAACATCGAGGGCGCCAAGCCAGGATTCCGCATTCTCGGCGGACCGGCCGCACTCTCTTCTCGATCCGACATGCCGTATGCCCGGGTCGCGCTGTCACTGGGCCTGCCGGCGGAATCAGCGGGCCCCGAGATCGTCAACGCTCTCGCGGCCGCGCGCGACCTTCCGCTCACACCGCCCGTCCTCGTCGACCCGCCCGAGGCGCCCTGTCAACAGAATGTTCTCCGCGGGGAGAATGCGAATCTCGACCTGTTCCCCATCCCGTTCGCACACGGGAAGGACGGTGGACGCTACGCCAACACGTGGGGCACCCTGATCGTGAAGACACCCGACGGCAGATGGGTGAACTGGGCGATCGCCCGCATCATGAAGGTCGACGGACGCAGAATGGTGGGCCTCGTCGTGCCGAGCCAGCACACCGGTCAGATCTGGGCCGAGTGGGTGAAGCTGGGCGAACCCATGCCCTATGCGCTGGTGCAAGGACCTGCACCGGCGGTCTCATGCGTGTCGGGCATTCCTCTGCCTGCCGAAGTGAACGAAGTCGACTACGTCGGAGCCCTGGTGGGCGAACCGGTCGAACTCGTCAAGGCGATCAGCGTCGATCTCGAAGTTCCCGCGACCGCGGAGATCGTGATCGAGGGTCACGTGTCCATCACCCGCGACTGCATGGAGGGGCCCTACGGCGAGTACGGCGGATACCTCGGCACCGGATCGTCACTCCAGCCCACCTTCCATGTCGAGACGATCACGCACCGGGACGATCCGATCTGGCCGCTGGTGGTGGCCGGGCGCCCGACGGACGAATCACACACGATCTGGGCCATGGGCATCGCCGCCGACGCGCTGACCCACCTCCGAGCCGCGAAGCTTCCGGTGAAGACGGTCTGGGCGCCGGAGGGCGCCGCGGTGCACTGGCTCCTGGTAGTCGTTCCGGAGGACTGGCGCGACGAGCTACCGGGCGTCTCCAGTGAACAGTTCGCGAAACAGGTGGGCGACGTTCTGTTCGAGACCGGCGCGATGCTGTTCATCCCCAAGGTCTTCCTCGTCGACGACGACATCGACCCGACGAACCTCTCGGATGTCGTGTGGGCCATCTCCACGCGTGTGCACCCCACCGGCCGGCGTGCAGTGTTCGAAGACCAGCGGATCGTTCGGCTCCCGCAGTGCTACCAAGAGAGCGAATACGCCTCCGGACAGGGCCCCAAGATTGTCTACGACCTGCTCCTGCCCGCAATCGGGGAGGGTCGGGATCTCCACTCGTCGTTCGAGCAGGGCTATCCGGAAGAACTCAGGCAGCACGTGCTGGCCAACTGGCCCGAGAGCATTCGTCCCTGAGATCCGAAGGGCTCGAACCATTTCCGCGCCTCGCCCAATCAGCGTGGATACACCGCGGCGAACTTCCCTCGAGCACATCCTTACGAAGCTGGCCGAGCAAAAACGTGATGGCTCAGTCTTCCTGTAGATAGTTCGCGACGAATCGCACGCGGTCGCTGCGGCACGACCGGTTGATGTAGATGGTGGGAGTGCCGTCCTCGTCGACGTTCAGGCCGTCGCGCAGCAGCACCGGTGCTCCCGCGGGCACACCGAGCAGTTCCGCTACGTGCGGCGAGGCCGCGGCCGCGGCGAACGACCTCCATGCGGCCTTCAACCGCACCCCGTACACGTCGCGCCACACCGTGTACAGCGGGACACCGTCCTGCAGGTGCCGGTCGATCCCGGCGAACCGGTGGTCGTCCATCCATACCGAGTTCGCGAACCAGGGTTCACCATCGACCGCGAGCACGGAATCGATGCGACGCAGACGACGACCTGGTAAGTGCTCCTCCGCCTGCGGTGCACTACCGCCGAGCGCAACCACACTGCTGACGGGCGTCTCGCTCAACGTGCGGCCGACGGAGGCGAAGGCCCCGCTGAGACCGTCAGGGCCACTGATGTAGCTGGCGGCGAGTTCGATGGGGAAGTGCCGGGGCGGCGAGGCCACGAAGGTGCCCGACCCCTGCTTGGCGACGAGCCGGCCCGCCCGGGTCAATTCACCGATGGCCTGGCGGACCGTCAGCCGGTTCACCTTGAGTTCGGCGGCCAGGTCGGTCTCGGGCGGCAGGCGGTCGCCCGGCCGGAGGGCGCCGCTGTCGAGTCGCTGCAGGAGGACGTCCTGCACCTGTCGGTAGAGCGGTACCCGGCCCGCGGACCTTGTGCTCGGCATACGACAAGTCTAGAGGACTTTCAGAGCTGACCGCCGTGTCAGCCGAGCGCACCGCACCTGTTCGACCGGCATTCACTTGCGCGACACGTCGGAGCGTGGTTTACGCTACTTGTCTAGATGAATATTCGGGGCATCACTTCGGACACATCTCGGAAAGGCCCCGCCCGTGAGCATCCACCCGACCCTGCGCCGCACTTTGGCCGCCACCGCCTGCGCGGTCACCCTGTGCGGCGCCGCCGCCTGCGGCGACTCCTCCGACCAGGACGGCGCGCCCGACGTTCTGCGGGTGGGGCTGCCGCCCGCGGAGGCGAATGCCGACCTGCAGGCGAAGTTCGCGCCGGTCACCTCGCTGATCGCGGACGGCACGGGCAAGTCGGTGGAGGTGAAGCCGACGAGCGACTACCTGTCCATCGTCGAGGCCATGCGGTCGGGCCTCATCGACGTCGCCGCGTTCAGCCCCTTCCCGACCCCACTCGCTGAGGCCGTCGCCGGAGTCGAGCCGCTCGTCGTGGCCAAAGGCGCCGCCTACAGTTCGGTGTTCGTGTGCCGCGCAGATACCGGCATCGACTCGATCGACGACCTCCGCGGCCGCAAGGTCGCCTTCGTCGACGCCGGATCCACCAGTGGCAATTACATTCCCAAGCTTCTGCTGAAGCGTGCGGGTATCGATCCGGAGACCGACATCGAGGGCACCTACGCGGGCGGCCACGACACCGCCGAACTCGCAGTGAAGCAGGGCTCCGTCGACTGCGCCGCGGACGCCCGCTCCTCCTATCAGACGATGGTCGACAAGGGTGTCATCGACGGCGCCGCGCAGAAGATCGTCGTCGAGTCCGAACCCATCCCGGTTTCCCTGGTGATCATCGCCCGCAAGGGCCTCGACCCCGCAACCGCGCAGGGCATCGTCGACGCGTTCGTGGGCAGCGGCAACACCGCCGCCCTCGGTGTCGTGGGGGCGACCAGCTTCGAACAGGCGAACGAGGACGACTTCGCCATCTTCCGGGACGCCGCAACAGAACTCGGCGTGAATCTCGAGGAGCTGTCGCGGAAATGACGTCCACCCAGAACGGCGTGCCCCGCGTGGAGGCCGACGCAGTGAGCTACACGTATCCGGACGGCACGGCGGCGCTGCACGAGGTGTCGGTGCAGGTGGCGCCCGGCGAGATCGTGGCGGTACTCGGCCGCAGTGGCGCCGGGAAATCCACGCTCATGCGCTGCCTCGCCGACCTCGAGGAGCCGACATCGGGGCGGGTGCTGCACGACGGCGTGGATCGCGGCGGACTGCGCGGCCGCGTCAGGCGGCGTGCACAGGCCCGGGTGGGGTTGGTGTTCCAGGAGTTCCAGCTCGTCGAGCGGGCGACGGTGCTCTCGAACGCGCTCATCGGACGCCTCGCCTATCAGCCGCTGCTCCCCAGCCTGGTGCACTTCGTCCGGCGCCGCGATCGGGAAATCGCCGTCGAGGCCGTCCGTCGCCTCGGACTCGAGGACCAGTTACGCAAGCGTGCCGACGCCCTGTCCGGCGGGCAACGACAACGCGTGGCCATCGCCCGCGCGCTCGTGCAGCAACCCGACATGCTCCTCGCCGACGAACCCGTCGCCAACCTCGATCCGGTCGTCGCCCGCGGCGTCGTCGACGACATCGTGCGACTCGCTCGCGTCGAAGGGCTCACCGCGGTGTTGAACCTGCACGACGTGGATCTGGCCCGACAGGTCGCGGACCGGCTCGTGGGTTTGCGCGCCGGAGAACTCGTCTTCGATCTCCCCACCGCGTCCGTCACGGACGCAGACCTCGAACTGCTCTACGCCGACCCTGCGCGCACACTGGCGGGAGTGCAGTGATGAAGACGGACCTCCCCTCGGCCCCGACGACGGCCGAACTCGCCACGCTGCGACGCCCGTCCTGGCAGACCGGCGTCGGTGTACTCGCCGCCGCCGCGATCATCCTCTGGTCGGCGCAGGCCACCGAGTTCTCCGTCGCCGCACTGCTGGACGGAATCCCGAACATCACCGACTTCATCGGCCGTATGTTCCCACCGGACCTCTCCATCCTCCCGACCGCCGTTTCCCTGATGGGTGAGACCCTTGCGATCGCCGTCGTCGGCACCGCGATCGGCGTGGCCCTCGCGCTGCCGTGGGCACTGCTCGGCGCGCGTTCGGTCTTCGACCAGGCGTGGTTGCACCACGCCGCACGAACATCGATCAACGTCACCCGTGCCATCCCGGAACTGATGTGGGCGTTGCTGTTCGTCTCCGCGGTCGGGTTGGGTCCGCTCGCCGGCACCCTCGCCATCGTCGTCGGATCGGCGGCAGGCATGGCCCGCCTGTTCGCCGACATCTTCGAGACGATGGACATGCGGGCGTGGGAAGCCGCCGCCGCGGCAGGTGCCACCCGATCCCAGCGCATCAGCTGGGTCCTGCTGCCGCAGAGTGTGCCGACCGTCGCCAGTTACACCCTCCTCGTGCTCGACGGAAACGTGCGCGCCGCGTCGCTACTCGGAATTGTCGGCGCCGGT
>JBCEBZ010000367.1:0-45599 GCA_039206675.1 Rhodococcus sp. (in: high G+C Gram-positive bacteria) | reverse complement strand
GGTCAGTCGTCGGCGGTCAGATGATCAACAAATGGATTCCGGCGGTGCCGGTATAGGTGATTGCGCTCGCGCTGATGGTGGTCATGACCGCCGTCAATCTCCCGTCGGTCGGTGCGTTCGGTGAGGCCGAGTACTGGTTCGCCAGCATCAAGGTGGTCGCAATCGTCGCTTCATCGCCGTCGCCGCCCTCTTCGTTTTCGGGCTCTGGCCTGGCGCGACACTGAACTTCTCCAATCTCACCGATCACGGTGGGCTGCTGCCGAACGGGTTGGCCACCTTGTTCGTCGGCGTGGTTGTCATCTTCTCCATGACCGGAGTCGAGGTCGTCACGTTCGCGGCCGCCGAATCGGCGGAGCGGACCAAATCGATCCGCAAAGCCGTCGATTCGGCCGAAGATCCGACTGATCAACGCACGAGGCTAGCCAACCTGCTTCGCCGCCGGCGGCCGCCCCTGGCGACAAGTGGCACCTCAATGAAGTGTTCATCCGAGTGGGCGGCGAGCAGAAGTACTGTTGGCAGGCGGTCGACCAGGACGGCGTGGTGCTCGACAATCTCGTCCAGTCGCGTCGAAACGCCAAGGCGGCCAATCGGTTCTTCCGTAAGCTGATCAAGGGTCTGCGGTACGTGCCGCGGGTGCTGGTGACCGACAAGCGGGCCAGCTATCAGGTGGCGCACCGCGAGATGATGGCCTCGGTCGAGCAATGCCGGTCGAAGCAGGCGGTCTGAGTCGACGGCGTCACCGGAACTCTATGAATGCCTCGGCAGCCCGAGCGCGGCGGCGTGCTCGCGCAGGTATTCGCGCAGATACGGCATGGTGAAGTCGAGCATCCCGTGACCGACCGAAGCGATCAGCTCGGCGTCGATCAGGCGCAGCCGGTACTGGCTGGCGTAGGTTCCGTCGACGCCGAGTCTGACGGCGATCTGGCCGATCCGGCTCGGGCCGTCGTCGTGCGACATCGCGACGAGGAAGCTGCGATCGACATCGGAGATTCCAGCGAGGCTGGGCTCGAGGACCAGCGAGCCGATCCGGCGACGTGCCGCGGCAACACCGACGGTGACATCGCCTGAGGAGACGACGGCCGCGGTCCGGTTCTGCCTCCAAATATGGTATCCGACAAGCTGAATCAGAAACGGGTAGCCATTCGTGGCCTCTGCCGCGGTGCGGCAGTCGGCGTCGGCGATCGAGCGCCCGGTTCCCTCGATCGGCTCACGGATCGCCTGTGCCACCTCGCCGAGGGGCACCGCCCCCAGGGAATGGCGGTCGGCACGCCGCAGGAAGGTCAGGACGTCATCGCCCAGGAGATCGCTGATCGAGGCGGGCAGCCCGGCGCCGGCGAAGGCCAGTTCCCGCTCTTCGCGGAAGGCGTGCTGGACGATCGCACCGAGGGCACGCAGGTCGTCGGTGAGTTTGCGATGAATTTCGTCGACGGTGATCAACAGGCCGGTCTCGTGCTCGGCAAGTGCGTCGGTGAGTTCTTCGATTTGATGACGAAGGCTCACCGCCGGCGGCGGCGAGTCGGTGGTGGTCCAGTTGACGCCCCCGAGCCCGGCGGCCGTGATCCCCGACAGTCGTCGCTTCGTTCCCCCGCTGTCGCCGTGCTCGCGCAGCAGCCGAGGCAGGTGTTCTCCGGTGAGCCGGTCGACCAACCCTGGCGTGGCAGTCTCGGATACGACGAGCCAGCCCCGGCTGCGGGCTTGGGCTTCGGATTCGTTGAGCATGACCGTTTTACCGACTCCGCGCGCCCCGGTGTAGATCGTCGCGCGACCGGGAGCACCGGGACCGTCGTCGAGGGCGTCCCCGAAGTCTGCTACGAGATCGGCGCGACCTACCAGAGCCGGGGGCGGGGCACCGAACGACGGCGCGATCGGGTTCCTCACGGTGAGGGCACTACCAGCCATTTTAGCTTTATTTAGTGTTTTTAGCCTTTTTAGGGTTAAGTAGCGTTCCGGTCCACGCCAGACCCAACCGCTCCGTATCCTCGACCACCCAGTCCACGTCCCCGCACTATCGCGGCCATCAACGCGAACACAACGCCGCAGGCAACCCTCCTCGAGCAGAATGGTCGGCCCAGGACACTCCCGATGCGCCGGTTACAGAGCCGTTTTCGCAGTCAGGTGGTGCAGCGGTCCCGCAGGGTCGGCACGCCCGGTCCGGTGAGGTCGTCGCAGTAGGCACCGCGACCGGCCATGGCCATCGTGAGCGCGAGGGTCGTGCCGCTGACCATCGGGCCGGTTCCCGTCGTGAAGGGCCCGTCGGTCGCTTCGAGGCGAAGACCTTCGATGGTGCTGCGGCCGGCGACGGTGAAGTCCCGCCGGGCGTAGAAGCCGGCAACCTCGGCGACCGTCTCGATGGCGGGCGTGCGCGCGATCCCGAGCGGACGCCGAATGTCCTGGGAATGCACCACCACCTCACCGAGCCACGCCGCGGTCGGCCCCGGAGCCGAGGTCGTACTGGTGACAATCCGCCGGAACCACGCGAGAGTCTCGGCGGGGGTCGCGCCTCGGTACTCGGCCAGGCGCCGATCGTTGTGCAGGTCGAAGTCGAACCGTGCGCCCAGGACACTGCCGAACCAGCGAACCACGCCAATGCTCGCCGCCGCCGTGAGGTGCGCAACGACCTCCTCGACCACCCAACGCCCGCACAGCGACTGCTGCGCCCACTGCGCTTCGTGAAGACCAGCAAGGTCATCGGCCAGAGCGGCGCGTTCGGTCGCGGCGGCGGACCACAGGGTGGCACGGGTGAGGGAATTACGCACTACGACCTCCGGGGTGGGGCGGCTGACACCAATGACAACTGCCCGCGACCGCGAGAATCATCGGGCAATCGGTTCCAAGGTAGCGAGTGCATCGCCGCCGTTCCCCGGAACGATCGCCCGCGAACTAGAAGAAGCCGTGGCCACCGAAGTGGCCGAAACCGCCGAAACCACCGAGGAACGGGCCGGCCTCCGGTCGCTGGGGCCCGTACGTTCCCGGCCAGCCCCACGGGAAGCCCGTCTGTGGCACGTCGGTCACGGGCCCCTCATCCGGCACAACCCGGGCGACGGGCGTCGCAACGCTGTCGGATACTGTTGCCGCGGAAGCAGTTCCGGCGCCGAGGACGACCAGAGGTGCGATTGCGGCTGCGGCGACCGCCGCGCGGATTGCGAACTTGTACATTGTTCTCGCCTTTCGTTTCCTGGAGCTGTGATCGGGTAGATGATCGAACGACCATTGATGTAAATTCTGGTCCGAACACGGCCCGGAGTCGCCACTGCCAGCAGGTGCTCACGGGTGCTACCAGCCGCAATTCCGGTCTTCCAGGTAGCTGCAATTCCCTCTCCGGCCGGCATGTGCACCACGGCGTTGCGGCGTGTCGGCGGGTGCCGATGACGTACCCTCGAAGTCGATCACTTCGACGGTGATCGGGCGCTTTCTCACGGACGACGGACACACTCGGGGTCGACGATGGCCGAATTCCATCCTCCGGTGGCGCGGAGCGGCCCGGCGAAGACCCGGGTGATCCTGGCCGAAGACGACGTCCTGCTCCGCGAGGGCGTGGCGAGCCTGCTCACCCGCTCCGGCTTCGACGTCCTGGAACAGGCCGGCGACGCAACCACCCTCCTCGAGCTGGTCCGCACGCACACGCCCGACCTGGTGGTGGTCGACATCCGGATGCCACCGACCCACACCACCGAAGGCCTCGACGCGGCCCGGGTGATCCGCGACGAGTTCCCCGAAGTCGGCATCCTGGTGCTGTCGGCGCACGCCGATGTCGAGCACGCGATGGAACTGCTGGCCAGCGGCCGGGGCATCGGCTACCTGCTCAAGAGCCGCATCACCGATGTGGACGATTTCATCGACACCCTGCAGCGCATCGCCGCCGGGGCATCCGTCGTCGACCCGGCGCTGGTGCAGGAGCTGGTCTCCGCCCGTCGGCGCAACGACCCGCTCGCGGCGCTCAGTGCGCGGGAGCGGGAGGTTCTGGCCCTCATGGCGGAAGGACGGTCCAACGCGGGCATCGCCCGCCGGCTGTGGGTCACCGAGGGAACCGTCGAGAAGCATGTGCGCAGCATTCTGACCAAGCTGAACCTGCCGGAGACCGGCGACGATCACCGACGGGTTCTCGCGGTCGTCACCTTTCTCGAGGCTCGCTGACCGGGGCCGCGCGATCTCGTTCGGTGCGGAGCAGATCCCGGATCGCATCGGACGACAGTTCGGGCTTCGACACGAATCCCACCGCGGGACTCCCGGAGATCAGGTCGGCCAGGTCTTGCTCGGCGTGCGTGGAAATCAGGATCACCGCCGCGGCGAACGATTCGTCGAGTCGCTGCGCGAGGTCGAATCCGCTCTCCGCGCCGAGTTCGACGTCGACCAGGATGACGTCAGGCTGCAGTTCCGCGGCTGTCCGCACCGCGTCGGCGGTGTTCGACACCACGCCGACCACCGGGATGCCCTGCTGCTCGAGCAGTCGCCGGGCAGCGTCCAGAAAACACGGGCTGTCATCGACGATCAGACATCGTGGACGACCGAGCTGCAACACCATCCCTCCATGGTCGACCCGATCCTTCCTGCTGCGCATTCCCGCTAGCAGGTAAACACCGCGGGTGCCCGTCGTTCACGCGCCGGCGACCGGAATGGTGATGTCCAGCGTGGTGCCGTGGCCCGGCGGACTCGTGATCTGCAGGTGGCCGCCGAGAGCCTCGACGCGGTCCTGCAATCCGAGGAGCCCGGAGCCCGCGGCGGACGAGGCACCGCCGACGCCGTCGTCCCGGATCACGAGGCGAAGGCTGCCGTCCTCCGTCCCCAGAGACACGGACACCTCGGAGGCTCGCGCGTGCTTGGCGGCGTTGGTGAGAGCCTCGGCGACCACATAGTAGGCGGCTACCTCCACCGATTCCGCGAACCGGTCTTCGACCGCGACATCGAGGGAGACGGGGACCGCCGAGCGACGCGCCAGCGTCCGCACCGCCGATCCCAGCCCTCCCTTCGACAGGATCGCCGGATGGATTCCGTGGGAGAGTTCGCGCAGATCCTCCGACACCCCCTTCAGCCCCGAGGCGACGGCCGACAGCTGCTCCTTCACGTCCACCCACTCGGCAGGCACCGATGCCTCCGTCATCCGCACCTCGAGCCCGAGCGACACCAGTCGCTGCTGAGCTCCGTCGTGCAGATCGCGTTCCAGGCGACGCCGGGCCTCGTCTGAGGCCGCGACGATCCTCGCGCGCGAGGCGAGCAGTTCGGCGCGGGTCACGGCATTCGCGATCGCGGTCGCGACGAGGTCGGCGAAGTCACCGAGTCGCGCCTCCGTGTCCGGTGGCAACGGCTCGGCGCGCCGCGATCCGACGATCGCCGCACCCCACACCCGGGCGTCCACGACGATCGGGACTCCCACGATCGAGCCGAAGCCCCCCTCGCGAATGCGGGTCGCGACTTCCCCCTCGACGTGTTCGTGGTTGTCGATCCTGGCGGCACGGCCGGTGCGGAGAACGATCGCCCCGACGTCGTCGCCCTCCATCGGGATTCTGTCTCCGGTGACCGACATCCCGGTGACCCCCGGCTCGTATCGAACGGCGACCAACGTCCCCGTACCGTCCCCGTCGTCGCGAAGGAGCACGGCGTTGACGACGTGCAGCCACAGCGCGAGTTCCTCGGCCACCGCCGTGAACACTTCCGGTGGACTCACCCCGCGCGCAGCCAGTGTTGCCACTCGGCGCAGTGCGGCCTGGTGCGCGGCGAGGATCCCGAGTTCGTCGCGGCTGACCTCGGCTTCGCGCCGGCGCAGGACCGCCTCGGCTGTCCGCAATCGGGCCTGACCGGCCATCAGGTTGGCCACCAGCGCGACGGGCAGGAAGACCAGGATGGCCACCCAATCTCCGGGTTTGGTCGGAAGCAGGGTTCCCGACACCTGGAGGTGGAAGTAGCCGTAGACGACTGCGCTGACCAACGTCGTCAGCACCGACAGCACGAATCCCCAGCGCGCCGAGACCACCAGAACTCCGAGCAGGAACACCGCACCGAAGGCGTTCTGCGGCGCGACCTTGTCGAGCTGGCGCACCACAACGGTTTCCACGGTGATCACGGAGGCGGCGACGACGATGCCCAGCCACAGTGGTGGGGTGGTCGGGCGCACCAGGAGCGCTATCACGCGCGCAGGCATCTCTCGCGCGTCCGCATCGAAGGCCCCGAACGTGGACGCCGCATCGCGCCGCGACAGCACTCCGATTGACCGCCGTGACCACTGTCGCGTCATCGTGCTTGCTCGGATCAGTCGTGGAGTTCTCGGACAGACCTCGATGTGCATCATATCGAGGTGACCCGCCCCGTCTCGACGGCTTGCTCCCGTCGGTCGGCTGACACCGGCCGATGTCGCTACGCTGGGCACAGGCCGATGCAGTAGACCTTGGGAGGACGCGGTGGTAGCCGTACAGATACAGGTGGGTGATCTGGTGCAGGCGTCCGGTCACGCCGGCCCCTGGCTGGTCGTGGAAGTCAGCAAGGGCATGGCTTCGCTGCAGCATCCCGACGGACATCGGCTGTCCGTCCGGACGACGACGCTGTCCGTGGTGCACAAGGCGACGAGCCCGGCAGGCGAGGTCGAACCGCCCGCCCGCGATCAGCCGGGAGAAGCACCCACCCTGTTCGACTAGTCGTCGATCGTCGTGACGATCGACGTGACCGCCGGGGTCCGCGGGGTCGAGCCGAACCCGAATCGGACCGGCGGATCGACCGGCGTCAGCGCGCCGAGGTTCTCGCCGCGCCAGGTGGCGGACATTCCGACCAGCCGCCGCTGGTCGACGGCGCCGTAGAACTCGCGACGCCCGTTGCCCGCGGTGCCCCGGGTGCGCACACCGCGGAGAGCGACGCGGGCGATCGGGTCGCTGACCGCGCAGAACCACGGCGCCCCCGCGACGGTCCGCGGCACCAGGTGCAGCAGCCGTCCGAGTGTGGTGCGGGCCCCGGTCTCGAACCGCACGTGCAGGTCGCCGGCCCGGACCGTCCGACTGTCGCCGGACCGCGCGTAGTCGACGGGTGTGATCACCGTCCGGTCGAAGGTGTAGGTCGCGGTGACGAAATCGCGGACGGCGTCCGACGGCGCGAGGAGCACGCGCAGGCCGTCGGCGAATTCGACCATCACATCGGTGAACTCCCCGAGCGGCGACCGCGGCCAGTGGCCGACGACGACGCGGACGCCCGACCCGGTGCCCAGGCCGGTGATCTCACCGTCGAAACGCCATCGGGTCATCCGGTCAGGTGCCGGTACTCGGCGGCGCTCCGATCCGACAGGACGGTGCGGAGAATGAATCGTGTTTGCGCCGTGATGTATTGATCGACGGTGTAGCGGGATGCGAAATGCCAGTGCTTGAGCGCCCACCCGTGCGCGAGCATCATCATGTCGAACGTCGTCAGGTCGACGTCGAGGTCGCCGGCGATACCGGAGGCGATCGCCGCCTCGAGGGCATCGTGGAGCGGCTTGGACGTCGCCACCTCGAGTTCCTTGATCCGCTCACGACCATCTTGGTCGAGGGTCCGGCTCTCCCGGTACGTCAGCACGACGGCGTCCAGATTCTCGTCGACGATCTCGACGAACCGCCGGAAGCCGGCGGCCAGCCGCTCGACGGGGTCGGCTCCGGCAGCGTCCATCGCGGGCTCGAGCTGGTCGCGGAAGGCGTCGAGGATGTCGACGATCGTGGCGAGGAGGATCTCCTCCTTGCCGCCGAAGTACTTGTAGATCAGCCCCACGCTCACCTGCGCCTCGTCGGCGAGCGCCTGCATGGACATCTGGTGGAACCCGGTCCGCTGCATCACCGTGACGGCGGCGTCGAGCACCTGACGCCGACGCGAGCTGACGCGGACGGCACGGACCGCCTCGTCGAGTGGAAGGGCGGACGTGTCCTTCGCCATGACAGATGACCTCTCCTCGCCGGCAAATCTGCGGTGAATGGGTATTCACAGTAGCTCGGACCGCCCCGGGTCGGCAGTCCGGCCCGGATCAGATACCGAGATCCTTCGCGACGATCGTCTTCATGATCTCGGTGGTGCCGCCGTAGATGGTCTGGATCCGCGCGTCGACGAACGCGCGTGCCACCGCGTACTCGCGCATGTAGCCGTATCCGCCGTGGAGTTGCAGGCACCGGTCGGCGACGCGAACCTGCAGTTCGGTGGTCCACCACTTGAGCCGCGCGGCACGGGCCGCAGTCAGTTCACCGCGGACGTGCTGCCGGATGCAGTCGTCGAGGTAGGTGCGGGCCAGGTCGAGTTCGGTGGCCAGTTCCGCGAGAACGAACTGGGTGTTCTGGAATCCGGCGATCGGCTGCCCGAAGGCGCTGCGCTCCTTCACGTACGCCAGGGTCTGCTCGAGGACACCCTCGGCGGCGGCGACGGCGCCGACGGACAGGGACAGCCGCTCCTGCGGCAGGTTGTGGACGAGTTGATAGAAACCCTGCCCCTCCTCCCCGAGCAGGTTCGCCACCGGAACACGCATGTCGGTGAACGTCAGCTCGCTGGTGTCCTGGGCGTGCAGCCCGATCTTCTCCAGGTTGCGGCCGCGGGAGAACCCCGGCGTGTCCGACTCGACGACGAGCAGGGACAACCCCTTGTGCTTGTCGGCCGACGTGCGCACGGCGACGACGAAGAGCGTCCCGTTCTGGCCGTTGGAGATGAATGTCTTGCTGCCGTTCACCACGTAGTGGTCGCCGTCGCGCACCGCCGTGGTGCGGATGCCGGTGAGGTCGCTGCCGGTGCCGGGCTCGGTCATCGCGATACCGAGGATCGTCTCCCCGGTGACGGTTCCCGGAAGCCACCGCGCCTTCTGCTCCGGCGTCGTCATGTCCGTCAGGTACGGCAGCACGACGTCGTTCTGCAGTGAGAACGCGATGCCCGCGGCGGCGGCGCCCGCCCGGTTGACCTCGTCGACGACGATCGCGTTGTACCGGAAGTCCTCGACTCCCGGACCGCCGTACTCCTCGGGAACCGGGAAGCCGAGCAGTCCCTGCTTGCCCGCTTCGGTGAACAGTGCCGGGTCGAGGCAGCTCTCGTTCTCCCACTGCTCGTGGTGCGGAACGATCCGCTCGCGCACGAAGCTGCGGACACTGTCCCGGAACTGCTGGTGCTCGGATTCGTAGTCGATGGTCATGGTGTTCGTCTCCTATCCGCGGAACGCGTTCTCGCCGGTGAAGGCCTGCCCGAGAACCAGCTGATGCATCTCGGGTGTCCCCTCGTAGGTCAGGACCGATTCGAGGTTCACCATGTGCCGGATGACGGGGAATTCCATTGAGATTCCGTTGCCACCCAGGATGGTGCGCGCCGTGCGGCAGATCTCGATGGCCTCACGGGTGTTGTTGAGTTTGCCGAAGCTGACCTGGTCCGGTCGGAGCCCGGCCGTGTCCTTGAGCCGGCCGAGGTGCAGCGACAGCAGCTGTCCCTTGTGCAGTTCCACCGCCATGTCGGCCAGTTTGGCCTGGGTGAGCTGGAATCCGCCGATGGGTCGCCCGAACTGCGCGCGGTCCTTCGAGTACTGCAGGGCAGCCTCCCACGCGGACCGCGCCGCTCCCATCGCTCCCCACACGATGCCGTAGCGCGCCTCGGACAGGCTGCTGAGCGGGGCCCGGACGCCGCGGGCGCCGGGGAGCATCGCCGATTCGGGCAGACGCACGTTGTCGAGCACCAGTTCGCTGGTGACCGAGGCGCGCAGCGACATCTTGTGTTTGATCAGGGGTGCGCTGAAGCCGGGGGTGCCGGTCGGGACGATGAATCCGCGGATCCCGTCGTCGGTGGCCGCCCACACCACCGCGACGTCGGCGATGCTGCCGTTGGTGATCCACATCTTGCGGCCGTTGAGGATCCAGTCCGAGCCGTCTCGCTTGGCGCGGGTCGACATCGACGCCGGGTCGGAGCCCGCGTCCGGTTCGGTGAGTCCGAAGCAGCCGATGATCTCGCCCGCCGCCATGCCGGGCAGCCACTGGTTCTTCTGGTCCTCCGAACCGTTGTTCCAGATCGAGAACATCGCCAGGGAGCCCTGCACCGAGACCAGGGAGCGGATGCCGGAGTCGCAGGCCTCGAGTTCGAGGCAGGCCAATCCGTAGTGGACGGCCGAGGATCCGCCGCATCCGTAGCCTTCCAGGTGCATGCCGAGGACCCCGAGCTTGCCGAACTCCTTCGCCAGTTCCCGGGCTCCGGGCAGGTCCCCGGCCTCGAACCAGTCGGCGACGTGCGGGGTGACGTGTTCGGCGCAGAATTTGCGCACGGTGTCGCGCACGGCGAGTTCGTCGTCCGAGTACAGCGCGTCGATGTCGAGGGGGTCGACGGCACTGAACGTCCGCGGATGGAAGTGGATGGTCATGACAATGTCCTTTACGAGCCGAGGGTCTGGGTTCCGCGGGCGCCCGGGGTGACGAATGCCCCGCTCGCGAATTCCCTGCGTGCGGTGTCGGTGGCCTTGTAGTGCAGCTTCTTTCCGGTCGCCGACACGGGGAGCGATTCGACGAAGCGGTAGGCGCGGGGCCGCTTGAACTGCGACAGCATCGGGTGCCTGCGGCAGAAGTCGTCGAGGTCGTCGGCGGACGGCACGGGTGCGGTGGTGACGACGTAGGCGACGACGACCTGTCCCCATGTGTCGTCCGGAACACCGACGACGAGCGAATCCGTCACCGCCGCGTGCTCGTTCAGCGCTTCCTCGATCTGCACCGGATGAACGTTCTCGCCGCCGGACAGGAGCATGTCGTCCTTGCGTCCGACGATGGTCACGAACTCCTTCTCGTCCCAGGTGGCGAGGTCGCCGATGTGCAGCCAGCCGTTCCGGAACTTCTGCTTCTCCTGCTCCGGGGCATCGAAATAGGCGTTGGCACCCTTCGGGGACCGGACGATGACCTCACCGATCTCGGACCCGTCCTTGGCGACCGTCTCGTGCGCGTCGGCGAGGCGGTCGTCGAACAGTTTGACCACGGCGACGTCGTCGTCGATGCAGGCCCGCCCCGCGGTCCCGGCCATGTCGGGCAGATCGGTCGGTCGCAGGAAGGTGTTCCAGAAACCTTCGGTGCTGCCGTAGCCGTTGAAGATCCGCGGATTCAGCACCTTCTGGTAGTGCAGGGCCGCCTCCCGCTCGAGGGGCGCGCCCATCGTGACGATGCCTTTGAGGGTGGACAGGTCGCGGGGCTTCTCCTCCTGGGCACGAGCGAGCATCGCCAGGTTGGTCGGGGCGCCGATCAGGAACGTCAGCCCGTACTCCTCGACGTGGTCGAGGGTGACGTCGGCGTCGAAGCTGCGCAGCGCCACCAGCGACGCGCCGAGATAGAACGTGGGATTCGGTCCGGCACAGTACAGCCCGCCGCGGTGGAACCACGGGGTCATGTTCAGCGTCTTGTCTTCCGCCGTCAGCGGAAAATGCATGATCACGTCGTGGGCGCTGAAGATCTCGATCATGCTGTTGAGCGGGACGCCCTTGGGCATGCCGGTCGTTCCCGACGTGAACAGCCGAGTGGTCTCGTCCCATACCGTGCGAGTCACGTCCGGCGGCGACGCCGATTCGGCGACGAGGTCGTCGAACCGGATCACCTCGAAGCCGTTTCCCGGCACGGGTTCACCCGGGCCGACGGCGACGACGAGAGCGGGTTTGTGCGTGGAGCGCGCCAGCGCATCCCGCACCATCTCCCCGATCTCGGTGTCGTACACGAACACCGCGGGACGGTTCGCGTCGAGGATGTACGCCGTCTCGCCGGACGCGAGCCGGAAGTTCATCGGCGATCCGACCGCCCCGCAGGCCTGCCCGGCCAGGTACAGCTGCGCGAACTCGGGGCCGTTGAACAACTGGTAGGCCACGACGTCGCCGGGAACCACGCCGGCGCGGGCGAGGCCCGTGGCGAGCCGGTCGACCCGATCGCCGAGTTCGGCGTACGTCCAGCTCTCGCCGGTCGACGGGGACTGCATCGCGAGTCGATCGGCGTACCGGTGCGTGTTGCGCCGGAAGCCGTTCAGATAGGTGAAGTCGTGCTCGAAGTACTGACGATAGGCGTGGGCATCGTATGCGTACATGATGAGTCTCCCGTCCCGGTGCCGGTCAGCCGGCCATGGTGAGGCCACCGCTGACGCTGATCACCTGGCCGGTGATGAACGATGCGGATTCGGACGCGAGGAACACGACCGGCGCCGCAACCTCTTCCGGGCGCGCGAGCCTGCGGAACGGAATAGCCTTGACCAGAGCCTCTTTCAGCTTCTCCGCCTGCGCCTGGAACAGCGGCGTGTCGGTCGGGCCGGGGCACACGCAGTTGACGTTGATCCCGTGGCGGGCCATTTCCCGCGCCAGCGACTTCGACAGGGCGATCACGCCACCCTTCGCACCCGCGTAGATGCTCTCCCCCGCGCTGCCGACACGGCCGGCATCGCTGGCGAGGTTGACGACCCGCCCACCGTTACCGGCCTCCACCATGCCGGGGAGGAAGGCACTGCACATGTGCACGGGTCCGAGGTAGTTGATCGCAACGACCTTCTCGGCGAATTCGGTGGTGGCGTTGAGGAACTGGTCGGTGCGGTCCCATCCCGCCGCGTTGACGAGGATGTTCGCGACCCCCACCTCGGCCGTCACCCGGTCGCGCAGGGCGTCGACCTGTGTCCGGTCGGCGACGTCGACGGTCATCGGAAAGAGCCGGTCGGGTCGCTCGGCGGCGGTCTTCTCCGCGGCCTGCAGGTCGAGGTCGGCGACGACCACCCGGTCGCCCTGCTCGGCGAGTGCGAGCGCGATGGCCCGGCCGATGCCGGATCCCGCGCCGGTGACCACTGCGATGTTGTTGCTCATGGTGTTTCCCCTTCCCGTGTGTCGGACTCAGGCGTTCACGTACTTGTTGAAATCGGGCTTGCGCTTCTCCGCGAACGCCGCCGCCCCCTCGAGACCCTCGGGTGAGTGCGTGAACAGGTCGAGCGCCGACATCGCGAGGTTGCTCAGTCCGGCCTGATGGTCGGTGTCGGCGTTGAACGACTGCTTCAGGAAGCGCAGGGCCGTCGGGCTCTTCTCCGCGATCTCCGCGGCGACGGCCTTCGCCTCGTCGAGCAGTCGGTCTGCGGGGACGACCCAGTTGACCAGTCCCCAGCGTTCGGCGGTGGCCGCGTCGTACTGACGGCAGAGATACCAGATCTCGCGGGCCCGCTTCTCGCCGACGACGCGCGCGAGGAAGGCCGACCCGAAGCCCGCGTCGAACGAGCCCACCCGCGGTCCCGCCTGGCCGAACTTCGCGGTCTCGGACGCGATGGTGAGGTCGCAGAGAACGTGCAGCACGTGGCCGCCGCCGACGGCGATGCCGTTCACCGCTGCGATGACGGGCTTGGGGACGTCGCGGATGAGTTTGTGCAGATTGCCGATCTCGAACATGCCGCTCTCGGTGGGGCCGTAGTCGCCGGTCTCCGCTCGCTGCTTCACGTCGCCGCCCGTGCAGAACGCCTTCTCCCCCGCACCGGTGAGAATGATCGCCTGCACCCCGTCGTCGGCCCATGCCGAGCGGAACGCCTTGATCAGTTCCTCGACGGTCCTACCGCGAAATGCGTTGTAGCGCGCGGGACGGTTGATCGTGACGACCGCAGCGGCGCCGTCGACCTCGTAGGTGATGTCTTCGTAATCGGTCACGGTGATTCCTTCCTCGGAAAGCCAGTGATGAGATTTGGTTCAAGAAGTGTGAACAACTATTCGATAAAAATGAACGTACATTCACACCCGAAATGTGTCAAGGGTCACGCCGCCCTGCGGCCGCTAGAGAAAGGCGCTGATCCCGGTCTCCGCCCGGCCGATCAGCAACTTCTGGATCTGGCTCGTGCCCTCGTACAGCGTCATCACCCGCGCATCGCGCATGTACTTGGCGACGGGGTATTCGTCGACGTAGCCGTACCCGCCGAACAGCTGGATCGCATTGTTGGCGGCACGAACCGCGGCCTCACTGCAGAAGTACTTCGCCTTCGACGCCGCCGTCCCGAACGGCTCCCCGCGCTCGATCAGGTCGGCCGCCCGCCAGGTGAGCAACCGCCCGGCGTCGGCGTCGACGGACATGTCGGCGATCAGGTCCTGCACGAGTTGGAACGACGCGAGCGGACGGTCGAATTGCGTGCGCTCGCGGGCGTAGTCGACGGCCGCCTCGAGGCAGCCCTGGATGATCCCCACGCATCCGGCGCCCACCGAGACGCGCCCCTTGTCCAGCGAGTGCATCGCGATGGAGAAGCCCTGCCCCTCCGATCCGAGGAGGCAACTCGCCGGCACCCGCACGTCGGTGAACGACAACTCGGCGGTCGCCTGCCCGCGGAGCCCGAGCTTGCCGTGGATCTCGCGTGATTCGAAACCGGGCGTATCCGTCGGGACCAGGAAGGCCGAAACGCCCTTGGGCCCAGGACCTCCGGTCCGCGCGAACACCAGGCACACCGTGGCCCATGTGCCGTTGGTGATGAAGATCTTGGAGCCGTTGATGACGTACTCGTCGCCGCTGCGCACCGCCTTGGTCTTCAGGTGGCCGGGGTCGGAACCGTTGTCGGGCTCGGTGAGCCCGAAACAGGCGAGCGCCTCACCGGACGCGATGCGGGGCAGCCATTCGTGCTTCTGCTCCTCGGTGCCGTGCGAGAGGATCACCTTCCCCACCAGCCCCATCGACACCGACACGATGCCCCGGACCGCAGAGTCCGCCCGGCCGAGTTCCTCCATTCCGAGGCAGTACGTGATGTAGTCGCCCCCGAGCCCGCCGTACTCCTCCGGGATGGTCATGCCGAAGAAGCCGATGTCGGCGAGTTTCGGGACGATCGCGGTGTCCACCGATTCGGCGCGGTCCCACTCGGCGCGGTGCGGGACGACCTCCTTGTTCAGGAAGTCGCGGGCCAGCTGCCGGAACTCCTTCTGCTCCTCGGTCAGTGTCAGGTCCATGGAAGGCTCCTCGATGCCGCAGTGAATTCATGATCATTGGATTTGAGCGAGTGCTCACAGTAAATGAAGCATTATTCATTTCGGGGGAGCCGTCAACCCTCGGCGAGCGGGAAGTGCTGGCCCGGCGCCACGTCGGCTAGGTAGGCTCGGACCATGCCGGTCACCTGGTCGGACGACGTCGAGGAGGTCCTCCGCGACGATCTCACCTGCGGGTTCGCGTACATCACGCCCGCGGGAGGCGCCGTGGTGACGACGGTGGCGCCGCTCGGGTTGCGCGACCGCGAGCAAGGCACCGTCGGATTCACCACCTCGCTGGGTTTCGGCCGCAAGCTCGAGCGCATCAAGGCGGAACCCCGGGTGGCACTCGCCTTCCATGCACGCGAGCACGGAATCGGCGACGGCACCAACCGGCGCTACGTTCTCGTGCAAGGTGACGCGACGTTCGACCCCACCCCCGACCCCGATCTGATCGCGGCCATCGGCGAGCGCTCGGTCCCCTACACGGGCGAGCCACGCCGCGGCGCGTTCTGGGACCGCTGGCTCAGCGCGTACTACTCCGACCGGGTTGTGGTGACGGTCGCGGTGACACGGGTCGTCGCCTGGCCCGATCTGCGCATGAAGGGTAGGCCGGAGGTCTTCGGCGCCCCGCTCCCCAGCGTCGAGGCGCCTCCGCAGGAGCCACCGAAGAACGGCACCGGCCCACGGGTGGATGCGACGAAGGCCGGTGAGCGTGCCGGCAAGCTTCCGCACCGGTTGCTCGCCTACCGCCAGGCGGACGGCTATCCGGCGATCGCTCCGGTCGACGTGAAGTCGGCGAGCAGCGACGGGGTGTGCCTGAGGGTCCCCGTCGGGGTGCCCCAGGGCGGCCGCCGCGCCGGCCTGCTCGCCCATTCCTACCGCGCCGAACTCGTCGGACTCGAGTCCCGTCAGAACACCGGCTGGGTCGAGGTGTCGGGCTCCGAGGCCCTGTACGCACCGCACACCGAGTCCGGCTTCACCGCGCCGCCCAACAAGACGATCCTGCTCCTGGCCAACGGATTCGTGGCCCGCCGCGGCCTCGCGAAGGCCCGCAAGGAAGGCCGGGCGCAGGCGCTGGGCCGATGAGCCGGACCCCGCCGCCGTTCGCGTAGAGAATCTGCCCGTTCGCGGGCCGGCACGTGGTTCACCGCCGCCGGGTTCGTCACGGTATTCTCAGCTGAACCGAACCTTCGGTCGGCTTCCGTGGACGACGGCGCACCGATGCGGTGGAGTTCTGCACCTGAAAGGATTGCGCGCATGACTACGGCACGCCCCGCACGGAAGACCGGATCGCCCGGACGGCCCGGCTACGACCTCGACTCACTGCTCGCTGTCGCAGTCAAGGTCTTCAACGACAAGGGCTACGACGGCACCAGCATGGAGGTGCTGGCCCAGCGCCTGGGAATCACGAAGTCGTCGATCTACCACCACGTGTCCGGGAAGTCGGAGCTCCTCGAACTGGCGCTGTCCCGCGCGCTCAACGCCCTCTTCGCCGTCACCACCGAGGAGAAGGCGACGAGCGGCCGGTACATCGACCGCCTCGAATACCTCGTCCGCCGCAGTGTCGAGGTACTCGCCGCCGAACTCCCCTACGTCACGCTCCTGCTGCGGGTCCGGGGCAACACCGCGGTGGAGCGTCGCGCGCTCGCCCGCCGCCGCGAGTTCGACGCCTTCGTCAGCGACCTCGTCGTGGCGGCGGCGGAAGAGGGCGACCTGCGGCCCGGAATCGATCCCGCACTCACCAGCCGACTCGTATTCGGCACGGTCAACTCGCTGATCGAGTGGTACCGCCCCCGCACCGGCGGGACGGTCGCCGACCTCGCCGACGCCGTCGTCGAGCTGACGTTCGACGGGCTGCGCCGCGCCTGACCCGTCAGGCCCAGTCGGGTCTGCGACCCAGGTACCGCAGTAGTGCGGCGACCTCGTCGCCGTCCGAGCCCTCGACCACGGGGGCGTACACGCCGTACTGCCGCAGCGGCTCTACGATTTCGCGTGCCACGACGAGCAGCTCACTCGCCACCAACGGCGACAGGGGCGACGGTTGCCCGGTCGCGACGGCAATGTCCCACGCGTGCACCGCAGCGTCGAGGGCACATGCCCCCACACCGATCCGCGGCGTGAGCGCGCCCTGCGGCAGCGGCGTCGCGACCGACTCGGCGGCCGCGTCGATGCTTGCCCATGCGTCCGCCGCGGCCCGGAGCGAGAAGTCGAGGAACTCCACGGGGTCCGCACCGAGCGTTCCCGACGGGGCGAACGGATCCTCGGCAGGGCCGGGGCCTCCCGTGATCGCGGACGCGAATCCGAGCTGATCGCCGGCCGCATGCTGCAGCACCTGCGTCACGGTCCACTGGTCACACGGCGTCGGCCGCCCCCACCCCGCCGCGTCCACCCCGCGCACCACCGTCCGCAACATTGCGTGCGCCGCGTCCAGCACATCCCACGCGGTCGAGTTCTTCGTCGCCTGATCGAGCCCGTTGTTCGTCATGATCAACAGCGTAGAAAGCCATGAGGTCAGAAGCGGTCCTCAATTGTCCAAGACTCGTCGCGCGCCCAAAACCCGTTGTCGCGCAGCGACGGATCCGGCAATTCGGGGTGGCGTCGGGTCACCGTGGAGCGTGCATGGAGACCTTGTGCGGTCCTGACGAGCGTCTCGGGATCAGCGTGGGCAGGGCACGCCGGATCGGATCGCCGAGCGGGGTGGCGGCGAACATCAAATCGAGTGCGGTGGCAGCGATCTGGTCGAACGGAGTCCTGACCGAGGTCAGGGGAACCGGAAGTCGCTGCGACAACGGGATGTCGTTGTAGCCGACCAGGGCCAGGTCCTCGCCGACCGAGAGCGATCGTTGGTGTGCCGCGGCCATCACACCGAGGGCCAAGTTGTCGTTCGCGGCGAAGACGGCTGACGGGCGGGTCGAGGACGCGAACAGGCGACGCCCGGCCTCCTCGCCGCTTTCGATCCCGAAGCCGGACTCGATGATCCAGTCCTGGTTGACCGTGATCCCGGCCTCGTGGAGAGCCTTCGTGGCACCGGCGAGGCGGCCGGTGGCGGTCGAGGTGAACAGTGGACCCGACAGGACCGCGATATCCGTGTGCCCGAGGTCGATCAGATGCCGGGTGGCGAGATAACCACCGGCTTCGTCGTCGCCGACCGAGGACGGGCTGATTCCGTCGGTGCGCAGGACCAGCGCGTGCGGCACATCCTGGTCCCGCAGCTGACGCGGGAGGGGGTCGTCGCGTCGACTGGAGGCGATGATCAGACCGTCGACGTTGCGAGCGAGAAGGGTGCGCGCAGCTTCGCCTTCGTCGGTGGGGTCGTCGCCGGTCGTCGCGACCACGGTGAAATATCCGAGGCGATGTGCGGCCCGGCCGATCGCCTCGAACATCAGGGCCATGACGGTGTCGCTGAGTCGCGGGACGAGGACACCGATGGTGGCGGTCTGCCCGCGCCGGAGGCTGGAGGCGAAGGTGTTGCGCCGGTAGCCGAGCTGGTCGGCGACCGCCCGTACCCGCTCGGCGGTAGCCGACCGGGACGGTGGAACCCGGTCGTCGAGCACCCGGCTCACCGTCGAGGTGCTGACGCCGGCGGCCTCCGCGACCTCCCGGAGCGTGACCACCCGGCTCTTGCTGTCCCGCGGTTGCTGCTGCGCGCTCGTGTTCGATTCCATCGTCTTCCTTCTCTACCGTCCCGGCGCCCCCGAAGGCCCGCCGGGACGCCCTGATCACACCCGGTTTGCCACGTGACGCTTGACACAGTGGCCGATTCTACTGCACGATGAAATCGTTCACGGGAACGTTCCCGGGAACGTTTGCAAAACTTCTTCGAGGGAAAGAGCACCCCATGAGCACACTCGACCTCCGCGGCCTCACCCCGGCGCCGGTGACCCCGTTCACCCGGGACGGCGCCGTCGACTACGACGCCATCTCGCGCCTCGGCTCGTGGCTCGGCAGTGTCGACGGCGTCAAGGGCCTGGTCGTCCTCGGCCACGCCGGCGAGGGCACCTTCCTCACCCAGGACGAGCAGGTCCGCGTCATCGCCGCGTTCAAGGACTCCGTCGACGGCCGGCTGCCGATCATCGCCGGCATCACCGGCGAGGGCACCGCCGTCTCGGTGGAAGAAGCCCAGCGCGCCGTGGACGCCGGCGCCTCCGCCGGTCTGGTGTACCCGTCGCACGGGTGGCTGCGGTTCGGCTACCAGGACGGCGCCCCGCAGGATCGCTACAAGGCCATCTACGAAGGCTCCGGCCTGCCGCTGATCCTGTTCCAGTACCCGGACGCCACCAAGGCCACCTACAACCTGGACACCCAGCTCGAAATCGCCGCCCAGCCCGGCGTGTTCGCGACCAAGAACGGGGTGCGGAACATGCGCCGCTGGGACCGGGAGATCCCGGTCCTGCGCCGCGAGAACCCCGACCTGCAGATCCTCAGCTGCCACGACGAGTACCTGCTGCACACGGTGTTCGACGTCGACGGCCTGCTCGTCGGCTACGGCGGACTCGCTCCCGAGCCGCTGGTCGAGCTCATCGCAGCCGGCAAGGCCAAGGACTACCCCGCAGCCCGGGCCATCCACGACCGCCTGCTGTCGGTGACGGCCAATGTCTACCACCGCGGTTCGCACATGGAAGGCACCGTCGCCCTGAAGGAAGGACTGGTCGCCCGCGGAATCCTCGAGCACGCCACCGTGCGCCCGCCGTTGCTGCCGCTGGCCGAGGGCGCGGGCGCCGAGATCGCCGCCGCTTTGCAGTCGGCCGGGCTGTCCTCGGTCACCGTCCCCGCCTGACCGGATCAGCACCGACGGATTCGACACCCGAGTCCGCCGCCCGGCCCGGGCACCTCCGAGGTCGGGCGGCACCACCCCCGAGTAGTCCTGGGCCACTTCCGGCCCGCCGCGGCCGTGGTCGCCGTACTTCCCCCTTCGAGCCGGCGCGCCGCACTCTCGGCGCCACTGTCCGCATCGGCGGCTCGAACACCAGAAAGTAGGCTCATCATGAGTCAGCAATCTCGTACAGCAGCCGAATCGGCCGGAGGCGAATCAGTGGTCTCAGGCGCGCCCCGGCCACCAGCGGAGCCCCGCCGGTCGCAGCGAACCTGGATGCGCACCCTCGCCATGGCGGGCCCGGCCTTCATCGCCGGTGCATGGCAGTTCGGGCCCGGCAACCTCGCCAGCGCTGTCCAAGCCGGCAGCGAATTCAGCTACTCCCTGATCTGGGTGATCGCCCTGTCGACGATCTTCATGCTGGTCTACGCCGACATGAGCGTACGACTGGGCATCCGCACCCCGGTGTCCATGATCAGCTCGGTCAAAGACGTCCTCGGCCGCCGCGTCGGAACCGCCGCCGGAATCGGCGTCTTCATCATCACGTTGTGTTTCTCGGTCGGTAACGCCGTCGGCTCCGGCCTCGGCCTGTCCATGGTCTTCGGTGGCTCCCCACTCATATGGTCCGCGGTCTGCACTGTCTTCGTCGGACTGATCCTGCTGTTCCGCAACGTCTATCGCACCGTCGAACGCGTTCTGCTGGTCATCGTCGCGCTCCTCGCCGCCACCTTCATCTTCAGCGCCGTCATCGCCCAACCCGACTGGTTCCAGGCCGTGAACGGACTCGTCCCCTCCATCCCGCCCGGCGGACAGCTGCTCGTCGTGGCCCTCGTCGGCACCAATTTCTCCCTCAACGCCGCGTTCTTCACCTCGTACGGCACCCACGAACGCAAGCGCACCGAAGCCGAATACCGGCAAACCACCATCGCCGACACCATCCCCGGGATCGTGGCACCGGGCATCATGACCTCCCTGGTCATCGTCGTCGCCGCCGCCGTCCTCGGCCGCGCCGACACCGAAGCCACCACCCTCGCGGGCCTGGCCAAGATCTTCGAACCCATCGCCGGGCCCATCGGATCCACCATTTTCGCGCTCGGATTGTCCGGCGCCGCATTCTCCGCGATGGTCGCCAACGCCACCGCCGGCGGCACCATGCTCTCCGACGGCCTCGGCAAGGGCCCGTCGCCGAGCACCCTGACCGCCAAGCGCACCAGCGCCGCCATTCTCGCCTTCGGCCTCGTGATCACCCTTCTGTTCACGAAATCCCCGGTCCAGCTGATCATCTTCGCCCAGGCGCTGACCGTCCTCATCGCGCCGTTCCTCGGGTTCCTGCTCTTCGTAATGAGCAACAACACCGCGCTGATGGGCAACCTGCGCAACACCTGGTGGAAGAACGTCATCGGCGCCCTCGGCTTCGTGTCCATCCTGTCCCTGTCCGGCCTGTTGATCTACGAACTGCTCGGCTGAGCCACACCACGCCGCACGCCGGACACGACCGGTTGCGTCACCGGGCCGGCGCACCCCACCGTGCGCCGACCCGTCGCACCCTGACCATTGCCCGCAGACCCCGTCCCGGTCGTCGTACGGCTGCAGCAACCGCGCCCGGACCACCGACTCCTGAAATTCTTTGTCCCACTGGGAAGTGAGAGCATGCCCTACTTCGTCGTCGAATACAGCTACACCGCCGAGACCACCGCCGGCCGTAACACCCACCGAGCCGCGCACCGGGCCTGGCTCGCCGACCTCGTCGGCACCGGCACCGTCATCACCTGCGGCCCCTACGGCGACGACGCAGGCGCCTTCATCCTCGTCAACGCAGACACCACCGAGACGGTCCGAGCACTGTTCGCCGACGATCCCTTCGCCGTCCACGGACTCGTGCCCGACCAGCGCATTCTGCACTGGACACCCGTCCTCGGAAACCTCGACGCGTCAGACGCCATCAACCGATGACCCGCTACGGCGGTGGTGTGTGCAAGTCCGCCCACGCGGCACTCGCTCGGTGCCCGGGCGTTCGAGACTGCGTCCCCGCGAGGGCGAGGCGCTGGGCTTCACCGCCGCTCGTATGTCGTGGGCGAATTACTCCCGGCAGCGCCGCGGCGCGGCGATCCTGCGGCGGCGCTGACCACACGCGAACGCCGGGTCGCCTGCCTGGAATTCTCCGCCCGGGCTCAGATCGCGGCGCGGGTCTCGCAGAACTGTCAGCCTGCCCGGACCCCTGATGCCGTTCCCTCACATGCCCTTCGGGCGATGGGAGTCAGCCGCCACCGCTCGGGAAGGAGCCGGAATCCGATCCGCACGACGCGGCCGAATCGGCGGAGCCTGCGCTCGTCGGCGGCGGACCAGTCCCAGCCGAGCTTGTCGCGGGCGACGGGAGGCAGCGTTCCCCGGGCGATCCACACGAGCAGCCGTCCGAGCGCGGGTCCGACGAGACGCCACACGACCTCGGGGATGCGATCGTCGGGACGTGGCGTCGGCAGCCCACTCAGAAGCCGCGACCGGCGCACCGTCTCCGTCTTCTCCAGGACGGTGCCGACCATCTCGTTCCAGTAGTCGACGAAATCGTCGTAGGTCTCGGGCAGGTTGGTGGCCGACACCCCGTAGAGCGCGTACCACTGCTTCGACTCCTGATAGAGCTGCTCCTTCTCGGCGGTAGTGAGCGGTTCACCGAAGTATTCGGCGACCACGTACTGGGTTCCGAGGAACGTCGCGTGTGCCCAGAAATACGGACCCGGGTTCAGGGCGTGGTACCGCCGGCCGTCGTCCGTGGTGCCCTTGATGTCCTTGTGCATGTCGCGGATCATCTGGGCCTCCGCGCCCGTCGGATCGTAGAGCGCCCGGATGATCGGCCCCGCGGAACGGGCGAGCCGGGCGAGTTCGTTGTCGAAGACGGTCGAGTGCTGCACGAGGGCGGTGTCGATGACGGGGTGCATCACCTGCAGCGTGCCCGACCACGAGATGAGCAGCGCGGTACGCCAGTCGCCGAACCGGTGCCACGTCAGCGAATCGGGTCCGAGCGCAGGCGCAGTCGAACGACGTCGGGGCGGAAGCTCGGTGGTGGTCATGGCGATCTCCTGATGCCGCTGGATGTGGAACGTGTTGCATTCAGGATGACTGTTGACATCACCTGATGTCAACAGTCCGCGAGTGGGCACCCCGTTCGACACCGGGATGGGTGAGACGATGACGGAATGAGCGACAGCGAGCACCCTCGTGGAGCGCCGCGCAGATGGCGTGGCCAGGAGCCCGACGACCGCCGCGCGGCAAGGCGGGCCGCCCTGATCGAGGCCGGCCTGCAGATCATGGGTACCGAGGGCACGGCGGCCACGACGATGCGGGCGACCTGCCGTCAGGCGAGCCTCACCGAGCGCTACTTCTACGAGAGTTTCGACAACCGGGAGGCCCTACTCGTCGCCCTCCTCGACCACGTCGTCCTGGGAGCGAGGGACACCCTGCTCGGGGCGCTCGAGACGGCCCCGGACGATCCGAGCCGACTCGTCCGACACGTCGTGAAGGCGTTCACCGGCTACATCGCCGAGGACCGGCGGCGGGGACGCATCATGTTCGTCGAGTCGCAGTCCGTGCCGGAACTGGCGCAGCGCGGCGAACAACTCGTCGCCGAGTTCACCACCCCCATGGCGGCGGCACTGAAAATGCTGGGTGCCGACGGCGCACCCCGCGACGCCGTCAACACCCAGCTGAACGCGATTGCCCTGTTCGGGGCGATCGCCTTCCTGTATCAGCGCTGGCTCACCGGCAGCCCGAAGATCTCGCAGAAGCGGATCGTCGAGCACATCGCACTCACCATCGAGGCGCACGTGCCGGTGAACAGCACGCCCTAGACGCGGACCAGCGGTCGCCGCATCGCCTCGAGGCCGACGACGATCACCACGGCGATCACCACGTGCATGGCCGCCAGGGCGATGGTGCTGGCGGTGTCGAAGTCCGCCTGCACGGTGAGCGCGATCGTCGCCAGCGGCAGCAGCGCGCCGATCACTTCGGCGGGCCGGATGACGGCCACCCATTTGAGGGAGATGAGCGCGGCCAGTGTCATCCCGATCAGCGTCGGAACCACCGTCAGGATGACGACGCCTCCGGGGGCGACACTGCTGGTCGTGCCGGCATCCGTCATCTCGAACGACCCGCCGGCGGCGACCCCGAGCAGCCAGATGACCAGGTTCGGGACGAGTGCTCCGATGACGGTCGCGGCGACCGCCCAGGGCCGGCTCAATTCGAGGGTTGCCGGGTTGATCCGTGAGGTCGTGGTTGCAGAAATCGTGGCTCCGGTGTCGGACATGATCTGTACTCCCTGTCGAGTGGCTCGAATTGCTACTGACCGATCGTGCAACCTCAACCATTGTTCGGGTCAAGGCGTGAAACCGAGGTCTTTTCGGTGGGACCTGACCATTAGACCCGCGGGATGCGCAAAACTCATCGCGATCGGCCCGAACCGGCGACCTGAGGGAAGATGGCCACTATGAACGCCGTCCCCACACCCCCCGACCGATCGCGCGCGCTCCGCAACCCGCTCCGCGTCCTGGCGCGGTGGCTGGGCACCCAGGAATGGGTGATGCGGATGGCGCCGGTCATCATCTGGCTGGAGTCACACCTGCGCGCGTGGACCGGGAACCGTGTGAGCCTCATCGGAATCGCCGGCCTGGAGTCCGTGCAGGTGACGGTCCCGGGACGCAAGAGCGGCACCCCGCGGACGACGGCGCTGCTGTGCATTCCGTACGGCGACGGATACATCGTCACCGGTTCCAACTGGGGTCGCCCCGAGCATCCGGCATGGTCGGCGAATCTGCGTGCCGCGGACGAAGCGCTGGTCAAGGCCGGGGCACGGAAGTCCCGGATGCGCGTCCGCATGGCCACCGGCGACGAGCGCGAAAACCTGTGGAAATTCGTCGTCGACTACTGGCCCGGCTACCGCATGGAGCACCGGCGGTCCGGGGGACGCGAATTCCGGCTCTTCGTGCTCGAACACACCCGATCGGCTACGACGCCGCGCGAATCCTGAAGATCGGCTCCACGAAGCGTTCGACGGTGCGACGCTCGGCGGCCGCGTCGGGCAACGGCCACGTCAGCAGGGCCAGCACCACGCGCACGATCCATCCCGCGGCCTCCTCGTCTGGCGCGATCCGGGTGAGTGAGATCGCCACCCGGCCGAGTTCGGGTGCGCGGGCCAGATATTCGTCCGTACTCCTCGGATGCGCCCCGGTGAACCACCGCACCAGAGCCGGCTCCGCACGGATCGCCACCAGCGAGGCGAGGATCGCCTCTACGATCCGCTCCGAGTCGTCGAATGGTTCCAGCGCCTGCTCGACGTGGTCGGCCACGGCGTCGGCGGCGCGGGACATCACGGCCTGGACGAGTGCGCGCTTGCCGCCGACGTAGCGGTAGAGCGTGGCGCGTGAGCATCCCGCCCGCGCGGCGACCCGGTCGACATCCACCCCGTCGATTCCCCGCTCGCGAATGAGGTCGGCCGCGGCGGCGTGAATTCTCTCGACCGCGAGTGCCCGCCGACTGCCGCCGGTCAACCAGTCCGCCCGCTCCGTGTCCACGGCACCTCCAGAGACGTTCACGCAACTGTGTCTCACAGTGAGACGAAGTCTTGATGAATTCTAGAACACGTAGCTGTCCCTGACCCTGTGATCAGCCGCGATGGGGTCTCATCGCCGCACATTGAGACACCGGAGAAAAGCCGTCCGAACAGCGAAATCTCACCTTCGTCCCCGCTCTTGACAGCACTCGCTCTCGGCGCGAACTGTGGTGTTCTGTAACAAGTTCTTTCCGACAAGGAGCGCTCGATGACCCATTCACCGACCCGCGGAATCGACATCTTCGATCCAGCCCACCTCGACGAACCGAACGAGCTGTACCGGACTCTCCGCGAGCACTCCCCCGTCCATCGCGTCGCGGGCACCGATTTCTTCCTCGTGTCCACGTGGGACCTCGTGACCGAGGCGGCGAATCGCACCGACGACTTCTCCTCACACCTCACCGGCGTGCTGGTACAGCAATCGGCGGGACCGCCCACGACGTTCGACATGGACGGCGATGGCCGGGCGATCCACGTGCTGGCCACCGCCGACGACCCGACCCACGTGCGCCATCGCAAGCTCGTGCTGCCCACGCTCGGGCGCCGCATCCGCGCACTGACCCCCACGGCGCAGTCGCTCGTCGACACCCTGTGGGACGAGGGCCTGCGGGACGGCCGGATCGACTGGGCGGCCGACATGGCCGACCGACTGCCGCTGACGATGGTGGCGCATCTCATCGGACTGCCCGAGCCGGACGTTCCCCAGCTGCTCGCCTGGGCCTACGACAGCACGGAGATGCTGGGCGGGATCGTCGACGCGGGCCGCCTCGGCCCGCTCGTCGCCTCCGTGACCGAACTGGCCGCGTACCTGCGGGCCGAACTCGTGCGGGCACGGTCGCATCCCTCCGAGGATCTCCTGGGGGTGCTCGCACAAGCCTGCACTGCCGGGGAGCTCTCCGAGGACGTGGCGACACTCGTCCTGCTCCAGCTCGTCGGCGCCGGTGGCGAATCGACCGCGGGCCTGATCGCGAACGCCGCCCGCCTCCTGGCCACCCATCCCGAAGTTCAGACCCGGCTCCGGCAGGAACCCGCGCTCGTCGACGCGTTCCTCGACGAGGCACTGCGTCTCGAATCACCGTTCCGCGGGCACCACCGGCACGTGGTCGCCGACACCGTCCTCGGGGGCGTCGACCTGCCCGCGGGTAGTCATTTGCTCCTGCTGTGGGGCGCGGCCAACCGGGATCCGGCCGCATTCGAGCGTCCGGACGAGATCGTGCTCGACCGGCCGCACATCCGTTCCCACCTCGCGTTCGGCAAGGGCGTCCACTTCTGCGTCGGATCGGCGCTCGCCCGCATGGAGGCACTCGCCGCCACCACCACACTGCTCGCGCGCACCGAGCAGTTCTCCCTCGCCGACGACGCCGAGTCACGTTGGCTCCGAAGCCTGCTCGTGCGCCGCCACAGCGCGCTCCCGCTGCGAATCGAGTTGTCCTCGATACCGTGATTGACATTGACGTCAACATCAACCCATACTGTGATCGTGACCACAAGTGAGGCTCAGGAGCGGGCGCGGTCGGCGCGGAAGAACAACGACGGCCCCCGCCGCCGTGAACTCCTCCGCGCCGCGAGCAGTTGCTTCGCCGAACTCGGGTACGACCGGACGACGGTCGAGGTGATCACCACCGCGGCCGACGTGTCGCGGGCGACGTTCTACGCGTACTTCTCGTCGAAGGACGAGGTGTTCCATGCTGTCGCGGCCGACGTCTGCGAGGAGTTCCTCGAGTCGCAGCACGTCGAGGGGCCGGCGAGCGAGGACCTGCGAGAGGTGCTGCGCACCACCACGAAAGCCTTCGTCGAGGCCGTCTACACCAACGGGCGAGTCCTCGAACTGATCAGGCACCGCGCCCGGCTCGACCCCGAGGTCGGCCGAAGCTGGACCACCGTGCAGACGCGGCTCATCCGCCGCTACACCAGGTTCATCGAGCGCATCGACGCCACGTGCGACGTCACCCCGTGTGCACCGCCCGCCCGCATCGCGCAGACCCTCGCCGACGCCCAACTCGCGGGAGCGGCCCGGCTGGTGGACGCGAGTGCCCGGGAACAGCGCCGCTACACCGCCGACCTGATCGCCATCTCCGAGAGGCTCATCGGCTTCGCCTAGCACGGACAATCCGCACAGAATCGGGAGTTCGGTATGCCCACTTCGCCTTCGCGTGACCTCGCGGCACTCGAATCGGCCCTCGCCGAGATACGCAAGCTGCAGGACGCCGCGTGGCCACCGCAGGTCCCGCGCTCCGTCGAGTACCCGATCGAGGGCCGCACCGTCGTCGACTATCTGCGGCACTGGGCGACGGAGCGACCGCGCACCGTCGCGATCGACTTCTACGGTCGCGCCATCACCTATGCCGAACTCGACGAACTGTCGGATCGCTTCGCCGGGTGGCTGCTGCAGCGGGGCGCGTCGGCAGGCGACCGCGTCGGCGTCCACCTGGCCAACTGTCCCCAGTTCCACATCGCCATGCTGGGGATCCTGAAGATCGGTGCCGTCCACGTCCCGATCAACCCGTTGTTCCGCGAGCACGAACTCGCGTACGAACTCGGTGACGCCGGTGTGGAGATACTGCTGACCCAGGATTCGTTCGCGGACATGGTCGAATCCGTTCGCGGCGAGTCGGTGCTGCGGCACGTCGCGATCACGGCCCTGTCGGACCTGCTGCCGGACGAACCCAGCGTCACACCACCCTTCCCCACCGTGTCCGGGCCCACCGACTGGGCGGGGATCCTGGAATCGCCTCGCGCCGATCCGATCCCGACGGATCCCGACGCGCCTGCGGCACTGAACTACACCGGCGGCACCACCGGGATGCCGAAGGGCTGCATACACACTCAGGCCCATATGGTGTACACCGCCGCCACCGCGACTCTGGCCGGTGGCCGCCAGGTGGGCGAGGCTCCCCCGGTCGTCCTCGGGTTCCTGCCCGTCTTCTGGATCGCCGGCGAGGACTTCGGCATCCTGTACCCGCTGATCAACGGCGGCACCGTGGTGCTCCTCACCCGCTGGGATCCGGAGGCCGCGGCGGCGCTCGTCGAGAGTCGGAGTGTGACGTCGATGGTGGGGACGGTCGACAACTACGTGGAGCTGATGGACCTGCCCGGTTTCACCGGCCGGGACTTCTCCACCCTGAACAACGCGATGGCCGTGTCGTTCGTGCTGAAACTCGATCCCGAGATCCGCGGACGGTGGCGCGACGCCACCGGGCACGTGCTGCGGGAGGCCAGTTACGGCATGACGGAGACGCACACCGCCGACACCATCACGCTCGGTTTCCAGACCGACGACGAGGATCTGCTCAGCGAACCCGTCTTCTGCGGGCTGCCCGTTCCGGGCACCGACGTGCTGATCGTCGACGAGGACGGGGCTCCGGTGCCGGTGGGGCAACCCGGGCAGATCATCGTCCGCAGTCCGTCGCTGCTCACCGGCTACTACGGCAAGCCCGACGCCACCGCCGACGCACTCCGCGACGGATGGCTGCAGACCGGTGACGTCGGCAAGCTGAACGACAAAGGCGCACTGCACTATCTGGCCCGCGACAAGGAGATGATCAAGACCAACGGGATGAGCGTGTTCCCCTCCGAGGTGGAGACACTGCTCATGCTGCATCCGGACATTCAGTCGGCCGCGGTGGTTCCGAAACCTGATCCGGGTAAGGGCCAGGTGCCGTTCGCGTTCGTCCAGCTCCTGCCCGACCGTCAGGTGTCGGGAGACGAACTGCGGGAATGGGCGGCCCGGAACATGGCCACCTACAAGGTGCCCACCGTCGAGGTGCTCGACGCACTACCGATGACGGCGACGGGGAAGGTCCGCAAGGCCGACCTGTTCGCCCTGGCCGAGGAGTACAAGTGACCCTGCTGGTTGCCAATCGCGGCGAGATCGCGCTGCGCATCATCCGCTCGGCCGAGGAGATGTCGGTCGACACCGTCGCCGTCTACGCGGAGGACGACGCGGACAGTCCGCACGTGCGCGCGGCGACCGAGGCGGTCGCGCTCACCGGTTCGGGCCCGTCCGCGTATCTGGACGCGCGCGCCCTCCTCGCGGCGGCCGCCGAGTTCGGTGCGACGGAAGTGCATCCCGGGTACGGGTTCCTCAGCGAGAACGCCGATTTCGCCCGTGCCTGCGGCGCCGCCGGCCTGACGTTCGTGGGTCCGAGCCCGGACGTACTCGACATCTTCGGTGACAAGTCGTCGGCGCGCGAGGCGGCCGTCGCCGCGAAGGTCCCGGTGCTCGCCGCGACGAACGGCCCCACTGACCTGGACGGCGTCCGCGCGTTCTTCGCGGAGCAGCCGCACGGCATCATGATCAAGGCACTTGCGGGCGGCGGCGGCCGCGGAATCCGTGCCGTCCGCAGCGCGGACGGGATCGACGAGGCGTACCGGGCGTGCGCGTCGGAGGCGCAACTCGGGTTCGGCAATCCCGCGCTGTTCGCCGAGGCGCTACTCGAGCGCGCCCGGCACATCGAGGTGCAGGTGGTGGCGGCACCGCAGGCAGGCGTGACGCGGGCACTCGCCGTCGGCGACCGCGACTGCAGCGTGCAGCGCCGCCACCAGAAACTCGTCGAGATCGCACCCGCGCAGGGGCTCGACCCCGGTCTGCGCGGCGAACTCCACGAGGCCGCGGCGCGGCTGTGCGCCAGTGTCGGCTACCGGGGCCTCGCCACCGTCGAATTCCTGGTGTCCCCGGACGGATTCGTGTTCCTGGAGGTCAATCCTCGGATCCAGGTGGAACACACGGTCACCGAAGAGGTGACCGGGATCGACCTCGTCGCCGTGCAGATCGACATCGCGCGGGGAGCGGACTTCGACGACCTCGCGCTGCCGGACGGGGTCGGCGCCACTGGGCTCGACACGTCGGGCACACCCGCTGTCGCGCGCGGGATCGCCGTCCAGTCCAGGGTGAACATGGAGACGATGCGCCCGGACGGTCAGGCCGTTCCCGCCGCGGGCACGCTGTCCGTCTTCTCCCCGCCGACGGGACCGGGCGTGCGAGTGGACACCTACGGGCGGCCGGGGCTGTCGCCGAGCCCGCGGTACGACTCACTCCTCGCGAAGGTGGTCGTTCATTCTCGCGGGCAGTCGTTCTCCGCCGCGGCGCGGAAGGCGGATGCGGCGCTCGCCGAGTTCGTCGTCGAGGGCGTCCCCACCAATATCGGCTTTCTGCGGGCGATTCTCACCGACCCCGGTTTCGCCGACGGTGTCGTGGGCACCGACTACCTGGCCGAGCGGATGGGTGCCCTCGTCGGCGCCGCGCACGTGCATCCTCCGGCGGAGGTCGCGTCGGACACGCTCGAATTGCGGGCCGGCGAGGATGTGCTGCGCGCACAACTGGCCGGGACGGTCGTGGAGTCGGCCGCCGAGGGAGCCGCCGTGACGTCGGGTGCGCAACTCGTGGTGCTCGAGGCCATGAAGATGCAGCACGTGATCGCCGCCCCCACCGGCGCCGTGGTCGAGCGGAATCTGGTGTCGCCCGGGCAGACCGTCAACGCCGGCGACCCGCTGGTCGTGATCCGCCGCACCGGATCGGAGGACGGCGACGTGGCCGAGGGCGCAACCGATCTCGATCGTGAGCGTGCCGATCTGGCGGAGATCCGGCAGCGTCACCACTACACGCTCGACGCCGCCCGGCCCGCCGCGATCGCGAAACGCACGAAACTCGGCCGGCGCAGTGCGCGTGCGAACATCGAGGATCTGGTCGACCCCGGCAGCTTCGTCGAGTACGGGCCCCTCGTTCTCGCCGCGCAGCGCAGCCGCCGCTCCGAGCAGGACCTGATCGAGAACACCCCCGCCGACGGTCTCATCGCCGGCCTGGCCTCGATCAACGGGGACGCGTTCGGCCCGCGGGATTCCCAGGCGGTGGTGCTGTCGTACGACTACACGGTGCTCGCCGGAACCCAGGGCATGCGGAACCACGCCAAGACGGACCGGGTGATCGAACTCGCAGGCCGCAAACAGGTTCCGGTCGTCCTGTTCGCCGAGGGCGGCGGCGGACGACCCGGCGACACCGATGCCGGACCGGCGGCGGGCCTGGACCTGAACACCTTCCGGTCGCTGGCAGCGCTGAACGGGAAGGTGCCGCTGGTGTCGGTCGTGTCCGGCCGCTGCTTCGCGGGCAACGCCGCCCTGGCCGGGGTCTGCGACGTCCTGATCGCCACCCCCGACGCGAACATCGGCATGGGCGGTCCGGCGATGGTCGAGGGCGGCGGGCTGGGTGTGTTCCGGCCGGAGGACATCGGTCCGGTGGACGTGCAGCGGCGCAACGGCGTGATCGATCTGCTCGCCCGCGACGAGGCGCACGCCGTCGAACTGGCGAAGACGTACCTGTCGTACTTCCAAGGGGTGCTCCCCGACTGGGAGGCCCCCGACGAGCGGCTGGCCCGGCACGTCGTCCCGGAGAACCGGTTGCGCGCCTACGACGTTCGCAGTGCGGTCGAGTCCATCGCCGACGTCGGCTCGGTCCTCGAACTACGCCGCGACCACGGCGTCGGCATCGTCACCGCCCTGATCCGGGTCGAGGGGGCGCCGTACGGTCTCGTCGCGAACAGCAGTCACCACCTCGGCGGTGCGATCGACGCGGTCGCGGCCGACAAGATGGCTCATTTCCTGCAATTGTGCGAATCGTTCGGCCTGCCGGTGGTCTCACTCTGCGATACACCGGGATTCATGGTCGGGCCGGACTCGGAGAAGGAGGCCACGGTCCGCCGGTTCGGCAGGCTGTTCGTCGCCGGCGCGCGGATGACCGTGCCATACGGAACGGTCATCCTGCGCAAGGGCTACGGCCTCGGCGCGATGGCCATGGCGGGCGGCTCCTTCCACGCGTCCGAGTTCACGGTCGCGTGGCCGACGGGCGAGATCGGCGCCATGGGCCTGGAAGGCGCGGTGCGCCTCGGGTTCCGGAAGGAACTCGAGGCCCTCGACGACCCCGCCGAGCGGGACGCGGCGTTCACCCAACTCGTCGACGCCGCCTACCAGCACGGGAAGGCACTCAACGCGGCGACGATCTTCGAACTCGACGATGTCATCGACCCGGCCGATACCCGCGCCTGGGTCGTGCGGCTCCGCCGCCCGTGAGTACTTGTTAACCGCCCAACGTTAATAAGTACTCACAGGCGCGTCAGCGCACGACCCGAGTACGTGCCCGCCCGCACCTGGTCGATCACGGACACGACGTCGGCGATCGGGACCTCGTGGGTGATCGACTCGAGGCGGCTGGGCGCGAGGTCGGACGCGAGACGACCCCACAACCGGCGCCGCTGGTCGATCGGGTACTGCACCGAGTCGATGCCGAGCAGGCTGACCCCGCGCAGGATGAAGGGCAGGACCGTGGTCTCCAGCTTCGGTCCGCCGGTCAGTCCGCTCGCCGCCACTGCACCGCCGTATTCGATGGTGCTGAGCACATGGGCGAGGGTGGCGCCGCCGACGCAGTCGACCGCCGCGGCCCACTGGGCCTTGCCGAGGGGTCGCGGTTTCGTGTCGGGTTCGGGGAGGCGTCCGATCACCTTGCTCGCGCCCAGCTGGGTGAGCAGTTCCGCCTTCTCCGGCTTTCCGCTCGACGCGACCACCTCGAACCCGGCCGCCGACAGCAGGTCGACGGCGACGGTGCCGACGCCGCCGCTCGCACCGGTCACCAGCACCGGACCGTTGCCCGGCTCGATGCCGCGGGACTGCAGTGCCTCCACGCTCATCGCGGCGGTGAAACCGGCGGTCCCGATCGCGGCGGCGGTGCGGGTGGACATGCCGTCGAGCTTCACCACCCAGTCGGCCGGGACGCGGGCGAACTGCGCGTACCCGCCGTGCCGGGCGGTCCCGATGTCGTAACCGTGGGCGACGACCTTGTCACCGACCGCGAACTCCGGCGACTGCGACTCGGCGACGGTCCCCGCCACGTCGATGCCGGGCACGATGGGGTATTCGCGCACCACTCCGCCCTTCGGCGTGAGCGCGAGAGCATCCTTGAAGTTCACACTGGAGTACTCGACCTGGATCGTGACCTCGCCCTGCGGCAGGAACGCCTCGTCGACCGTCTCCTCGGAGAGGCCGATGGCGCCCTCGTTCTCGCGCGCGATCCAGGCGGTGAATTCCTTCATCAGCTTGCTCTCCTGACCTCGGGGGTGCGGCAATTCACTCACGGTACAGAAGCGACAGTTGCCGATCGGATTCGAACAGTGCGTCCCGGTCGAACGTGGACGTCGAGGCCAGTAGTTCGTCGGCGCCGGTGCGCGCGGTCAGCGCGTCGAGCGCGACCTTCACCTGTTCGGCGTCGCCGTGGATCGACGACGCGATCGTGGCGTCGACCTGTTCGCGCAGCCGCGGGGTCCAGGGCTGATCGCGTATGTCCGCGACCGATTCGAGCGGCGGGAACTCGCCGGTCCGGCTCGATTGCGCCAGCGCCCACGCCTCCGGGAGCAGCAGTTCGCGGGCCCGGTCGTCGTTCTCGGCGATCATGACCTCGAGCGAGATCATCACGTACGGGGCCCGGTGAGCGGCGGACGGGACGAAGCTGTCGCGGTACCGGTCGAGTTCCGGGACGCCGGCGCCCGACGCGTGGAGGATCGGACCGCCGACCACCACCGGTAGCCCTGCCTTCGCGGCGAAGTCGAGCCCGCGGCGGGTGGCGAGCACGAACATCGGCGGCGGACTCGCCACCCGGGGCCGGGCGGTCACGCCGCCCTTGCCCTCGAGGTAGCTGCGCACCTCGTCGAGGTCGTCCGCGAACGTGTCGGGGGCGTTGCGGTCGCGTCGCAGTGCCTCCCGCACCGGCTTCGTGAATCCCAGGGACCGTCCGACCCCCAGGTCGATCCGGCCCGGATACAGGGCCTCGAGCATCAGAAACTGTTCGGCCACCACAAGAGGCTGGTGGTTCGGCAGCATCACGCCACCCGACCCCAACCGGATCCGGTGGGTGCGGGCGCCGAGGGCCGCGAGCAGCACGGGCGGCGACCCGCTCGCGATGCCCGGCACGGCGTGGTGCTCGGCCACCCAGAACCGGTCGAATCCGAGCCGCTCGGCGTGGACCGCCCGCTCGATCGTCCCGGTCAGCGCGGCGGAGTCGGGCGCACCCCGGCGCGTCCGGGACCGATCCAGAATCGACAGTTTCACCCTGGACGCAACGGCCGCCGGGTTGCGCATGTTCCCGGGAGACGAGGGGCACGATCGCCGCGAAGACCTCACTGCGGCGTCCGAGTCGGTGCGACGCTTCCGCCGGACCGCTGCCATACTGTCGCGCACGAAGTTCAACGGTCGTCGGGAGGTCAGTGGTGGGCAGCACGGAGGCGGTTCCGGACACTCCGGACGTCGATGCCGAGTGGAGCGAACTCGACGCCACCTCGTGGAACGAGTCCGACGACACCTCGTGGAACGAGCTCGACAACTCCGAGGTCGGATATGCCTCCCGTCTGGAGGAATGTTCCGACTTCTTCCGTCAGCCCGAGCTCGCCCACCTGCCCGATTCCCGGTTGGACGAGGCGTTGCGGTCGCTGACCGTGTCGGGCCGCTACGAGCAGACCCGCGAGGAGATCGAGATCGGCGCCCAGCTGGCCTGGCGCAACCATGCCCGGTGTGTGGGCCGAAAGCATTGGCGCACCCTGAAGCTCCTCGACGCCCGGCACGCCACCAGCGCCGACGAGATCGCGGAGGCGTGCTGGGAGCATCTGCGGATCGCGACGAACGGCGGCGCGCTGCGGTCCGTGATCACCGTCGGCCCGCTTCCTCTCGCCGACGGTCGCGAGTACAGGATCCTCAGCCCTCAGCTCATCCGGTACGCCGGTTACCGCAACGCGGACGGGACGGTGACCGGGGATCCCGCGCAGGTGGGCATCACCGAGGCCGTCACGAAGATGGGGTGGCGCGGCGCCGGAACACGATTCGACGTGCTGCCCCTGCTGATCAGCACCCCGGACGAGCCGCTGCGCTGGTACGACGTTCCCCCGGAGCTGGTGCTCGAGGTCGAGATCGAGCATCCCGACCATCGCTGGTTCGCCGACTTCGGTCTCAAATGGCATGCGGTGCCCGCCGTGTCGAACATGAGCTTCTCGGTCGGCGGGCTGACGTATCCGCTCGCCCCGTTCAGCGGGTGGTACGTGAGCACGGAGGTCGGGGCCCGCAACTTCAGCGACGCGGACCGGTACGACATGCTGCCCGCCATCGCGGAGAAACTGTGCCTGGACACGTCGTCGGAGCGGACGTTGTGGCGCGACCGCGCACTGGTCGAACTGAACCGCGCCGTGATCCACAGTTACCGGCGGTCCGGGGTGCACATGGTCGATCATCACACCGTCGCCAAGCAGTTCATCAGCCACGTCGAACGCGAGGAGTCGCTGGGACGCAAGTGCCCCACCGACTGGTCGTGGATCAACCCACCGATGTCGGCGGCGCTCACCCCGACGTTCCACCGACTCTACGACGCCCCCGACATGGACCTCCGCCCCAACTTTCTCCCGGCGCCCGCATCGGCGCCGGGTTGTCCGATCACCGGCGCGAACCTGTAGAACACCTGCCCGGTCAGCCGCGGTAAGGCGGCGCGACGCCCCAACCCCAGTGCGGGACGGGTGCGTGCTCGACCACCTCGGCTCCGGGACTCGAATTCTGCAGAGCGAGCCGGGTCCCCCACTCGACGTATGCCATGAAGGCGGAGCGGAATTCGGGGTCGGACGGCAGGTCCGCGTCGTCGGCGGCGAGACTCAGAGTCGCGGCGAAGCGGTGCCGCTGTTCCGGGGTGATACCGAGACCGATGTGGTGCCGCAACATTCGTTCGTAGCCACCGAGGTGTTCGGTGTATCCCGGCGCGCCGCCGAACACCTCACACCACCACAGGGTGACGTTGCGGCGATGCTCCTCGTGCACGCCGCCGGGGAACATCGGCGACAGCAGGTCGTCGCGCTCCACCCGGTCGTAGAAGGCGTCCATCAGCCGCCGGAACGACTGCTCACCGCCCGCCCACTCGTACAGGGACGGGGTGTCCTGATCACTCATGCGAGCTCCCGATGTCCGTCGTCTCTCCATTACAATACACATCAGTATTGGATTGAAAAGGGGTTCGAGCATGAGTGTGGCCGGGCGCAGTCGCGATACCGACATCGACACCCGGGTTCTGAGAGTTGCGGGCCGGCAACTGTCCCGGGCCGGATACGACGCGATGTCCCTCGCCGCGATCGCGGCGGAGGCCGGCACCACCCGCCAGGCGCTGTACCGCCGGTGGGCGACGAAAGCGGAGTTGGCCGCGGCCGTCGTGGCGGAGCTGGCGGACGAGGCGACCGGCCGGTCGTCGGCGGACCCGTTCGGTGATCTGGTGCGCGAACTGGCCGACTTCCAGCGCGGAGTGTCGCGCACCGGCCGGCTGTCGCTGGTCGGGACAATGTTGCAGGACACGACGGACGGCCACGTCCGCGCGCAGTACCGTGCCCGGGTGGTGGCGCCACGCCGGCGCCGGATCCGCGCCATCCTGGATCGTGCCGCGGAGCTGAATCTGATCGACGCCGACGCCGATCTCGACGTCGCCGTCACGATGACCACCGGCAGTTGGTACGGCCGCGCCCTGGCCGGCGATCGTCCACCCGCGGACTGGGCCGCCCGGACCGCCGCACTGATCTGGCGGGCGGTCGGAGGAACGGTTCCCTCCTGACGCGGCTGCTACGCAGCGGACCGGCGGTCGCCCATGTTCCGCGACATCAGGACCCCGGCGAGGAGGAGAACACCCGCGACGGCGATGAACCATCCGGTGCGGTGCAGTCCGTCGTCGCCGATGACGTGACCGGCCGTGGCCTGCAGCACGACGGCCGACAGGTTCGCCCCGATGTACTGCACGGTGCGGTACATCCCGATGGCCGTGCCCACTTCCTCGACGGACGTGACCGAGCTGATCAGATTCTGGTTGCCGATATTGTTGAATCCGTTGGGGATTCCCAGCACCGCTGCCACCATGAGCAGCACGACGATCGGGGCGGTGCTGCTTTCGACCGACGCCAGGAGCACCCCGCCGACCAGTAGCGCGCACGTCCCGACGGTGAGTGTTCGGCGCACGCCGTGCCGCCGGTACGTCCGGGACGCGAGCAGTGTGGAGCCGATACCGACGACGGCGACGGGAAGCATCGTCAGTCCTGCCTCGGTGGCGCCCATCCCCCGGGAGTACTGCAACCACTGCGGGATCCCGAAGAAGACACAGTAGAAGGCCGTGTAGGTGAGGAGGGTCCGCGCGAGTGTCGCACTGAGCGCGCGGTTCCGGGCCAGTGCCCGAACGTCGATGAACGGTTCGTCCGCCCGCCGTTCCCACTGGACGAACAGTGCGAGCACCACCGCCCACACGGGGATCAGCCACCACACGGGGTCGGTGGTGACCGACAGCAGGAACAGCATCGTGGACGAGATGAGCGCGAGGAACAGCAGGACTCCGACGACGTCGAGCGCGTGCACCAGCCGGCGTCGGCTGACCGACATGCCGCCGACGAAGCCGACGTTCGCGAACTTCGTGACCGCCACGGCGCTGAATGCGACGATCGGGAGGTTGATCCACATGATCGACTGCCAGCCGAACGCACCCACCAGCAGCCCGCCGAGTGTCGGGCCGAGTGCCACGACGGCCTGGCTGCAGATCGCGAGGGTCGTGATCGCGGTGCGCGGTTGCGCACCATGCCGTTCCGCGTAACCGCGAATCATCGTCATCGCGTTGGGATATTGAGTGGCGGTTCCGATTCCGACGAGGATGCGGGAGAAGATCAGCCAGCCGACCGTGGGCGCGAGCAGTCCGGCCACGGAGCCCAGCGCCACCAGGGCGAGGCCCCCGAGGTAGACCCGCCGCGCGCCGAGGAGCGCGCCGAGCTTCCCCGCCATCGGCGCGGTGACGGCGGTGGCGATGTAGAGCGCGGAGATCACCCAGGTGATGCCGGACGAGGAGCCGAACTGGGCGGCGATGCCGACGATCGCCACCGCGATCATCGACGAGTTCAGGGGTTGGAGGATGCTCCCGGTGGCGACGGATCCGCTGACCCGGAACGGTACGGACGGCGACTTCTGCGCGACATCGGTATCGGCGACGGTCGCGCTCACGAGTTCATCAGTGACTCCCGCTGCGGCGCCGACTCCGGGGTGGCGGCGAGTCGGCGGAGCAGCCGTCCGGCGATGAAGAGGAGGTCGCGTTCGGCGTCGGTGCATTCGGTGGCGAGCGCGGCCGCGAGCCATTCGCTCCGCCGCGACCGGTCGGCGGTGAGGGTCTGCAGTCCCGGCGCGGTGATCGCGACGATGCTGGCCCGTGCGTCCTGGGGGTCCACCGTGCGGGAGACCATCCCGGCGTCCTCGAGGATCGAGACGGTCCGCGCGATGGACTGCGGCGCCACCTGCTCGAGATCGGCGAGGGCGCGGGCGCTCATCGGACCTTCCCTGTCGAGATGCGCGAGCGCCTGCAGCTGCGAGGGCGTGAGCAGGTGCCCGGACCGCTGGGCCCGGATGCGCCGGGTGAACATGACGACGTCCTCACGGAGCCGTTCGACCTTCTCGTCCATGTGTTCGCCTCTCGATCGCCCGTCAGATTCATTAGCCAGTCTAGCTGTTTTATTTTTGAGAATCAATCATGACTATCCGGCGCAAACCCCCACTTCTCTGCATAAACTTCACCAGCAATGCTGTCTAATAGGACGTCGGGGGTCGGATTCCCGCAGTTCGGGCGGGGTGCGAGGGCGTCTCACAGGAAACTCCGAGCCGATCGCTGGCAGTATGAGGACGGCGAACGCTGATCGAGATTCGAAAGAAGGTGGTCGTGACTCTCCGCACACGGACGGCCGGCATCGTTGCCGTGGTGGCCATGACATTCCTGGCGACGGCATGCACCATCGGAGACACCGGCACCTCGGAGCCCCCGACCACCACCCAGGCCGCGCCCGCCTCGATCGCCGTTCCCGCGGCCGACGGCGCACCGATCAACCCGACCACCCCGATCGTGGTCACCGCCACCGGTGGCCGGCTCACCACCGTGACGGTCACGAATCCCGCGGACGCCGGCGCACCGGTCGCCGGTGCCCTCGCCCCCGACGGCACGAGTTGGACGAGCAGCGCACCGCTGGGATACGAGTCCACGTACACGGTCGTCGCAGACGCGGTGAACCCGGACGGTGCCCCCGTCGAGCAGACATTCACGGTGACGACGATGACCCCCGGCTCCACGGCCTACGCGAACGTCGTGCCGGCACCCGAGGTCGTCGCCGACACGGGCATCGGCGTCGGCCAGCCCATGGTGTTCCAGTTCACGGCGCCGGTCGTGAACAAGGCCGAGGTGCAACAGCGACTGCACGTGACCACGACACCGCCGCAGCCCGGGGCCTGGTACTGGACCGACGACCAGAACGCGCACTATCGCGCCGCGAACTATTGGGCGCCGGGAACCAAGATCCACATCGAGGCGGACGTGTACGGCGTCGACCTGGGCGACGGCGTGTTCGGCGCCGAGAACAATTCCGCCGACTACACCGTGCACGACTCGTGGGTCGCCAAGGCGGACGGGGCCAGCGAGGTGCTCACCGTGTTCCACAACGGTGTTCAGGAAACCTCGATGCCGATGAGTCTCGGCTCCCCCGACCACCCGTCGCACGAGGGCCCGCACGTGGTCTCGGACAAGCAGCAGAGCATCATCATGGATTCCTGCACGTACGGGGTCTGCGCGGGCGACCCCGACTACTACCGCGAGAAGGTCGACCTGAACCTCCGCATCTCGAACGACGGCGAATTCGTCCACTCGGCGCCGTGGTCGGTGGGCGATCAGGGCAACAGCAACGTCTCCCACGGTTGCGTGAACCTGGCTCCGGCCAACGCCCAGTGGATGTTCGACCACTTCGGTATCGGCGACGTCGTCGAGATCACCAACTCGGGCGGGCCGATCCTGCCCGTGTGGGACACGTACGGGGACTGGGAGGTCCCGTGGGCCGAGTGGCAGGCAGGTAACGCAACGGGATAGGAGGCGCTCGTGAGTTCACCATCCGCGGAATGTGTCGCACAGCTGAAGGCGGTGCTCCCGCACCGGGTTCATCTGCCGGACACCGACGACTACGTTTCGGCACTGGGCAGAGTGTTCTTTCCCGACGCCGCGAGACGCAGTCCGTCGTGCGTCGTCGAGCCGGAGTCCGTGGAGGAAGCCGCCACCGTCATGCGGGTTGCGCACCGGACGGGCGGCACCGTCACCGTCCGCGGCGGCGGGCTGAGTTCCAATTGTGTCGCCGACGACGCCGTCATGCTCGACCTGTCCGCCCGGATGAACACGGCGCGGCCCGACGACGATCGAGTGGTCGTGGCCGGCGGCGCCACCGTGGGAACCATGCTGGACGCCCTCGCCCCCACCGGCCGGGTGGTGCCGGTCGGGATCGTCGGACATGCGGGCTTCGGACTGGTCACCCGCGGCGGCGTCGGATACCTCACGCGCAGTCTCGGGCTGACCGTCGATCAACTGCTCGAGGTCGAACTCGTGCTGCCCTCGGGCGAAGTGGTCCACCTGTCCGATGCCAGCACCGGCGACGAGGCCGATCTGTGGTGGGCGGTCCGGGGCTGCGCACCGTGCTTCGGCGTGGTCACGTCGGCGGTGCTGCGCACCCACTCACAGGGTCCGGTGTGGGTCGATCGGATGGTGCTCGGACTCGAAGCGCTCGCCACCTATTTCCGTGTCGCCCCGACGCTTCCGCGGAACACGACGATGGGTGCGGTGCTCGGCTACAGCGCACTGTCCGCCGACGAACCCGTCTTGTTCGTGTACACCGCGTGCGCGAGCGAGGACGCATCCGACATCGACCGCGCCCGGGCGGCCGCCACGTCGGTCGCCGCCGTGTCGGGCAGCGTGCTGCACCGGTCCGAGACCTCCGGCGACTACCTTTCCGGGCTACCCGAATTCGCGCCACCCGGACCCGACGGCGAAGAACCGGAACCGATCCGGCTGCCCCAACCGGGTGAACGCCGGGGGTCGTTCTTCGGGAAGGCCGTCTTCACCGGGCCGACCCTCGATTCCCAGCTCGCGGAAGCCCTCGCCACCCAGATCCGCGGTGCGCCGACGCGGGAATGCCGAATCGATTTCCAGCACACCGGCGGCGCGCTCGCCGACGTGGCCGACGAGGACACCGCCTTCTGGGGCCGCAGCGGCGAATGGAACATCCCGCTCAACGCGATATGGTCCGACCCCTACGACGGCGCCGCCTGCCTGTCGTGGGCTGGTGGCACCCTCGACGCGCTCGCACCCCACACCACCGGCGTCTACAGCGTCGAAGTCCGGCCCGGATTTCCCGAGACCGGCGCCGAGATCGACGCGGCCTACGGCGGAAACCTCCGGCGACTGCGCGAACTACGGCAGCGGCACGACCCGATGGGAGTGCTGACGCACTACCCGCTGTAGAAGGCGTTCATACCGCCCACTGCGGCGCACATCACTTGCCAACTTTGTGATCACAGATTACATTCACGTAAGAATCGCGTAACGGTCGGGTTCCCTCGCGCCGACGTGCGCCGATTCGTGATGCCCACGACAACTCGATCAAGGACCTCTCAGGTGTGCCACGGGACGAACTCCCACCTCGCCTGCACGTCACGCAGCCGCGGTTGGCCTGTCCGACGAAGCAGTCGGGATCTGCCGACCACGGTGGTCGGGTTCGTAAATCCCTGAGCTCAGCACGAAGGAGGATCATCTTGGCAAGAGTGGCGATGACTGGCCGGAACGCAACCTTGGCCGGCCTGGCAGCGATTGTGTTGTGGAGCACCATGGTCGGCATGATCCGACTGGTCACCGAAAGTCTCGGTGCGATCGGCGGCGCGGCCATGATCTACACGTGCTGCTCCGTGTTGTTGTTCCTCACCGTCGGCTGGCCCAAGCTTCGCGAGTTCAATCGCGTCTATCTGCTGACCGGCGCGCTGATGTTCGCCGGATACGAAGTGTGCTTCGCCCTCGCGATCGGACTGGCAACCGACGCGCGCCAGGCGATCGAGGTCGGCATCGTGAACTACCTGTGGCCGTGCCTGACAGTCCTGTTCGCCATCCTGTTCACCGGCCAGAGATCCTCGATCCTGTTCATCCCCGGCATCGGATTGTCCATCGCCGGGATCGCGCTGGTCCTCGGAGGTGACGCCGGACTCGACCTGCCCGGGACCATCGAGAACATTCGCACGAACCCCCTGAGTTACGCCCTCGCACTCCTGGGCGCCGTCATCTGGTCCGCATACTGCACCGTGACAAAGCTGTTCGCGAAGGGTAACAACGGGATTACCCCGTTCTTCATGCTCACCGCGGCATCGTTCTGGGTCTTGTACCTGATCGGTGACACCGAACCCATCCACCTGACGCTGACCGGGGTGGTAGCCACCCTGGTAGCGGCATGTGCAATCGGCTTCGGCTATGCCCTGTGGAATGTGGGCATTCTTCACGGGAACATGACCCTGCTCGCCGCCGCTTCCTACTTCACCCCGGTATTGTCCGCCGCGTTCTCTTCGCTGATGCTGGCTACCGCGCTCGGGGTCACGTTCTGGGTCGGCACCGCCATCGTGTGCGTGGGCGCAACGGTGTGCTGGGTCGCGACGCGCGAACCCAAGAAGGCCGCCGAAATACGTCCGTCCGCAGCGGCGGCACCCGACAGCACCGTCACGGACGAACGACCGCACGATCGCGTGTCGGCGCGCGCCGGCGGTAGACGTCACTCGTCGCGCGGCCCGAGCGCGCTGGGAATTCGCAAGCGCAAGCACGAAGCCACCGCGATCGAGACCCGCTGACCGTCGGCAGGGCCATACGTCCTGAGACATCGTCGCCGTCCGCGACGATGTCTCGGTGACGAAGTCGTGAGAGCGAGCCGTCCCGGCTGTTCGCCGGTTGACCTTCCGAGCGTGACGCGACAAGCCGTCGACGACCGCTGCGTGCTGATCGTCCCGCAGCAGGGTCGCATCCTGGTAGTCGGCACGAGGCTCCATGCCTGCCACCGCAGAGACACCGAATCCCGCAGCGTTCGATCGCCGGTCGGGTACCGGACCTCCGGTGCGGCGTCGCCGAAAGACCCTGAGACGCACGAGAACCGTGTCCTTCGGAGCGAAGGACACGGTTCTCGGATAGTGCCGGGGTTCTGCTACACGGAGATCGTCTCCGCGGGGGCGGGCGACTTGCCGGTCTGGCCGAGCCCCGCGCTCTCGGAGAGGGACAGCCCCCGGGTCTCGGGTGCCCACATCTGGGAGATGACGGCACCGAAGAGGGTGATGCCGGCAGCGATCAGCATGGTGACGCCGATGCCGAGGCTGCTGAGGGACAGCGGCACCAGGAACGTGCCGATCGCAGCGCCGATGCGGCTGAGCGAGGACGCCAATCCGACTGCGGAACCGCGGACTTCGGTGGGGAACAGCTCGTTCGGGTACACCCACTGCAGGATCTGGGAGCCGCCGATGAGGACCGCGTAGGCGGCGAAGAGAACCATGATGATCGCGCTCGGCGCTCCGGGGAAGATTCCCAGCAACAGCAGGGCGAGACCCGACCACACGAAGCTGTGGATCAGCAGTGGGCGCCGGCCCATCCGGTTGACCAGGAACAGGGCGACGACACAGCCGACCATGAACAGGATGGTGATGACGGCGGATCCGATGTGTGCGGCGTCCCCCTCGAGTTTGAGAGCACCGAGGATGGCCGGGGCGAAGGCGTAGACGGCGAACAGCGGAATCACCGAGCAGGTCCAGAAGAGGGTGATGAAGGCCATCCGCTTGCCGTAGCCGGAGCGGAGGAGCTCCTTGACGCCGACATTGCTCTCTTCTTCCTCGGGAAGGTCGGCGACGGTGACACCGGGGCCGTAGACCTTGAGCAGCACCTCGTTGGCCTTGTCGATCTTCCCCTTGCTGACCAGCCACCTGGGCGACTCCGGAGTGCCGACCCGGGCCACGACGATCAGCACTGCGGGGAATGCGGCACTGGCGAGCATCCAACGCCACGCGTCGTCTCCGGCGGTTCGTGCCAGGACCTCGCCGACGACGTATGCTGCCGCGGCGCCGACGAACCACATGGTGACGAAAGCACCCAGCAACGGACCACGGTATTTGCGCGGCGCAAACTCCGTCATCAATGACGTGGCGATCGGGTAGTCGGCACCGACGGCCATGCCCAGGAGCAGCCTCAGGACGATCAACCAGACGACGTCATCGACGAAGAACTGCGCCACAGAGCAGGCGATGATCGCAACCAGGTCGAGGGTGAACAGGACCTCCCGGCCGAAGCGGTCGGTCAGCCAACCGCCGGCGAACGCACCGAGCAGGATGCCGATCAGCGTGGATGCGGCGATCAGACCTTGTTCGGCCGACGACAGGTTCCACTGGCCCGAGATCTGCACCATCGCGACACCGATGATCGAGAGGGCGTAGCCGTCGAGGAACGGCCCTCCCGAGGAGAACACCGCTAACTTCTTGTGAAAGGTGGACAGTGGCGCGTCGTCCAACGGATTGGTCGTCATCTCGGACTCCTTGTTGACATTCTTTGCCGACCCGGACCTGATGCGGCGTTCCTCGGTGGCGATCGAGGTGGTCGGATATTGATTCAATTCCTGTTGAGACACAGAGCGATTCGAGAACACGAGATTCTCGGCCCGAGGCCGTGCCGGCGACCGGCGATGTGAGCCGGCTTCGTTCGCTACGTTCCGCACCCGGTGGTGTGATGTGCGTCTCGTCACAGAACACTAATATGTAATCACAGATCACACAACCCCTCGGGCGTGCTTCTACACCGAGGACGCAGGGAGGAACCTCTACCGCGGGCTCGTCATCTCCGGGGCCGGGATCTACCGGCCGTAGCCGCTCGGGGGGTCATACCGGCCCGAGGATGCAACGCTCGACGGCGATTCTGCCGACGGTGCCGTGGTGCGTGTCGTGCTATCCGGCGTCCGCCGACGCAGCCTGCTCGGTAGCCAGCAGTGCCTTGATGCGGTCGGTCGCGTCGAGGAGCGATTCCTCGTTGACCGCTGCCGCGGATTCACCCGAGCGGTCCCGGGCTGCAGCAACGAGGCGCTCCTGGAATCGCCAGAGCGGGTCGTCGCCACCGGAGTCCAGGCTTCCCTGCGCGCCGACGATCTTGTAGGCCCGGCAGTGGTTCCACAGGTTTCGGATCGTCTGCAGAAGAACAGGATTCGCGGCGGCCTCGTACAGGATCGACAACAGGGCCTCGTCGTGGTCGAGGAGGGCGACCACGCGCTGCTCGTCGACGGCGGTGCGCATCAGCGCGAACTCGGCCTGCATCCTGTCGCAGTCCTCGGGACTGATCCGCTGCGCCCCGAGCCGGGCAGCCTCGACCTCGAGCAACCGGCGCACGTCGTAGACGTGCACCAACTCGGCGAGGGTCAGGC